>DASTBQ010000051.1:0-26690 GCA_035711995.1 Acidimicrobiia bacterium | reverse complement strand
GCCGCCACCACCGGTGGGGTGGGACCCGAGCGTCTCCTCGACTTCCTGGTCCGAACCGGGCCCTATGGCGACGGATACGGCGCCGTTTCGGAGGGCATGACCTTGCAGATGCTCGCGGACCGCCCTCATGGGATCGACCTGGGGCCGCTGCAGCCCCGTCTTCCCGACGATCTCTGCACCCCGTCGGAGAAAGTGGAGCTGGCCCGTGAGGAGCTCCTCGCTGATGTTCCCCGTCTCGAGGCGGCACTGGATCGTGAGATCAACGGGACCCTGATGCTGGTCGGGCGTCGTGACATGCGTTCGAACAACTCGTGGATGCACAACGTCGACGTGCTGGTGAAGGGACGGGAACGCTGCACCCTCCAGGTGAATCCAGGCGACGCGGAGCGTATCGGTGTGGTGTCGGGTCAGAACGCGAAGGTGTCATCGGCGGTGGGCACTGTGGTGGCCACTGTCGATGTGACCGACACGGTGATGGCGGGCGTGGTCAGCCTGCCCCATGGATGGGGTCACGACATGAAGGGGACCGAGCTCGGCGTGGCTTCCACACGACCCGGGGTGAATTCGAACATCCTGTCGACAGGTGAGATGGATCCCCTGTCGGGCAATGCCATCCTCAACGGGATTCCCGTCGAGGTCGTGCCGGCCTAACCCTGGAAGACTCTGCGCCGATCGTCGGCACCGAGCATTCCGGCGGCAAACCCTTCGGTCCCCTCCTCGAACAGCTCCCTTGCGGCCCGTACCGCCGCACCATAGGCCACCCATGCCAGCCCGCCCCCGGTGGAGAGACGTCGGACACCGGCTGACCTCATCTCTCCGACGGTGGGTCCACCGGGGAGGAGCAGGGCGTTGACGGCACTGCTCGTGGCAGTGACCACCGAGGAGAGGCTCTCGATCGTGAGCAGCCCTGGGGCGTAGAGCACAGACGCTCCGGCCCTGGCGTATGACCTGAGACGTTGGATTGTGTCGTCGAGATCGTCGAATCCGTAGAGATGGTTCTCGGCTCGGGCAGTGACGACGATGCCTCGAGACCTTGCCGCTTCTGAGTACACACCCACGCGCTCCGTAGCGGTTGTGATGTCGAGGAGGCCGATGCCGGGTCGGTAATCCTCGATCGATATCCCGGCGGCACCGGCGTCCGCCAGTGCCTCGACGGTGGCGACCAGGGCGGCCGGATCGTCGGCGTAGCCGTCCTCGGCGTCCACGCTCACCGGCACGTCCACTCCGAATGCCAGATCTGTGACGTGGGCCACGAGCTCGTCGAGTTTCAGCGTCTGGTCGAGGCGGCCCTTGGTGGCGGCAAACCCGGAACTGGTGGTTGCGATTGCCTCGAACCCGATGTCGGCGAACAGCCTCGCCGAACCGAGATCCCAGGCGTTAGGCATGAGGAAGGTGCCCGACCCATGCAGCTCGGCGAATCTGCGGCGGGCGGCGGCGACATCGGTCATCGGGTCAACCTAGTGACCGGAGCGACCCCCCTCGGATCTGTCGGTGGTGGCGGATACGTTGCGATCGAGGGCGACGATAAGAGGGAGATGCTCGACATGAGTGCCAACATCGAAGCCTGGCTCGACCAGGAAGACGCCAGGATCGCATCTGTGATCCGGAGACATGGCTGGGCGATCGAATACATCGGGGGCGGGTGCTGCTCCTTCCCCGGCTGCGACGGGGGCAATCGGGACGAGGCCCCATTCGCTTACACGGTTGGACTGTTCGGTCTGGCCCACCCCGAATTGCTCATCTTCGGCGTCGACATGGATACGGCTCTCCTTGTTCTCAACGATCTGGGGTCACGGGTGATCGACGACAAACCACTGCTGCCGGGCCAGCCCGTCGAGATAGCCGGCTGGGCTCACCAGGTCATCCCCGAGGAGGTGCCCAACCCGGGTGAGATCGTGTTCTCGGCGAACCGGTTCTATCAGCGACCGGCCGAATTCTCGGTGCCGGTCCTCCAGCTCAGCTATGACGACGAGGCCGGGAGGTTCCCGTGGGAACCGGGGTTCGCCGATCCGGGATGTCAGCCTCGTCCCGGCACATTTCGCGCCTGACCTAACGGGAACGGCCCAAGGCGGCGCGGGCATGTGCCTCCAGACCCTCCAGCCTCGCCAAACGCACGGTGTCCTCGATCAAGTCCTCGGGGTGGTCCACCGACAGCCACGTCGAAGCCTTCAGGAAAGTGAGCACCGACAGCCCGCCGCTGTATCGAGCCCCGCCCCCGGTGGGTAGGACGTGGTTGGGACCGGCGCCGTAGTCGGCAAACGCCTCGGCGGAGGATCGCCCAACGAATATCGATCCGTAATTTCGCACCTGCATCGCCACCGCTCTCGGGTCGGCGGCGTGGATTGCGAGGTGCTCCGGGGCGAGAGAGTCCGAGACCCCGGCGGCCCGGGAGAGACTCTCGACCACCACACACACCCCATTGTCCAGCGCGGCCCTGGCGACCTCGGCCGTGGGAAGATCGGTGAGTTGGGCGGCCAGTTCTGCGTCGACACGGTCGGCGAAGTCGGACGACGTAGTGACCAGCACCGGGATCGCGTCAACGTCGTGTTCGGCCTGGGCGAGTAGGTCGGCGGCCACCACGGCAGCGTCGGCGGATTCGTCGGCTATGACAAGGATCTCACTGGGCCCGGCGAGCCCGTCGATCCCGACTTCGCCAAAAAGGTGCTTCTTGGCCGCGGTGACCCACTTGCTCCCAGGTCCCACGATGAGGTCACAGCTGGGGGTCACTGTTCCGAATGCGAGAGCGGCTATGGCTTGGGCGCCGCCAACGGCGAGAACACCGTCGGCACCGGCTACCCAGGCCGCGGAAAGAGTCAGGTCGGATGGGCGGGGCGAGGCAACCCACACACTGGTGACCCCGGCCACCCGAGCCGGCGTCACCGTCATCAACACCGAAGAGGGCAGGGGATACCGTCCGCCCGGGGCGTAGGCGCCAACCGAGTTGACCGGGATCCAGCGATGACCGGCCTGTCCCCCTTCGATAGAGATATTCAGATCGGAGAGCCCTTCTCGCTGCGCCCTGGCGAACGTCTCGATCCGTTTGTGGACCCGAACGAGGAGCTCGCGGTCCGACGACTCGAGAGATTCGAACGCAGTACGCAGGTCGTCGCGGTCGACTGTCAGCGAACGCCCGGGGTCGATGTCGCCGAGATCCTCGGCATGGGCACGCAGGGCCTCCTCTCCGCCATTGCGAACTGACTCGACGATGTCTGCCGCGACCTTGCCTTCGTCGGCTCCGGCCGGAGCAGGTCTGGCGCCGTTCAGTCCTGCCGGGGTGACCCGACGCAACAACCCGCTCACTCAACCTCCTTTGCACCTATGGGTCGTCGTGTGACTCTTCGCTCCCGGTGATCGAGGATCCTCTCGATGTCCTCGACTGACACACCGGCAGCAACGCTTTTTACCAAAGCGAAATAGACGAGGTCGGCTGCTTCGGGGGCGATGTCTGCATCGCTGGCAATCAGCTCGGCCGCCTCTTCAACGATCTTGGTGTCGAGGAGGCGCACGTCGTCGAGGAGACGCACGGTATTCGAGTCTTCCGGCCGGTCCGCGGCCAGGGTGCGGAGTCTCCGCCCCAGCCTGGCGAGACCCCGGTCCTCGCCCCAGCAGGTACGGGTCCCGAGGTGGCAGAACGAGCCCTGCTGGCGAACCCGAAACCGAAGCGTGTCCCTGTCGCAGTCTACCGAGACCTCGACCAGCTCCTGGGTGGCGCCTGAGTGCTCACCCTTCACCCAAATGCCCCTCTTTCTGCTGTGATAGACGCCCCGTCCGCTCTCCAGGGCTTGCTGCAAACTCTCGAGGCTCGAATAGGCCAGACCCAGGGCGACGTCGTGCTCGTCGACGATCACCGTGGGCCAGAGACCGTCGGGACGATCGCTCACAAGCGGCGCCGCGAAGGCCTCCGCAAGCCCGAGACGACCTGTGTAGAGGGCCATCCCTACCTGGGCGTCGGCTCCGAGACGATCTAGTTCAGCCACCTCCTCTGCAGTGGTGACACCGCCTGCGATGGTCACCTTTGACTCCCCGGCGGCCTCCACCACCCTCCTGGCGAGCTCGAGGTCAGTGCCTCCCATCCGTCCCTCTCGCTCGACGAACGTGACGAGGAACCCGGCACATAGCCCGGCGAACCTCCGAACCGACTGGATCAAATCGATGCCTGTGTCTTGTCGCCAGCCATGGGTGACGACCTGGCCGTCACGAGCATCCAGAGCGACCAACACTCTCTCCGATGGCAGTCCGGAGAGCATCTCCACGCTTGCCGCGGTACCGACGATGACTTGGGTGGCCCCGGCGTCGAGCCATCGTCTCGCCAGGTCGACGTCACGCACCCCGCCGCCGACTCGTATCGGGGCGATGCGGCACATCTCGGCGATCAGGTCGTAATTCTCGCCTTCTCCGCGGGCTGCGTCGATGTCGACGACGGCGACTTCGCCGACCCTGGCGAACCTCCCGAGGACGGAGATCGGATTGCCGGCATCCAGGGCCTGCTTCTCACCACCGATCAGCTGCACCGTTGTCCCACCCACGATGTCTATCGAGGGGACTATCACAGCCGAACCCTGACGCCTGCGGCGGCGATACCCGTCTTGAGAGCGTCGACAGTCGTGACACCGTCGTGCAGGATCGATGCAATGAGGGCCGCCCCCGCCCCAGCCTCGTAGGCAGCGACCATGTGCTGGTATCCACTGGCTCCACCAGAGGCGATGACCGGCACGTTGACCTTGGAGCACACCTGCCTCACCAGTTCAATGTCATAGCCGTCGCCTGTGCCGTCCCGATCCCAGCTGGTGAGGAGGATCTCGCCCGCACCGTGAGCGACCGCTTTGGCACACCACTCGACGCTGTCGAGACCGGTCCTGACCTTCCCACTGCGCACGACCACTTCCCAGCCTCCGTCGCTCCGGGCCGCGTCGACTGCCACCACGGTGCACTGGGCGCCGAAACGCCGGTTCATCTCCGTGATCAACTCGGGACGGTCTACTGCAGCGGTGTTGATGCCGACCTTGTCGGCCCCGGCATCGAGAAGTCGGGAGGCGTCGTCGGAGCGACGGACCCCGCCACCCACCGTCAGTGGAATGGAGAGGACTTCTCGCACTGCTGCCACCACGCCGAGGTTGTTTGCCCTCCCCTGAGGTGTAGCCGAAACATCGAGGAGGACTATCTCATCGGCGCCCTGTGCCTCGTAAGCGGCGGCGCACTCCACGGGGTCCCCCGCATCGCGGAGACCCTGGAACCTGATCCCCTTGACGACCCGACCGTCGTCGATGTCGAGACATGGGACGACCCGATTGGCCAGCATCAGGCTGCCCTCCCCAACCACTTGGCCAGAACCAGACTGCCCCATTCCCCGGAGAGCTCGGGGTGAAACTGACAGGCGAGCACTTCCCCGCGCTCCATGGCGGCGACAAACTCTCCCCCGTGATCGCTGAAAGCCGCTGTCCAGCCGGGCGCGACCGACTCGAACCGATATGAATTGGCGAAATAGGCCCAACCGTCTGTCAGGAAACGAGAGCTCGGGTCGGCCGTCACCTCGTTCCACCCCAGCTGCGGCACCCTCACTGTCTCCGGAAAGCGTTTCACGGCCTCCCCGACCAAGCCAAGACCCGGAGCTCCGTCGGTCTCCTCACTGACCGGGGCGAGGAGTTGCATCCCTACACAAACCGCCAGTGTTGATCTTCCCGCGTTGATACGTTCCCTCACCGCCTCACGAAGGCCGGCACGGTCGAGTGTCTCCATGGCTGCCCCGAATGAGCCGACACCGGGGATGACCACCCGATCGGCCCCGTCGACATCGTCGACACTGCTGGCGAGCGACGGATCAGCACCGAGCCTTCGCAAGCCGGCCAAGACGGATGCGATATTGGCGGTTCCGGTAGGCACGACTACGAGGCTCATCCCAGGCTTCCCTTGGTGCTGGGAATGTCGCCGCCCCGGACCGATACCGCCACCCGAAGTGCCTGGGCGACCGCCTTGAACGACGACTCGGCCTTGTGATGGTCGTTGTCACCTCGGATCAGGTCGACGTGCATGGCCATTCGCGCCTCGATCGCCAGACTTCGCATGAAGTGGATGATGTTCTCGGTGGCTACCTCTCCGACTTTCTCCCGCTGGAACGGGATGTGGATCTCCGGCCAAGGTCTCCCTGAGAGGTCCACTACCGCCCTCGAGAGCGATTCGTCGAGGGGAGCGTAGGCGGACCCGAACCTGGCGATCCCGGCCCGGTCGCCCAGTGCTTCGTCGAGAGCCCGACCGAGCACGATGGCACAGTCCTCGACAGTGTGGTGATCGTCGATTTGGGTGTCGCCCACAGCCTGCACCGTCAGGTCGAATCCGGAGTGGCGGGTCAACGCTTCGAGCATATGGTCGAGAAATCCGAGACCGGTATCGATGTCCGAGATCCCGGAGCCGTCGAGGTCTAACACGACGGTGATGTCTGTCTCTTTTGTCTTCCTGTTCGTCTCGGCCTTACGGGACATCGAGTATCTCCTCTATCTCCTGGATCGAACCAACCACCTTCGCCGCCGCGACCAGACCTACTACGTCGTCGCCCGGGACCATCACCGCGATCGGCACCACTCCGGCCGCCCGAGCAGCGTCGAGATCGTCACGGGTGTCTCCGGCCATCCACGCCCTGGTGACTCCGAGATGCTGGAGGGCGAGACGAATGGGGGCCGGGTCAGGTTTTGAAGGGGCGTCTTCCCGGGTCACGACCGCTTGGAACAGCTGCTGAATTCCGAACCGCTCCAGGAACTCCTCGGCATCTCTTCGGGGGCGGGCGGTGACGATACCCAGAGGCACCCGTTTCGAAAGCCGCTCCAGAAACTCCAGATCCGGGAGCAGACGCTCCGCAATCTTCAGACCCGGTTGCTCAGAAGTCCCCTGGTAGATGGTTTCAAAACGGTCTCTGACCTCCTCGAATGTGGCCTCGACACCGGCGGCGGCGAGAAGGTCCCTGGTCAGCTGCCAGTCGTCAGAGGCGTTGCCGGCGGCCTTGGCGGCCACGATCTGATCCCATGTCACCGATACGCCGTACCCGGCAGCAGTGGCGACGATCGCTTCCCTGAACGACCGGGAGACATCGGCGAGGACCCCATCCATGTCCAGGAGCAACGCCTCGGGCTCCAGCACTGTACGTAACACGTGCGCGAGACGATCGAAGTCGTCGGTATCGCCAGGGAGGGTGATTCTGACGCAACCCTCCAGGTCGGCTCGGTCGGGGAAGCGACGAAGAGCGATACCGAGCGAAGCCGCCGCAGAGGTGAGCCACTCCGCGTCGATCCCGGTGACCAGGACGAAGTTGCCCTGCGAAGGGAGGGTGACGACTCCGAGCTCGTCGAGAACCTCGATCAGCCTGGTCCGCTCGGCGACGATGACTGCCGCATAGTCCACGGCGTGCTCCGGCTTGGTCTCGAGAACTTCCGCGGCCAGAGCGGCGGAGAGAGCCGAAAGTGAGTAGGGCGAGCCGTACCCGCTCAGCTCCGAGATCATCCAAGGGGATCCGAGGGCGTACCCGACCCGCAGACCGGCCAACCCGAAGGCTTTGGACAACGTCCGCACCACTACCACGTTGTCGAATTCGAGAGCGACTTCGGTCATGTCCTCGTCGGCAAAATCCATATACGCACCATCCAGGACCACGAAGGGCAAGACTTCGGCCACCTTGCGCAGGTCGGCAGTGGTGAGGACAGAACCTGTTGGATTGTTGGGTGACACCACAACCGCCATCCCGGCAGAAGTCTCCAGGAGGTCTGTCACCGGGAAGTCGCCGTCCCACCAGGGGATTTCGGTGAGTTCGAGACCGAGTTGCTCGGTGTACCGGGCGATCATTTCGAAGCTGGGCGTCGTCGAAACGACCGGGCCGGCACTTCTGAGGAAACAGCGAAATAGAGCGTCATCCCCACCGGCGGTCACCAGGACCCTCTCTTCGGGGATGGAGTGACGTGCTGCCACCTGTTTTGTCAGCAGGGAGACGTCCGGGTAACGCGACGTCAACACTGCCGCGGTGGCTCTGTCGATTTTCAGACCCCCGATGCTGGGCCGACCTTCGTTCTTGGAGAGATCGAGATCGATGGGTGCGGAGAAGACAGGTGGTCGGTAGACGCTCATGGGACTATCTGTTCCAGTCTGGACACGACGATGTCTGTAGCACCCCGACTCTTGAGCAGGGGGATGAGCCCGGGAAGCTCCGACCTGGGGACCGCTGCCTTCACGGCAAGCCCTTCGGCGCCATGCAGGGTCGCGATCGTTGGCTCACGCATGCAGGGGAGGATCTCGATGACGCTCTCAACGTCTTGCGGAGAGACGTTGAGCTCGACCATGGCCCTTCCTCGCGCCTCGAGCACCGACCGCAGGCTGAGCACGAAACCATCGATGGCCACCTTCTTCCCTGGTGAGTCCATCGCATTGCGGCTGGCGTAGAGACGGGTGGAAGAGGTCATCAGCTCGTCGATCACGACGAGACCGTTGGCGGAAAGCGTGTCACCGGTGGCCGTGATGTCGACTATCACGTCGGCGTCTTCGGGGGGGAAGACCTCGGTGGCCCCATACGAGCGAACCAGGGTGGCGTCGAGGCCGCGGTCGTTCATCCAGCCGGTGGCGAGACGCTCCAGTTCGCTGGCGACCACCAGGTGCCGATCGGGGAGCTCACCCCCCACCAGGAGGGATTCTGGCGCGGCGGCGACGACACGAACCGGATCCAGACCCGTGTCGAGCAACTCGATCAGATCGGCAGTCTTCTCAGCCACCCAATCGGCGCCGGCGAATCCGATGTCCCTCGAGCCGGCGGCAAGCATCTCCACGATGTTCTGTGGCTTGAGCAGCTTCACCTCGTATCCGCCCACCGAAGTCACGGGGCGATAACCGCGCGGTCCGGAGCGGAGTTCCATTCCGGCATCGGCGAGCAGTGAGGAAACCCCGGCCTCGATACGGCCCTTGGGCACCGCCAAGTGGATCGGATCTGAATTTGTGTTGGTGAGAGCGGGCATGATGCCTCCTCGGTGCCGGAGGTCGGCGTGCCCGTAAACGAGAAACGCCGACCTGCCGGTCGGCGTCTGTGTGGTGGTTTCGTCCTCAGCTACACACGATCAGCCGACCCGCGAAGGGTGGTGATGGTGGTGGCCGTGGACGAAGTTCTGCTTCATGTGCAGAGACGAAGCTACAGGCCCCACCGGGCTCTCGCAAGTGCGGGAATTCGTTTGGAAGAGGATCGGTCGCGCCGCTACCTTGCATGACGATGTCATCGGCGCGTCTCGTCTGTCGCATGTGTGAATGCTCTCGGGTGGTCCACCCGAGCGCCGCTGCGACACGCCCCCGGCACTCCTGACGACGTCACCACCTTCGAGAGCACCCTCCCGACCTTCCCGGTCAGCGACGTCGGCCCGATCGTTTCAACTCACTCGAGAGGAGTGCATCGACATGACAGAACGTACCTACGCCAACCCCGACGCCCTGGTCAGCACCGAGTGGCTCGCCAACCATCTCGACGACCCGAACCTGCGGATCGTCGAGGTGGATGAAGACACAGAGGCCTATGGCCGCGACCATATCCCCGGTGCAATCGCATGGGACTGGTCGAGAGATCTGCATCATCCCCTCCAGCGCGACTATCTCGAAAGAGATGGTTTCAGCAACCTGCTGTCCCGAGCCGGTGTCACCGACGACACGACAGTGGTCCTCTACGGAGGCAACAACAACTGGTTCGCCGCCTATGCCTACTGGCTGCTGAAACTACGTGGCTTCGACAACGTGAAACTCCTCGACGGGGGTCGGCTCAAGTGGAACCTGGAGGATCGAGTGAAGACGTCCGAGTTACCGGTGGTCGAGAAGACCGAATTCCGGATCATCGGCGAGGAGCGTCCAGAGATCCGGGCCTTCCGCGACGACGTGATCTCAGGCATCGGCAACGGCAAGACCTTCGTGGACGTGCGTTCACCCGAGGAGTTCTCCGGTGAGAAGCTGGCGCCCGATCATCTCCCCCAGGAGCAGCCCTACGTGGGGGGTCACGTCCCCGGTGCAGCGAACATCCCTTGGTCGAGGGCGGCCAACGAGGACGGCTCCTTCAGGAGTGCCGACGAGTTGGCTGAGCTCTACGGGTCGACCGGTGTGACCGACGCAGACTCGATAGTGGCCTACTGCCGCATCGGTGAGAGGTCGTCGCACACCTGGTTCGTCCTCCATGAGCTCCTCGGCCACGGGAACGTCGCCAACTACGACGGGTCCTGGACCGAGTACGGATCGTTGGTCGGGGTACCCATCGAACGTTGAGCAAACGCTTCTGTGCGGGTTTGCCCTGCTCCAGCCTGGGCAAACCCGCACAGAACGAGTTTCGGGGACCGCTAGAGGGTGGCGCCGAGATAGTTGGCGAGACGGAGAAGGTCGGCGAAGACGCCACCTGCGGTCACAGCCGGACCCGCGCCGGGGCCTTGAACCACAAGAGGGTTCTCCGAATAGCGATCGGTCTGGAAGGTGACGATGTTGTCGGTCAGTTTGATCCTGGCAAACGGATGGTCGGAGTCGAAGGAGCGAAGGGCGACTTTGGTACCCGCGGTGGGATCGATGACACCGACGAATCTGAGCACCTTGCCGTCCGATCTCGCTGCAGCCACCCTCTGCAGCATCTCGGCGTCGTAGTCGGAGAGACGCTGGAGGAACTCGTCGACGCCGCCCTCCTCGAGCCCCGGAGGGATCAGACCTTGGATCTCCATGTCTTCGAGACCTGCCTCCATTCCCATCTCTCGGGCCAGGATGACCACTTTCCTGGCGACGTCCATACCGGAGAGGTCCTCGCGCGGGTCGGGCTCGGTGTATCCCTTGTCCTTGGCGGCTCTCACGATCTCGGAGAAAGGCACGCTGCCATCGAAGCTGTTGAACAGATAGGAAAGGGTCCCCGAGAACACACCCTCGATGCGGCGCACCACATCTCCGGTCTGAACCAGGTCACGCAAGGTCTGGATGATCGGCAGGGCGGCTCCGACCGTCGTTTCATAGAAGTAGTGGGCGTCGGCCCGACGGGCGTTCGACTGCAGTTCCCGGTAGTAGTCGAGGCTCGCGGTGTTTGCCTTCTTGTTGGGCGTGATGACGTGGATGCCGGCTCCCAGCCAGGTCCCGTATCGAGCTGCAACGGTCTCGCTTGCGGTGCAGTCGATGATGGCGGCGTGAGGGACCGACTCGGTGTGGATGTACTGGGCGAGCAAGTCGAGATCGGTGACGTGGGTGTCGGCACCTCCAGCGGTCAGCCGCTCACGCCAGGTGCGAAGATCGATCTGGTTGTCGTCGAGAAGCATCGACTGGCTGCCGGCGATGGCGCGAACTCTGAGGTCGACACTGAATTCCTCACGCAGCCAGTCGAGCCGTCCCGCCATCTGGTCGAGCAAGGTGCCACCGACATGACCATGGCCTATGACCCCGATGGACAGGGTTTGCCGGGACAGATAGAACCCTGAATGCGCGGCACGCAGAGCTTTCGTTGCGTCGGCGCTGTCGATCACCACGGAGATGTTGCGCTCCGACGACCCCTGTGCGATTGCCTTGACGTTGACTCCGGCGCGCACCAAGGACCCAAACAGCCGGGCCGCTATGCCCGGTGTGCCTGACATCCCGTCACCGACCGCGGCGAGGATGGTCACCCCGGTTGTCACCTCCAGGTCGCGGAACAACCCGCGTTGGCTCTCCGCGGCGAAGGCCTGTTCCACCGCGACACGGGCCCTCTCGGCGTGGGACTCGGGAACTGCGAAACAGATCGAGTGCTCCGAGCTGCCCTGGGAGATCATCACTACAGAAACGCCGGATGCTCGCAGGGCTCCGAACAACCGCTCCGAGATGCCGGGCACGCCCATCATGGCCGTGCCTTCCAGGTTGATCAGGGCCATGTCTCCGATCGAGGCGAATCCTTTGACCGGCATGCCTGAAGACGTGTCGGGCGCGATCCTGGAGCCGGGCGCACCCGGATTGAAAGTGTTGCGGATAGTGACCGGGATCGAATTTCGGATGGCAGGGGTCAAGGTGGCGGGGTGGATCACTTTCGCCCCGAAGTACGCCAGTTCCATTGCCTCGTCGTAGGAGAGCCCTTCGAGGACCTCTGCCTGTGGCACCAAACGAGGGTCGGCGCTCATCACCCCGTCGACGTCCGTCCAGATCGTCAACTCGTCGGCCTCGAGCAGGGAAGCAAAGATGGCGGCCGAGTAGTCGCTCCCGTTACGGCCAAGGGTGGTTGCCGCGCCGGTCGCGTCCGAGGCGACGAAACCCGTTATCACAACGATCTGCTCGTCGTGATCGGAAAGCCATGCGGTGAGTCTCTCCCTGGTGATATCCCACTCCACTGCTGGAGCCGGTTCGGCCGCTCTGACCACCAGCACCTCGCGGGCATCGAGCCAGACTGCGTGGTGACCCAACGTCTTGAGATGAGCGGCGAGGAGTCGTGCAGACCAGACCTCGCCAAATCCAGCCACCGCGCCCACTGCACTCTCGACGGCGGTTCTCATGACCCTCGTGGCCCTGAGCACGTCCTCGATGTCGGCGAATTCCTTGTCGAGGAGCGCGATCAACTCGACGGAGCCCTCGTCCCCGAGCACACCCCTGGTCAACTCGGCCTGACGGTTGCGGAGAGCGGAGGAGAGGTCGTCGAAGCTGGTCTCCGGTCTGCCCGCCCGATCGACGAGGTCGATCAAGGCATCTGTGGTGCCGGCGGCAGCCGAGACGACCACCGCCTGCCTCGGCCCAGAGCGCGATACGACGATCTCCGACACCGCGCGATATGCATCGGAATCAGCGAGACTGGTTCCGCCAAATTTGTGTGTCTGCCAACTGCGGGTCATCGAGTCTTCGAAGTCCTCAAAGGGAGCCTCGAAGTTAGTGCCACGAGCCCTGCGTTGGGCAATCGGCATCAACCCTCGTGGCGACCCCGGTGCATTCCGAGCGAGATGCGAGCTTGCTCTGTTGCGATGTGGGTGCCACCCGAGCCTCCGAAGCCGTGCGACATGAACACTGCGACAGCACCCGCGATCAAGAGAGCCATCCCGGGCACCACCAGGTAGGTGCTGGGTCCGGTGTAAGGCAGGGTGTCCACCTCCACGTCCGCGGCAGCCCTCTCGCCAGCCGGTGTGGTCGTCGTCGACGATTCTCCTCCGGCCGCAATGACCTGGGTCTCGGGATCCGAATCTTCTCCGACCGTTGAGGTCGTGGTCGTTTGATCGTCATCGGGCGTCTCAGTCAAGGACTCCGAATCGACTTCAACCGTGGTCGGTGTTGTCGGGTCGGTCGTCGTCTCCTGAGTGGTCGACTCGATCGTGGTTGGAGTCGTGTCCTGAGTGGTGGGTGTCGTGACCTCAGTAGTGGTCGGAGTCGTCTCGTCGGTCTCGTCCACCTCGTCCTCGTCACAGGGACCGAGATAATCGGCCTCGTGACCGGCTTTGTTGGTTCCGTTGTTGTCGAAGTGACCGTTGGAGTTGGCTGATACGGTCACGGTCTCGTAGACAGCGTTTCCGGCTTCCCCGGAGCCGTGGCAGATCTCGATCTGATCACCGCCACCATTCCCGTTGCCATTGCCATTCCCGTTGCCGTTGCCGTTCCCGGGGGCGGCAATCGCCGCCAGCGAAAAGCCCGTGGTGACGAACAACACACCAAGCACGAGAAGACCTGCACCGATGCGACCTGAACGTCCAGTGAAGCGATTCATGACACAGATATCGGCGTCGGGCTGACCTCAGCCCAGAACCATTGCCATGTGACACCGGATGACTAGTCATCGGGTGTGGAATCAAGGAATCGACCCCGCCCCAGTCAGGAGGATCCGGACCGACTCGATCACACTGGGGTCAACGTAGACTTTCGAGTGCCCCACCTCACAGTTCGATTGTGCCCAGCGAAGGGAGATCGCTCACTTCGATGGTGAAGATCGCAGAGATTTGACCAAGCGCCTTCTTTGTCATCTTCGTCCTGTACCGCTTCACGAATCTCCTCATGACACTTCCTTTCCCAGAACCGGGTAGTGAGTTGCAATCCGAAACTTACATCAATGGATAGTGCATTGCAACTTGAAACTCACTATTGTTGGACACGATGCCCCGCACTTCACTGTCCTACCTGGAATGCTCCGTGGCCAATTCGGCCGAGATCGTCAGCGACTCCTGGACCGTTTTGGTGCTTCGTGACGCCTTTCAAGGAGTTAGACGGTTCGACCAGTTCGTGGAGAGTCTCGGTATCGCCCGCAACACCCTGGCCAGTCGTCTCGAGCGGCTGGTCGGCGACGGGATGATGGTCGCGGTGCCTTACCAGGACAATCCTGTCCGTTACGAATACCGGCTCACCGACAAGGGCAAGGATCTATTCGACGTGCTCATGACACTGTGGTCATACGGTGAACGCTGGAACCCGCCGGCCAACCCCAACCGGCAACGCGCAATCCACCTCGACTGTGGTCACGAGGCCAACGCCGTGACCCACTGTGGTCATTGCGGTGAGCAGCTGACCCGTCGCAACGTGCGCATCGAGCCGCCCAACGAAGTTGTGGGGAAAGTCGACGTCGGACAGGTCTCAGCCACCGGCTGAAAGACGACCTCAGTCGGGAACCACGTCCACCACCGGCGTCGACCCTGCTGACTCAAGAGCTCCCATGTTTCTGGCTCCGCAACTCCCCCGGTCTCGACCGGCTGGCCACACATCAGACCTATGGTGCCAGCAATGATCTATGTCGCGTTGCTCCGAGGGATCAACGTCGGTGGTCATCGAAAAGTCGAGATGGGACGTCTCAAGGAGACGTTCTCCGGCGTCGGTTGTCAGGATGTCAGCACGTACATCAACTCGGGAAACGTCCTGTTCAGCGATAGGCGGACACCTGCGACCCTGGTACCGAAACTCGTGAATGCGATCGCCAGAGAATTCGGGTTCGAAGTGCCGGTGCTCCTCCGCAACATCGATGAGATCAGGGCGCTGGTCTCGTCGGTGCCCGAGGACTGGGTGCACGACAGGGTGGAACGGACCGACGTCTGGTTTCTCTGGGACGAGTTCGACACACCCGACGTGGTCGAGGGGCTCTCCCAGAAGCCCGGTGTGGACGAGATCCGATACGTCGCAGGGGCCGTCGTTTGGCGGGCAACCGGCAAGTTGACCAGCAGCGGTAGAGCGAAGGTGGTGGGGACCCCCCTCTACAAGTCGATCACCATTCGCAACATCAACACGGTCCGCAAGATCCTCACCCTGATGGAGGAACGCGTCGGGTAGGAACGGCCGGAAATCCGGTCTACTGTGCGCGTATGACAGCCATCGCCGTGCTGACTTCGGGTGGTGATGCCCCGGGAATGAACGCCGCGATCAGAGCGGTGACAAAGGTGGCTGCGTCGCACGGCATACCGGCTTGGGGTGTCGAGAAGGGCTACGACGGTCTCATCGACGGTGCATTTCGGCCTCTGATGAGACGAAACAAGGCAGGCGAGCCTGCCCCTCTGCATGAGGTGGAGAGCGAAGGCGGCCAGGGTGGGACCATCCTCGGGTCGAGCAGGAGTAAGCGTTTCTACGACCGGGAGTCGCGGGTGGCGGCGGCCCAACAGATGGCCGAGTACTCGATTACGGGGCTGGTCGTGATCGGCGGAAACGGGACCATGGCCGGGGTCCACGCCCTGACCCAGGAGACAGACATCCCAATCGTCGGGATCCCGGCTTCGATAGACAACGACATCGGGCTCACCCGGGAAGCGCTCGGTGTCGACAGTGCTTTGAACACGATTGTCGAGGCATGCGACAACATAAGCGACACGGCGAGATCACACCACCGCGCGTTCATCGTGGAAGTGATGGGTCGTCAGTCGGGGTATCTGGCGATGGCCGCGGCAGTAGCGACCGCAGCCGACGCGGTTCTGATGCCGGAACGTCCCCACGACCGCGATGAGGTGATCGACTCGGTGGTGAAGTGCATCGAGACCAGCTTCGGCGCCGCCCGGGACAAGACCCGGGTCCTGATCATCAAAGCCGAAGGAGTCCCGATCCCTACCCACGAGATCGTCGAGGAGGCAACCAAGCGGCTCGGACTCGACACTTCGGACTACGACATCAGGGGCACGGTCCTCGGCCATGTGGTGCGTGGAGGCAACGCATCGTTCCGCGATCGTCTCCTCGCCGGCCGATTTGGACGGGTCGCAGTCGAGGCCGTCCTCGATGGACACGGTGATGTGATGACGGGATGGAACATCGGCATAGACCTGGGAAAGCCAACCACCGACGACTGGATCAGACTGTTCGACATTCCAGATGTGCTCGATGAGACGGCGGCTCTTCTCGACGGGACCTCCCAGGTGTCGATAGACCGTGTCACACGGATGGAGGCGATCCAGGGCGTCCTCGCCCTGTAGGAGGCGTCTTGGGCATTCGCGTAGAGCTGGTCCCTTCAGATCGACAGTGGAGTGTCATGTACGAGGTCGAGGCACGTCGCATACGAGACACGTTGGGGAATGAGGCTCGTCTCATCGAGCACGTTGGCTCCACCTCCGTCCCAGGGCTGGCAGCGAAGCCGATACTCGACGTGGTTCTGGCTGTGATCGACTCGTCTGCTGAGGCCGAATACGTTCCCCAGCTCGAGGTAGCCGGTTACGAGATGAAATTGAGAGAGCCGGACTGGTACGAGCATCGTCTTCTGACTCGGGCCGAACCTAAGGTGAATCTGCACGTGTTCAGCGAAGGGTGCGAGGAGATCGAGAGGATGATCGTGTTCAGGGATCGGCTCCGGGAGAGCGAATCCGATCGCGCCAGATACTCGAGACTCAAGAGCGACCTCGCCAGTGTCGAATGGGCCAGCATCCAGGACTATGCCGATGCCAAGAGCGAGTTGGTGGAGGCGATCCTCGCCGGGGACTAGCTCTCAGGTGGGAGCACGAAACCCGTCGGGGGGTATCGGGTCCTGTTCGCGACGTCGAGCGGCCAGCCCCGACAGGTATTGGTTCGGGAACTGATGATCGCGATAGCCGAGGTCGATCGCGGCGTTCATCGTCCAGTACGGGTCGACGAGATGCGGCCTGGCTATCACCACCAGATCGGCCCTACCTGCGACCAGGATGTTGTGGATGTCGTCGATCGAAGAGACCGCACCGACCGTCATTGTCGGCACACCCGCCTCGTTTCGTATTCGATCGCTGAACGGCGTTTGATAGAGACGCCCATACTCCGGTGAGGCGTCCAACGTGATCTGACCTGTCGACACATCGACGATGTCGCACCCGAGGTCGGCTAGTGCCCGAGCGAAAATCACCGCGTCGTCCGCGTCGAACCCGCCCGGCACCCAGTCTGTTGCCGAGAACCTGACCGACATCGGTTTCGACGTCGGCCACGCCTCACGCACCGCGGCGAAGATCTCGAGCGGGTAACGCATGCGATGCTCCAGACTCCCCCCGTATTCGTCGGATCGCTGGTTGGTCAGCGGCGAGAGGAAGCTGGAGACGAAGTAGCCGTGGGCGAAGTGGAGCTCCAGCCAATCGAAGCCGGCTCGTTCGCCCAGGAGGGTGGAAGTGATGTGCTCTTCGCGAATCGTTGTCAGGTCGGCAGTCGTTGCTTCGCGGGGCACCTGACTATCCGGCCGATACTTGATTGGCGACGCCGACACGATGGGCCATTCCCCTTCGGGGAGCGGCACGTTGTCCCCCTCCCACATGAGTCTCGTGGCTCCCTTGCGTCCCGAGTGACCGATCTGGAGCCCGATCTTCGCCGGAGTGTGCTCATGGACGAAGTCGACGATCCGGCGCCAGGCCAGCATTTGCTCTTCGCTCCAGATACCGGTGTCGCCAGGCGAGATCCTGCCCTCGGGCGACACGCACGTCATCTCCGTCATCACCAGACCAGCCCCACCCACCGCTCTGCTCCCCAGATGGACGAGATGCCACTCTCCGGGCACGCCGTCGACGGCGGAGTATTGGTCCATCGGAGAGACCACCACACGATTGGAGAGGGTGAGGTCCCGTACCCGATAGGGATGAAACATCGGGGGCACCGCGGGGTCGACGTCTACTGGCGATCCGTGGTCGGATGCTGCGTACCACCTGTCCACCCCTGCCATGTAAGAGCGGTCGCGGAGTCTCAGGTTGTCGTAGGTGACGCGCTGGCTCCTGGTGAGCAAACTGAACACGAATTGCTCCGGCTCCATGCTTCGGTAGCGATCGGCTCCCTCGAACCACTCCAGACTTGCTTTTGCAGCTCGCTGCAAACTCGCCACTTCGGGACGACGCCTTTCTTCGTACCGGCTCAACGCTTCCTCCAGTTCACCTCCCGCGACCACCTCTGCCGCGAGAGCGATCGCATCCTCCATCGCCAGCTTGGTGCCGGAACCGACCGAGAAGTGTGCGGTATGGGCCGCGTCTCCGATGAGAACGGTCTTGCCGACCGACCAACGCTCACAGCTGATCGTGGGGAAACGGAGCCACCGAGAGTTGTTGCCGACCAACTCGTGCCCATCGAGATGGTCGCGAAACAGCTCGGCACAGACGTCCATGGCGTGTTTGTCACTCGAACCGGGTGCGAGCTCGGCATGACCGGGATCCAGACCGAGGGCTTGCCAGGTCCCCGGCGCCATCTCCACGATGAATGTGCTGCCTTCCTCGGAATAGGGATAGATGTGGGCCCAGACCATCCCGTGTGGCGTGTCCACGAAGACGAAGTTGAACTCTCCGAACTGTTTCGGGGTCCCGAACCAAATGTATCTGTTCGAGCGGACGTCGACGGTCTGGCCAACCAGGTCCGAGATGTGACTTCTCACCTGCGAGTTCGCTCCATCGGCGCCAACGAGCAGATCGGCGGCATGGAAGAGGTCGAGAGACTCGATCTCACTGGAGAATTCGACGACTGCACCGACTTCTTCCGCCCGACGGGTGAGAACACCGAGAAGATGGCGTCTGCTCGCAGCAGCGAAGCCGTGGCCGCCGGAGACAAGACGTTCACCGGAGGGATGGGTCACCGCGATCTCGCCCCACTGTCGGAATCCGTCGGTCAGGGCGGTGTAGGAGGGTTTGTCCGCCTGTTCGAAACGATCGAGCGTCTCATCGGAGAAGACCACCCCGAATCCGTAGGCATCGTCTCTGCGGTTGCGCTCGTGGACCTCGACGTCTATCGCCGGGTCGGCGGTTCGCAGGAGGATGGCGAGGTAGAGCCCCGCGGGGCCACCGCCAATACAGACCACCTTCAACGTCTCGGTCCGATCCCGACACTCCTCATTTCCGCCAACCTATCCGCGCGACGGTGATACTGCCGGTCGCATGACCCTCCCGGCAAGACTCATCCAGTCGGTTCGCCCTCAAGCTTCCCCCGGCGTCATGGCCGGAGCGGCAGTCGTGGCCGCGACCTTCGCCGCCACGCCGTTCCTCCTCCCCGAGATCTCAGCGCGTCTTTCCATCGACATCGGCCTGACCGGTCTGCTCAGCACCGCCCAGGTGGGTAGTTTCGGTCTGGCAGCATTCTTCGCCGGACGTCTGCTCCGGCCCCGTCGTCGCTACCACTACGGTGCCCTCGGGTTGGTGGCGTTGGCAACCGCGGGATCCGTTTTCGCTCCCAACTTCCCGATCCTGTTGGGCACCCGGGTGGTCGCGGGTCTAGGGATGGGAACACTGACATGGATCGCCTGGGCGGACGCCACCAGATTCCCTCGCGGAATGGGAGACGTGGCCGCGGTGGCTCCGGTCACCGCGGCAATCGCCTCGCCGTTGATCGCTGGGATCATCCAGACTGGGGGCTTTCGCTGGGTCTTCGTCTCGCTGAGTGTCCTCCCGCTCCTCGCCACCTTGCTCCCTGTCGACTTCGGCGTTCTGCCGCGCATCGGGCGGAGGGTCTCTGGTTCACGGAGCAATCGAATGTTGCTGACCGCCCTGTTCATCCTCTCGGTCGGTGGCTCTTCGGTGTTCATTTTCAGTGGTGCCACTGCCGAAACAGTGCAGGGCCTGTCACCGGTGACGATCTCCTGGGCGCTCAGCCTCAACGCCATCACCGGGGTGATCGCCACACGACAACAGACCCGGCGCGGTTGGGCATGGTTCTGGATCCTGGCCACCGCGACCGCAGCACTCACGATCGGGACCGTCGCCAGCGCCGCGTTGTTCTTCATGGCTATGGCGTTATGGGGTTTCGCCTTCTGGATGGCGGTGCCCGCTGTGCTCAGGCTCCTCGCCGAGCGTTCCCTCAACCCGAGCGAGAGGATGGGGGACGCACAGGCCTCGATGGCGGCCGGTCGAGTGTTCGGGCCGCTGGTAGGGGGCTTCGTCCTTGGGGCCGGGTCCTTCGCCGCGCTCTCCGCAGTCGGAGCATTGGTCATGGCGGTTTCGGCGGCTGTGGTGGGCGGAGTAGAGGCTCACCGAGGACGGGAGGCCGGGCCACCGGAGACAGAGACCTCGGGATAGCATCGCCGCCGGAGGTCAGTCTGAGCAACGATGAATTTCCCAGCGATCTCGAGATCGCATACGCCGCCGATCTAGTTCCGATAATCGACCTGGCGGAGAGCATCGGTCTCGAGCCCGACGAGGTCATCCCCTACGGGACGACCAAGGCGAAGGTCCATCTCGACGTGCTCAACAGGGTGGCGTCAAATCCGACGGGGCGATATGTCGATGTGACCGCGGTAACACCCACCCCGCTCGGGGAAGGCAAGACCACGACCACAATCGGGCTGGTCCAGGGTCTGGGTCGGCTCGGTCAACGCTCGATCGCTTGTATCCGTCAGCCGAGCATGGGCCCGACCTTCGGGATCAAGGGTGGCGCCGCCGGAGGTGGTTACAGCCAGGTGGTCCCGATGGACGAGTTCAATCTCCATCTCACCGGCGACTTCCATGCGATCACGGCCGCCCACAACCTGGTGGCAGCCGCGATAGATGCCAGGTGGTATCACGAGGACAGGCTCAGCGACGACCGACTCGCAGAGCTCGGGCTGGGTCGGCTCGATATCGACCCCGACCGGGTGAGCTGGCGTCGTGTGGTCGATGTGAACGATCGGGCCTTGCGCAACGTGGTCATCGGGCTGGGTGGATCGGCCGATGGGAGACCCAGAGAAACCGGTTACGACATCACCGTGGCATCGGAGTTGATGGCAATCCTCGCCCTCACCGACGGCGACAACTTCGCCTCTGCCCTGCGCAACTTTCGGGACAGATGCGGTCGGGTCGTGATCGGAACTTCGAAAAGAGGCACTCCGATAACCCTGGAAGACCTCGACGTAGCCGGAGCGGTAACCGTATTGATGAAGGACACCCTCCATCCAACACTCATGCAGACCCTGGAGGGGCAAGCCGCACTGATCCACTCGGGCCCGTTCGCCAACATCGCCCACGGGAATTCTTCGATCCTCGCCGACCGCGTCGGTCTCCATCTCGCCGACTACGTGGTGACCGAGTCCGGGTTCGGCGCCGACATGGGCATGGAGAAGTTCTTCGACATCAAATGCCGAGTCTCCGGTCTCAAGCCCGACTGTGTGGTGCTCGTTGCGACGGTTCGCGCCCTGAAGACCCACGGGGGCGGTCCCAGGGTGGTGGCCGGACGACCGCTCGACTCCGCCTACACCGAGGAAAACCTGCCTCTGCTCCGAGCCGGGATGGCAAATCTGGAGGCTCACATCGTCACTGTCGAGTCATTCGGGGTGCCAGTGGTCGTTGCGATAAATCGCTTCCCCACGGACAGCCATCGCGAGCACCAACTCATCGAGGAGATGGCTCTCTCAGCCGGAGCAGTGGCCGCAGTTGTGACCGATCACCATGCCCGTGGTGGAGAGGGCGCCGAGGAGTTGGCGGCGGCGGTGGTCCAAGCAAGCGACAAACCGAGCCAGTTCGAATACCTGTATCCGCTCGATCGCCCCATAAAGGAGAAGATCGAAACCATCGCCACCCGCATCTACGGTGCAGGCGCGGTGGAGTATTCGGCTCTGGCCGAGACTCAGATCGAGAATTTCGAGCGTGCCGGCTACGGGTATCTCCCGATCTGCATGGCAAAGACCCATCTCTCGATCAGTCACGACCCCAACCTGAAAGGGGCTCCCCGAGGCTTCACGGTCCCGGTCCGTGAGGTGCGCGCCGCAATTGGAGCAGGATTCATCTACCCGCTACTCGGTGACATGCGGACGATGCCCGGTCTGGGCACCCGTCCCGCCTTCATGAATGTCGATGTCGACCGGGATGGGAACGTCGTAGGTCTCTTCTGATAGAGACACGGGCCGTCAGCTGATCCCGGTGATCCGCTCTCGACCGGTGTAAACGGTGAATCCTCCTTCACGGAGGAAGCCGACGACTGTCATCCCGAACTCCTCGGCGAGATCAACTGCGAGACTCGAAGCGGCGGAGACCCCGCAGATCATCGAGATGCCCGCCACCGCGGCCTTCTGGGTGATCTCGAAGGAGACCCGGCCCGAGACCATCAGCCCCGATGACGGCAGTGGCCAGCTGTGGCTCGCCAGATGACCGATCACCTTGTCGACAGCATTGTGTCTTCCCACGTCTTCACGGACCGCCAAGATCGCTCCGTCGGCTTCGAAGGCGGCAGCGGCATGAAGGCCACCGGTGGCGTGGAAGGCAGTCTGTGATTCGTGAAGCAGGTCGGGCAGCCTGAGGATGACATCTGGGGTCATCACCGGACCTACAGGGGGGCGGGCCCCGGCCACCCGGATCGCGTCGATCGATGCCTTCCCGCACACACCACACGAACTGGTGCTGTAGAAGTTGCGTTGGAACTGTGCCGGATCGACGGAGACGCCTGCAGCGGTCCGGAGGTTCCACCGGCCATCGCCGACATCGACGACCTCGACGATGTCAGCCGGATCAGTGACGATGCCCTCGGTGATGGCAAAACCAAGGGCGAGATCACGGTCGTCGCCAGGGGTGCGCATCACCACGGCCAGCGAGGTGCCGTCGAGTCTGATCTCCATCGGCTCCTCGACCACGAGGACATCGTCTGCAGTCTCCGCCTCGCCCCGTACCTTGACCACCGTCCGGGACGTGACGGCCTCAGACATTTCGATCCGACCCGGCCGGGTCGGTCAACCCACTGTGGACATACATCCACCCGAATCTGCCCTTGACACAGTGACTCATGAGGGGGGACCACCCCCCTCGAACCCCTCGCCTGCTGCCGGGTCGGTCGACCCACTGTGGACATACATCCACCCGAATCTGCCCTTGACACAGAGGTTGCCCAGTGTGACTTCGTGGTCGAGGGGAGAGGTCACATCCACGACCCGGCCGTCCTGGGTGTGGAGATCGAGATTGCAGCCCACACCGCAGTAGGAACAGACGGTGCGGGTCACTTTCTGACTCGATGGGTCCCAGGAGCCCTCTTCCTTCATCTCCCAGGCGATCCTTCCCTCCAGTGCGCCGGTGGGACAGACTGCGATGCAGTTGCCGCAATAGACACATGCTGAGTCGGGCAGCCCGACGTCGAACTCTGTGGAGATGTGGGCGTCGAATCCACGACCGGCCACCGAGATGGCAAACGTGTTCTGGTGTTGTTCGCCACACGCGTCGACGCACTTGTAACAGAGAATGCAACGCTGATAATCGCGGACGTATAGATCGTCCTGAATCTTCGGTGGCTCCGCGACTGTTGCGACGTGGCTACCGAAACGGGATGGGTCGGCACCGTGTTCATGTAGCCAACCTTCCACCTCCGGACCGGTCCTGTCGAGCTCGACGGCGCTTCCCAGGAGCTCCATCACCAGTCTGCGACTGTGCTCGGCGCGCTCGCTGCCGGTCTTGACGACCATCCCCTCCTCGAGCACCCGACTACAGGAAGGCACCAACACCCGCGAACCCTCCACCTCGACCATGCATACGCGGCACACATTGGCCGGGCTGAGGGTGGGGCCGTGGCAGAGGGTCGGGACGTCGACGCCTGATTCGCGACACGCACTGAGGATCGTCGTCCCCTCGGGCACCGTGACCGGACGTCCGTCGATGGTTGCCGTGACTGTCACACCAACCCCAACCTCATCGCAGACTGGACAGCCGAGGCTGCGGTCTGTCCCAAACCGCAGATCGAGGCGTCGGTCATCACCCGGGCCAGATCGTCGAGGTTGGCGCGCTCCGATCCAACACCAGCCAGGAACCGTTCCAGAGACTCCTCCTGACGTACCGTGCCGATACGACAGGGGACACACTGGCCACAGGACTCGTCCCTGAAGAACCTGGCTATTCGTCGCAGCACCTGGCCGAAGTCGGTCGCATCGTCGAAGAAGATCATCGAGCCGGATCCGAGCGTCGTCCCCGCCGCCCGGCAGTCCTCAAAAGTCAGTGGCAGATCGAGGATGGAGGCGTCTGTGAACACGCCTGCTGCCCCGCCCATGAGGATGGCGCCTACATTTCGCCCGTCACGGACACCCCCGGCGAGATCGAGCAGAACGCCGAGGGAGGTGCCGAACGGGACCTCGTAGACACCCGGGCGCGTCACGGCCCCGGAGACACAGAACAGTTTGGGCCCACTCGACTGCTCGGTGCCAATGGCGGCGAACGTCTCACTCCCCATCTCGATCACGGCCAGGGCGGCGAGCAGGGTCTCGATGTTGTTGATCCCGGTTGGCTTGCCGAAGACCCCCGATTGCACCGGGAAAGGCGGTTTCTGACGTGGCTCGCCGCGATGACCCTCGATCGAGGCAAAGAGAGCCGTCTCCTCACCACAGATGTAAGCCCCAGCCCCCCTTCTCACTTCCAGGTCGAACCCCTCACCCAGCAGCTCTGCGTCCCTGGTCTCGGCAACTGCATGGCGAAGACGACGCTCCGCAGTGGGATATTCGCCCCTCACGTAGAGGTATCCACGACCCGCTCCGGTGGCGAATGCGTAGAGAGCCATCGCTTCGACGACGGCAAACGGGTCGCCTTCCATGACGAGACGATCCTTGAATGTGCCGGGCTCGGACTCGTCACCGTTGGCGATCACATACTTCTCGGCCCCAGCAGCGTTGCGGACCCCCTCCCACTTGATCCCAATAGGGAAAGCAGCGCCACCACGGCCCTTGAGGTTCGATGTCTTCAGCTCCGAGATCACCCATGGCGCGCCCATCTCCCGGGCCCGGTTCAGGGTTTCGAACCCGCCCGCCGCGATATAGGAGTCGATCGAATCCGGATCCACCTTGCCGATCCGGCGGAGAAGGGTCAGGTCAGATGTGTCCTGATTGATCAACCCGGCTGGTAGATCCGAAAGGAGCGGATCGGCGATGGTGATGCGGTCGACAGGAGCCAGGGTTGTGTACCCGGTGCCCGGTTTGTGGAAGATAGCCGCGGGCGCCCGGTCACATTGACCGAGACAGGGGCTTCTCTCGAAGCGGGCGCCGTCCCTTTCCAGCTCTTCGGCCAGCTCAGTGGCCCCGTACTGGGCACAGACGATGTCATCGCACAAATGAACCGTGCTCCCACCCCGGCCATCGACGTCGAAGAGCGCATAGAAGGTTGCGACTCCGTAGGCCTCCGCTGGGGGAACGGTGAGACGCTCACAGATGTAGGCGAGTGCGCCTCGAGTCACCGCCCCCGATGCGTCCTGCACCGCATGCAGGGCCGGGATCAGCAGATGACGCTGAGCTCGGGCGGCGTGGCCCCCACGTACAACCCTGCCGTTGTGTGGCTCGGGGGGGCCGACGACATCGTCGACTGCACGACACTCGACCTGGGTAGGCCGTTCGAGCATGAGCCGGAGATCCATCAGGAGAGGGCTTCGACGCGTACCGCAGTCGCCTTGAACTCTGCGGTCCCCGACTTCGGGTCCCAGACATCGAGGGTGAGTTGGTTGACATCGGTTTCGTCGGGGAAGTGGACCGACATGAAGACGAGACCGGGGCGAAGCGAGGAATCGAACCTGACCGGCGCCTCGAGACTGCCACGACGAGACGTGACCTTCACCCGATCCCCCTCGGAGACACCAAGGTCCACTCCATCCTCCGGCGAGAGATCGAGGACCCCACCAATTCGGCGGGGCGAGGAATAGCGACCGCTCTGCACCCCGGTGTTGAACGAGTCGAGACGACGGCCGGTGGTGAGACGCATCGGGAACTCCTCAGTCAGCTCGTCGACGGGTGCGGCGTACTCGACTGCGAAGAACGGCGCCCGCGTGGTGGTCATCGGGCGCTCCCACAGTCGGGCGTGGAGGAACAACTCGCCGTCCGACTTCTCGTCGGGGCACGGCCATTGAATGCCCCCCATCGTTTCCAAACGCCGATATGACATGCCGCCATGCATCGGGGACACAGACCTCAACTCGTCCCAGGCCTCTTCGGCGGTGGGTGTCGGCCAGTCGTGTCCCATGGCGCGGGCCAGTGAAGAGAGAATCTCGATGTCGTCCCATGCCTCACCGGGCGGTTCGACCGCCTTGCGGACACGCTGTACCCGGCGCTCACTGGACGTGAATGTCCCCTCCGCTTCTCCCCACCCCGCAGCGGGGAACACCACGTCGGCCAGTTCGGCAGTCGCGGTGAGGAAGATGTCCTGGACCACCATGAAGTCGAGGTTCTCGAGACGCTCTCTCATCTTCTTGCCGTCTGCCTCGGACTGGAGAGGGTTCTCACCGAGCACGTAGAGACACTCGAGGATGCCCTCATCCATCGCTTCGTGCATTCGGCTGATGTGCCAGCCGGCGTCGGGTGGAATGAAGCAGCCCCAGATCGCCTCGCACTTTCCCCGCAGGTCTGCGTTCTCAACGTCCTGAAACCCGGGCAGCTTGTTGGGCAACGCTCCCATGTCACCACCGCCCTGGACGTTGTTCTGACC
>DASTBQ010000050.1:0-2129 GCA_035711995.1 Acidimicrobiia bacterium | reverse complement strand
GCTTCGCGTCCTTTTGGTGAGTGTCCGCGCAGCTGTCTATGTTTCCGTCCGCTTCCCCCGAAGCCGGCACCTTCCCCCTTGCCCTCTGGGTTCAACGCTGCCTGACTTCGCGAAAACGAAAAAAGTGTCATACCCGGGTTGTGAGATGAACATCAGATGAGCGGCATGACCGATCAAGGGCAGTTACGGCCCGGATTCCGCAGCCCTCCCCATTCCAGGGAGGCGGAAGAGTCGGTCATCGGTGCGGTGCTCCTCTCGGAAGAGGCGGTCAACGAGGTCATGGACCGGCTCCATCCCCCCGACTTCTATGTCCCCGCCCATCAGGCCATCTTCGAGGCGATGCGGGAGCTCTTCGACACCAACCAGGCCATCGACGCCGTCACCGTGTCGGAGGCGCTGCGCCGCCGGGGAGAGCTGGAGAAGGTGGGAGGGGTGGCCTACCTGACCCGCCTCGTCGACATCGTCCCCTCCACCTCGAACATCCTCTACTACTCGGGGATCGTCGAGGAGCACGCCAAGCGGCGTGAGCTGATCCGGGCCGGCGCCTCGGTCACAGACGTCGCCTTCGACATCGACGAGGAGATCGCCCACGTCCTCGACCGTGCCGAGCAGGCAGTGCTGTCGGTGGCCGAGCGGCGCAGCGCCCAGACTCTTCTCGAAGTCGGTCCGCTCTTCAGCGACGTCCTGGAGCACATCGAGCTGCTCGAGCAGCGGGGGTCGGAGCTGACCGGGCTGGCCACCGGGTACGTCGACCTGGACAAGAAGCTGGCCGGGCTCCAAGCGGCCAACCTGGTCGTGATCGCGGCGAGGCCGGCCATGGGAAAAAGTAGCCTGGCACTCGGCATCGCGGTCAACGCCGCAGTTCAGCAAGAGCCGGTGGCGATCTTCTCATTGGAGATGTCGAAAGAGGAGATCGTCCAGCGCATCCTCTCCTCGGTAGGACGGGTCGACTCGATGAAGCTTCGCTCCGGGCAACTCGGTCCGCTTTGGCAACGAGTGGTCGACGCGGCGGGCAAGATGTACCAGGCGCCGATCTACATCGACGACTCCCCGGTGGTGACGGTTACCGACATCCGCGCCAAGTGCCGGCGTCTCAAGCGCAAGAAGGGGCTGTCTCTCGTGGTCATCGACTATCTGCAATTGATGGAGGCATCCAGTCGGGAGAACCGACAGCAGGAGATATCGGAGATCACCCGGAACCTGAAGAATCTGGCACGTGAGCTGGAGGTGCCGGTCATCGCGGTGTCCCAGCTCAACCGCTCTCTGGAGGCCAGAGAGGACAAGCGACCGCGTCTCTCCGACCTCCGTGAATCGGGTTGCCTGACCGCCGATACCCGGCTGGTGAGGGCTGACACGAACGTAGAGATGACTCTGGGCGAGCTGGTGGCAACTGGAGCGAGCGACATTCCGGTGTGGAGCCTCGACGATCGTTACAAGCTCGTTCCGTCACGGCTGACCAAAGCATTCTCGAGCGGGGTGAAGCCTGCCTTCGAGATGGAGCTCGCCTCGGGCCGGACGATCCAAGGCTCAGGAAACCATCCATTCCTCACAGTGGACGGTTGGGTTCGCCTCGATGACCTTGAACCCGGTGACCGGATCGCGGTCACCAGAAGGCTGGCTGATAGCAGGGCCCAACCAGTGATGACCGATGATCAGATCGTGGTGCTTGCCCAGGAGGCGAATCCGAACGTCGACACGATCCCGGCCTCCGTGTGGACCTACATCAGGCACAAGGCGATGCCCGCCGCCAGCGTGTCGGCCCGCGAGTTGGCGAAGCGACTCGGCATGTCGTACTGCGGCTCCACGCTCTACAAGTCGGGTATCTCGCGTGCCCGAATGCGCCGACTGGCGAGCGTCCTCGACGATGACTACCTCGACGCACTCGCCGAGTCGGATGTGCTCTGGGACCGAGTCGTGTCCATCACCCCGGTCGGAGAGCAGGAGGTCTTCGACGCCACCGTCGAACTGACCCACAACTTCGTAGCCAACGGGATCGTCGCCCACAACTCCATCGAGCAGGACGCCGACGTCGTGATGTTCATCTATCGGCACGAGTACTACCACCCCGAAGATCAGGACCGAAAGGGGATCGCCGAGGTGATCGTGGCCAAGCACCGCGCCGGGTCCAC
>DASTBQ010000049.1:0-8129 GCA_035711995.1 Acidimicrobiia bacterium | reverse complement strand
TCCCGGGATGGGCTCTGTGGGCGCTCTCGATGATCGCCAGCGAGTGCGCCGGTGCGTTCAGGAAGTCGGCGTCGCCGAATGTGATGTGGGTCGCGCCCGCTGCTACCAGGTTCTCGATGTCCGCCAGGACATCATGCTGGGACACTATCCGGATCCGACCGTCATAGATCGCGGGGATCGGACAATGACGACAACGGTGACGGCACCCGTGCGACGCCTCCACAGCACCGACCAGACGTGTCGAGCCTGACCTCTCGAGACGGGCGTATGAATCCAGATCTGGAAGACCAGCTCTGTCGAGAACCCTGAGCTTGGATCGCCCGAGATGACGGATATCCCCGATGTCCGCCCCCTCTGCCCAGTCCAGGAGCGCCGGCTCGTACTCACCCTCGAACCTGACGTCGACGGGCTCGCTGGCCACACCGGCGTATAGACCGTAGAGACAGACAGGAAGTTCCGGCCGTTCCGCCCTGAGAGTCCGCACCACCTCATCGGCGATCCTGGTCGCGGTGTGCATGGGAACCGAGATCCCGACCCGGTCGGCCCAGACGACGTCTGCACTGGTCAATTCTTCGATCGAGGAGTCGACCGTGCGCACTTCATGACCGGCGGCACGCAGCGACGCAGCCGGAGATGCCAGGTGGACAGGCTGGCGTCCCAGTTCGTATGTGGATATCAGCAGGATCCGCACGACGCCAGCTTACGGGGTAGGCCCCTATACCCTGCGGCCACGATGTTCGACTACCTCGAGTTGAGTCATGGACCGGTCCACTGGAAGGACTACGGCGGTGAAGGCAGCGACTTCGTGATGGTCCATGGGCTCGGCGGCTCGATAGCGAACTGGGACGTGATAGGTCCCCGTCTCGCTCGTCTCGGACATGTCACTGCCCTCGACCTGCCGGGTTTCGGTCTCTCACCACCCGGCCCCGACTGGTCACTGGAAACACACGCCCGAGCCATCGATGAGTTCATCAGACACAGGAACACCGGACGGGCGGTGCTGATTGGCAACTCGATGGGTGGTCTCCTCTGCGAGATGGTCGCCGCAAACAGCCCCGAGCTGGTCGACGCCCTCATCCTGATCTCACCGGCCACACCGCCACGCTTCCCCGACCCTCACATCCATTGGCCGACCGCTCGTCGACTGGTGGCCAACTCGACACCCGGGATCGGGCCGGCGCTCAGTCGGCGGATGGTCTCCCGGATGACGCCCAGGGAGCTCATCAACGAGTCGCTCGCCCGGATCACTCACAAGCCGGGACGCGTGCCACTCGAGATGGTTGAGTCATTCGTACACCTCGCCGAGATCAGAGCGCATTACCCCTGGGCAGCCGATGCCGTGCCCAAGACGGGGCAATCGATCAGAAAACACTTCCTCCATCGACGTGAATTCGTGGCGATGATCCGGGACATCAAGACCCCCACGCTGGTGGTCCACGGAATCGAAGATCCGATCATCTCCAGGACCGCAGTGTCGTGGCTGTGCTCGTTACGTCTGGACTGGACACTCGTCCAAATGGACGACACAGGCCATACCCCTCACATCGATGCTCCGATCAGGTTTCTCGGAATCGTCGAGCCCTGGTTGGAGAGCCACCTGAAACGGGAGATCGAGGCGTCACTAACCTGACGACCATGCCATCAGATCTCGGAGAGACGATCGGCGACGAATACGTCCATCAACTCCCTGACACGAATCCCGTAGAAACCCAGGAGTGGCTGGACTCCCTGGACGCAGTCGCCGAAGAGGTCGGCTCGGTCAGAGCACGTTTTCTCCTCGCCAAGCTGTTGGAAAGGGCACACGAGACCCGTCTCGGAATCCCGGCTGCGGTGACGACACCCTACGTCAACACGATCCCATTGGAGGAACAGCCCGAGTTCCCTGGTGACGAGGACATCGAACGACGAATCCGACGGTTTATCCGTTGGAACGCCGCAGTGATGGTTGTGAAGGCGAACCATCGCGAGAAGGGAATCGGCGGGCACCTGTCGACCTTCGCCTCCTCGGCCACTCTCTACGAGGTCGGGTTCAACCACTTCTTCAAAGGCAAGGATGCACCCGGCGGCGGCGATTACATCTACCTCCAGGGTCATGCCGCACCCGGCACTTATGCGAGGGCCTACCTAGAGGGCAGGTTCGACGACAAGCATCTCGACAACTTCCGCTTCGAGATAGGCGGCCACGGTCTCTCCTCGTATCCCCATCCCCGGCTGATGCCTGACTTCTGGGAGTTCCCGACGGTTTCGATGGGTCTGGGACCGATCAACTCGATCTATCACGCCAGGTTCAACAAGTACCTGGCCAATCGGGGCCTCGACGACACCTCCAACTCAAGAATCTGGTGCTTCATAGGAGACGGGGAGACCGACGAGCCGGAGACACTCGGTGCGATCTCGCTGGCTGCCCGCGAGGGTCTAGACAACCTCACCTGGGTGATCAACTGCAACCTGCAACGGCTGGACGGCCCGGTTCGGGGGAACGGGCAGATCATCACCGAGCTGGAGGCCGTGTTCAAAGGCGCCGGGTGGAACGTGATCAAGGTGATCTGGGGCAGCGGATGGGACGAGCTCCTCGCCAAGGACGATGAAGGCGCCCTGGTCAACGTGATGAGCAACACGGTGGACGGCGAGTACCAGCGTTACAAGGCAGAAGACGGCGGTTACGTGCGTGACCATTTCTTCGGAAAGGATCCCCGCACCAAGGAACTGGTCGCCGACATGAGTGACGACGAGATCTGGAGTCTGCGTAGGGGTGGTCTCGACTTCCGCAAGATCTACGCTGCCTACAAGGTCGCCACAGAACTCGACAACGGCAAACCCACGGTCATCCTGGCAAAGACGATCAAAGGTTGGACCTTGGGACCAGACGTGGAGGGGCGCAACGCCACCCACCAGATCAAGGAGTTGACCAACAAGCAACTGCTCGTTCTCAGATCGACCCTGCATCTCGAAGACGAGATCCCCGAGGAGTCACTCCAGGGCGATTCAATACCTCCGTATTACAGACCGGGACCCGGGACTCCCGAATACGAGTATCTGATGGCCCGTCGTGAGGAACTGGGTGGCCCGATCCCGGAACGGAGGGTCCCGCCACTCGATCTGGCCTTGCCGGGTGACGAGGCCTACGCCGAGGTGATGGCAGGCTCGGGCAAGGTCGAAGCCTCGACCACCTCGGCTTTCACCCGTCTCATCAGGTCGCTGTCGCGAACCGACGGATTCGGCCCCCACGTCGTACCGATTGTCCCCGACGAAGCCCGCACATTCGGCATGGACTCGTTGTTCAGGGAGCTCAGGATCTACGCCTCCAAAGGCCAGCTCTACGAGCCCGTGGATGCCTCGATGCTGCTGACATACGCCGAGTCTCAGGATGGTCAGATCCTCGAGGAGGGCATCACCGAAGCCGGTTCCCTCGCCTCCTGGACCGCGGCGGGCACGTCGTACTACACCCGGGGCATCCCAATGATCCCGTTCTTCATCTTCTACTCGATGTTCGGGTTCCAACGGGTCGGAGATCTGATCTGGAACGCATCTGATGCCAGGGTCCGCGGGTTTCTGCTCGGAGCCACCGCGGGCCGCACCACCCTTGCCGGTGAGGGTCTGCAACACCAGGACGGGCACAGTCTGATCCTTGCCTCGACGGTGCCGGTCTGCCAGGCCTACGACCCCGCCTTCGCCTACGAGTTGGGCACGATCGTCCAGCGTGGGATCAAGCGAATGTTTGGCGACGAACCGGACGATGTCTTCTATTACGTGACCGTCTACAACGAGAACTACGCCCAACCTGCCCGCCCCGAAGGTGTCGAGCAAGGGATCATGGACGGTCTCTACAAGTGGGCCGACGCTCCCGATGGGACCAACCAGGACGTCGCCATCATCTTCTCGGGGACTGCCAACCTGGCCGCCCGCGAAGCCACGGAGGAGCTCGCTCGTCACTACGGGGTCGGCGCCGAGCTGTGGTCGGCCACCTCGTACAAGAAGCTGCGGGAGCAGGCTTTGAGAGTGGAGAGATGGAATCGTCTTCACCCCGACGTGGAGCCGAGAGTCCCTCTCGTCACCAAGCTCATGGAGAAGACGACGGGCCCGATAGTGGCCGTGACCGACTTCATGACGATGGTCCCCGATCAAGTCGCCAAATGGATGCCTCGGGATTTCATAGTCCTCGGGACCGACGGTTACGGACGGTCCGACAGCAGGGAGAACCTCCGTCAGTTCTTCGAGACGAGCACCGGTCACGTGGTCATGGCTGCCCTCTCCGGACTGGTCAGGGCGGGCCGTGTCAAACCGGCCGCGGTCACCGACGCCATGCAGCGGTACGACATAGATCCTGAAGCCCCCGACCCGGCCCACGCCCACAAATGAGCGGCTATCGAGACCTGGTGGCAGCGGCCCGCTCCAGGGTCTCCGAGGTCACGCCGGAGCAGATGCGGTCCCGGATCGGAGAGGCGACCATCCTGGATGTCCGTGAGCCTGACGAATTCGACCAGGGCGCTGTTCCAGGAGCAGTCTTCATGCCTCGTGGGGTGCTGGAGCGCGACATCGAGACAGTGATCCCAAACCGGTCGACCCCCGTCATCCTCTACTGCGCCGGTGGATCACGATCTGCATTAGCGGCGGCGTCGTTGCTCGACATGGGTTACACCGACGTCGCTTCACTCGCAGGTGGGTTCGACGGCTGGAAGGCGGCCGGTCTCCCGTGGGGGGACCCCACCGGGCTCACCGCCGAGCAGAAGAGTCGCTACTCCCGTCACGTGCGTCTCCCCGAAGTCGGTGAGGCGGGCCAACTACGGCTCCTCGAATCGAAGGTGCTCTTGATAGGCGCCGGTGGCCTCGGGTCGCCAGCCGCTCTCTATCTCGCCGCCGCGGGTGTGGGCACGCTCGGGGTGGTTGACGACGACATCGTGGATGCATCAAACCTGCAGCGTCAGGTGATCCACAACATCGAGCGAATCGGAATGGCCAAGACCGACTCGGCCCGGGAAACCCTCACCGCTCTCAACCCCGATGTGAAGGTGGAGACGCACCGGGAGCGTGTCATGGCGGCGAACGCACTCGACATCATGCGCGGTTACGAGGTATTGGTCGACGGTGGCGACAACTTTCCAACGAGGTACCTGGTCAACGACGCCGCCTTGCATCTCGGGGTACCGGTGGTCCACGGCTCCATCTTCAGATTCGAGGGCCAGGTCTCGGTCTTCTCGCCGTGGGACGGTCCTTGTTACCGCTGTCTCCACCCATCCGCTCCCCCACCCGAAATTGCACCTTCCTGTGCCGAAGCAGGTGTTCTCGGCGTCTTGCCCGGAGTCATCGGGTCGATCCAGGCCATGGAGACGATCAAGCTACTGCTTGGCATAGGCGACACACTGGTTGGCCGTCTCCTCGTCTACGACGCCTTGGAGCAAGAGTTCGCCAGCGTCAACCTGAGACGGGACCCCGAGTGCGCCGCCTGCGGTGACCCCGACCGCCTGCCCGCCCTGGTGGACTATGACGAGACCTGTCGCGTCACTGCCTGAGGAACTTCGCGCCCGGATCATCAGGCACTGTCTGGCAGAATTTCCCAAGGAAGGGTGCGGACTGCTGGCCATTTCGGATGGTGCGGTGGTCGAGATCTACCCCACCACCAACCAGGACGCCTCACCCACCTCGTACACCATTCCACCACAGGAGCACTACGACGCCCTCGTCGATGCCGAGTCGAGAGGATGGGAGATCGGTGGTGTGTTCCACTCGCATCCACATGGCCCGGCCACGATGTCGGCGATCGACCTGGACAGAGCGATCGAACCTGAATGGCTCTACGTGGTGGTTGGTCTCGGAAACGCCGAGCCGACCGTCAGTGTGACCTCTCTCTGAGAGACCCGGCGAGTCGATGTCCTCGATGTCAGGGTCGTCGCGTCGCCCTGAGCACCATGTCCTCGTGGTGTGGCGTGATCTCTGACGTGAGCTTTCGAGGCCGGGTCTCGTTGACGATGACATCCCAGCCGTCGCCAAGTTGCTTGGCCACGTCGTCGATCTGGACGTAATCGTCGGGTTCGAACCCATGTGATCTCGCCAACTCGGGATCTGTCATGGCATGCCAGACGAACAAGAGGGTTCCACCCGGAGCGACACCAACCAGCAGGGCGGCGATCGACTCCTCCAGACGTGACCTGAGCAGGGCCGGGTAGAAGCTGGTCACCAGATCGAAGCTCTCCTTCTCGGGCGGTTCTTCAACGAAGTCGCCGTGTCTCCAGTCGATGTCCACACCGGCTGCCGATGCCGACGCCCGGGCTCGATCCAGAGCAACTGAGGAGATGTCGATGCCGGTGACCTCCCAGCCTTGCGTGGCAAGCCAGAGCGCGTCAGCGCCTTCGCCGCATCCGAGATCGAGGGCCCTTCCTACCGGGAGATCAGCTACCTCAGCCACGAGGGCTTCGTTGGGACGACCGCTCCAGATGTTCGATCCGTCACCCTGGTACCGCTCGTCCCAGTCCTGGGCGGACGAGAGGGGGTGATGGTCATGGCGAGGGGATGGGGCCGCCCGCTCCTGATATACGACGTCGAAACGCTCGAACGCCACCGGGATGTCGGCGTGAAATTCGAGACCGGCGTCGGCGTGTGTCCGTTTGAAGTATTCGGTGTGGCCACGCAACCAGTCGGCCCGGGTACGATCCCCTTCCCCCTCGTCCCAAGCGAACTCTTCGTCCACCGAAGACAACGGCCCAACCCGCACCTCGGTGGTCTCGATCACGACCCGGGGAACACCGCGTCCATCACAGGCGATCCAACGATCTCCAGCCTTGGGTATGTCGACGCCCTCCAGTCGGTACTCGGCGACGCTTCCAGCAGTGGCCCTCTTCCGGCCGATCAGGATCAGCTCCAACAACTGGTCGGCCAGTTCGACACTGTCTCCAAACGAGGTCAAGTCGGTATATCGGGTCACTTCGCCATCACCCGAAACTTCCAGGTAGCGCTGCCAGAACGCCTCGGCGGCATCGCGATCCGGTTCGGGCAGCTGTGTTCGGGGAGTGTCGGGCACGACCGACAAGCTAGTAGCCAGGCCGATACCAGACGTCTGGACCATAGCGATATCTATTGACATTCGATAGATACTGCGCGATTATCGTTTGATGCTTGCCGACTCACGACTTGTCTTTGTTCTCAGAGCGTTCCTGATCATGCTCTTCGTGGTCCTGGTCGTCTTCCAGACCCTTTCCCTGCCGGGACAATTCGCCCATATGGCTCAGGAGTCTCCGGAGATGGCCCACCTGAGGTGGCCATTGACGGCCATATTCGTCTTCTGGGTCCTCTGCGCCCAGGTGGTGGTCGTGAGCACTTGGCAGCTCCTGACCCTGGTGGCCAGGGACCGGATCTTCACCGATAGCGCAATGAGCTGGGTCAATGCGATCGTCATCTCAGTCGCGGCGGCATGGGTTGTCCTTCTCGGTATCGCCGTATGGGTCGGGTTGGGAGCCGACGACCCGAGCACACCACTCATCTTCATGCTGATGCTCACCACGGGAGCGGTCATTGGGCTCGTCTTGCTCGTGCTGCGGGCGTTGTTACGTCGTGCCACCGTGCTGCGGACCGACCTGGAAGGAGTCATCTGATGCCGATCGTCGTGCGCATCGACGTCGAGTTGGCCAAGCGCAAGATGAGTGTCAACGAATTCTCCGAACTCGTCGGCATCACTCCCTCCAACGTGTCGGTCCTCAAGAATGGCCGTGCCAAGGCGATCCGTTTCAGCACTCTGGAGGCCATGTGTGACGTGCTGCAATGTCAGCCCGGCGATCTCCTCGAATGGGTACAGGACTGAATCGAGAACTCTCCTCCATCTGGCGGCGGCTGGCCTGAATTTGTCCCTGCCTCTTCGTACGGTTGGGATATGAGGAGTAAGGGTTGAGCCAACTCCGATCGGTCCTCGAGGAGGTCACAACCATCGACCTGGATGGTCTCACCGGTGAGGATCTGGTGGCGGAGATCGGCGAGGTTGTTTTCGGGATCCAAACCCTGGAAGTGTTCATGACCCGTCTCCTCTCCCGACTTCCCGATACTGACCGTCTCCGCGGTTTGGGCTATTCGTCGGCGACGAACCTGTTGTGTGATGTGGGCAGGATGTCTCCGTGGCGGGCCCGACAGGTCGTCTCCTACAC
>DASTBQ010000048.1:0-11062 GCA_035711995.1 Acidimicrobiia bacterium | reverse complement strand
AGGCTCGTCGGAGTTGCGGGCCGCCACTACGACGTAGTCCGCCCAGGATCCGTTGGTGATGTAGAGCTTCGAACCTTTGATGACCCACTCGTCACCGTCGCGAACGGCTTTTGTCCGGACGCCATCGACGTCGCTTCCCGCACCCGGTTCGGTCACCGCTAATGCCCCCAGGAGATCCCCTGATATCGATGGCCTCAGGTAGCGCTCCTTCTGGTCCTCGGTCCCGAACCTGTCGATGTAGAGGCTGGCCAGTTGACTGTGCGCCCCCAGATCGGAGACGGTCCCGAAGCTGAGCGACCGCGACAACTCCTCGACCACCACCGCTTCGGCGGCGTAGTCAGGACCGGTCCCACCCCAACGCTCGTCGAATTTGGCCCCGAAGAGCCCTGCTGCCCCGGCCTTGGTGAAGAGCTCTCTCGGGTAGTCCCGGTTGGTCTCCCACTCCTCGGCATGGGGGTCGATCTCCCTGGTCACGAATCTCCGCACCGTCTCGCGATAGGCATCGTGCTCCTCGGAGAAGATGGGGTCGAGACCGCTCATGCGATCCCCATGATCCGCGCCAGGATCTGACGCTGCACCTCGTCACTCCCCCCACCGATGCGCCCGATGCGCATCCCGAGCCATTCCCTCGAGACGAAAGTCCCCTCCACCAGGCCGGCCCCACCGAAGACCTGCATTGCCTCGTCTACGACCCGATTGGTCACCTGACCCACCGCCAGCTTGGCCATGGCGACCGATTCGGTGGCGTAGATCCCACGGTTCCAGAGGTCGCAGCACTCGTAGATCAGTGCTTGGACAGCTTCCACATCGGTTGCCATCTCCGCGATGCGATGGGCCACCGCTTGGTGCTCGCCGATCGAGCGTCCGAAAGTCTCCCGCTCCTTTGCGTATTCGAGGGTGTGATCGAGCACGGCGCGGGCCCCAGCGACACCGAACACCGAAACGCCCATCCGCTCTCCCTGCAGCTCCCACATGATCTGTTTGAAGCCCTCTCCTTCCACACCGAGAAGTGCGTCGGCAGGCAGCCTCATGTCGTCCATGAACAGGAGGGCGGTGTCGGAGAGCCGCATCCCGGCCTTCTCCAGTTTCTTGGAGACGCTGAAGCCGGGGAGGCTGGTGTCGACTATGAACATCGAGATCGAACCCCACGGATCAGCCGCGTCGTAGTCACCGGTGCGTACAACCATCGTTATGAAGTCGGCGCGGGCACCGTTCGTGATGTACATCTTCGACCCGTTGAGAACCCACTCGTCACCGTCTTTGACCGCGTTGGTCCGGATCGAGGCGACATCGGAGCCGGTGTCGGGCTCGGTTATGCCGATGGCGCCGATCAACTCGCCACGCAATGCCGGCTTCAGCCATCTCTCGATCTGGGCGTCGGTGCCGAATTCGAGGATGGGCGGCGTGGCCATGTCGGTCTGGACGGACAGCACCATTGCGATCGGCTGACTCACCCTTCCCACCTCTTCGAGGAATACCACCTGCGACCAGTAGTCACCGCCCTGACCACCCGCCGACTGGGGAAAGCCCAGGCCTAGGAAGCCCAACTGGCCGGCCCTTCGGAAGACATCGTCTGGGAAGTCCGCGGTTTCTTCCCACCCGGCGACGTGCGGGGCGATCTCGTCGTCGACCCACCGAGCGATGGTTGAGCGAAGCAGGTCGTGCTCTTCTGTGAAGGGGGAGAGCTTCATCCGGTTGGGGGGACGATAGACCGCAGGTCCGTGGAGTAACTTGCGGCAACGAGAGGTGACGATTGACAGACTCGAATGAACAGACACCGTTGACCGGTGACGACGTGGCCAGGCTCCAGGCCGAGAACGAACGGTTGCGAGCCAGCCTCGACAACCGACGGCGCTGGAGGGGAATCCTCACCTGGATCCTGGTCGTGCTCACATCGCTCAGCGTGGTCGCCTCGGCGGTGGCGGTTTGGGCCCATCAGGTCGTGTTCGACACCGATCGTTTCATGCGGACCGTTCAACCCGCCCTGGACAACCCGGACTTCTACGTGCTGGTGGGTGACCGGGCGTCGCAAGCGACCCTGGAAGCGTTGGACATCGATGCCCGTCTCACCGCCTCGCTGGAAGATCTGGACATCTATCTGTCCGACACGCTGGCGGATGCGCTGGAGTTGGGGGATCGAGCCCGTGACCTCCTCGACAGGTTCGACCGCCCCAGTCTGGCCGAGCTGGCTCCCCCGATCGCCGCGTCCCTGGAGACCAGGATCGACAACAGGATCCACCAATTCTTCAGCTCAGAGACGTTTAGGTCGCGATTTCCCGATCTGGTGGAGCGGGTGCATCGGGCGGCCATCGCCTTGGCCCGAAACGACATCGCCGAGTATCCCAACGTCTACGTCGAGGACGGAAAGGTGCGGCTCAATCTGGTGCCGTTCATCGGGGAGGCTTTGCGACAGGTAGGGGACGAGATCAGGTCGGTGCTGCCCGACTTCGACCTACCAGACATCGTCTCCGACCAGGTCGATCAGGGTCGTCAGCAGCTCGCTGAGGCACTTCAGGCCCAACTGCCCGAAGACTTCGGCCAGGTGACGGTGATGGACGAGGACTCCTTGGACGAGATCCAGACGACTGCGGTCCAAATCGATCGCTATGTCTGGCTCCTTGTGATCGTGACCCTCGTGCTGGTCGCGGTGACACTCGCCGTGTCGCCGTATCGTCGCCGGACGCTCGTCCATCTCGGGATCGGGGTGTTCGTCGCCGTCGTGATCGTTGCGTTGGTGCTACGACGTCTTCGCAGCCAGATCGTGGAGAGCATCCTCGACCCAACCGGTGCAGCCCTCGCCGACCGGGTGGTCTACGACTTCCTGAGCGGGTTGCGAAATCTGGAGCTTCTGCTCGCAGTGGCTGCGGTCGTCGTCGCCATCGTTGGTTACCTGGCAGGTCGACCGGCTTGGTATACACGGCTGACCGACTCGGTGGGAGATGCAACGCAGCCCCAACAGGGTGGGAGCCAGCTCGACAGATGGGTGGCAGGTCATGCCGGCGTGCTACAGATCGCCGGGGTTGTCGTTGCGGCGATACTTCTCTTCTTCGCCGGTCTCGACCTGGTCTCTCTGGTCATCATCGGATTGGTACTCGGTGGGTACATGTGGTTCGTTTCCGCCGCCTCGAGACGGGTTTCGTCCCATTCGGAGGACGAAGAGGCGGTGTCGGCTCTGTAGCTTCTCGGGGTATGAGCCGCTCCCGTCATGTTCTCCTTGCCATGCTCCTACTCGTCGCCGTCGCCTGCTCTGACGACGAGCCACTCGACGTCGAGGCTGCAAAGGAGCAGTTCTGCTCTGATGTCGAGGCGTATATCGAGTCGATCGGCCAATACGGAGGGCTCTTCGAAGACGTCGAACTGACGGTCGGTGATGTAAAGAACGCCCGGAGCGAGCTCGAGCCCGGGCTGGAAGCCGTCCAGGAGTCGGCCCAGGTGTTCCGGGATGCGGTGGCGGCTGAAACCGTCGACGGGGTGGAAGTCGAATTGGTGTCACCCGAGTCGATCGAGACGGTCGAACAGGCCGAAGCTGCCTTCGCAGCAGCGAGCGACATCGAGGACCGAACGCCGGTCGTCGAGGCAGGAGTTCAGTTCACCTCGGCCGCGTACGCACTCGAAGTCGCATGGGTTCGCCTGTTCGCCGACGCCGGCTGTCTCGAGGGTGACGAGGAAGCCCAGGCCGAGGCGCAACGATGGGTCGCCGACTATGTGTCCGCTTTGCAGACCGATCTGAGAACCCTCGGTTACTACCAGGGTGACATCGACGGCATCTACGGGCCCCAGACCGTCGCTGCAGTGGAGACTTTCCAGGAGGACAATGGGCTACCCGTCACCGGGTTGGTCGATCCCGCAACGCAGGCAGCGATGCAGTCGGCCCTGGGCGGTCAGGAGTCGGCCCAGGTGGGTGCGCTCCAGGCGATCCTCATCGCCGCCGGCTACTACGACGGGACCGTCGACGGTCAATGGTCACCGGAGGTCGAGGCCGCCCTGATCGCAATGCAGCGTGACCTCGGTGTCGAGCCGACCGGTGTGATCGACACCGCCACCCTGCGAGCACTGCAGGAGGCCCTGGCAGGGGCGGATGAGGACCCCGAGATGCCTACAACCACCTCCCCGGCCTCGACGACGCCCACAACCCAACCGCCCGCTCCGGCGACGACGACCACCTCGGCCGTCACCACCACGAGCGCACCAACGCCGCCGACCACCGCACCTGTCGAGGGCAGTGTCCTCGATGTCCTCGCCCAGACAGGACAGTTCACGGTGTTCCTAGGGGCGGTGGAATCGGCAGGGCTCACCGAGATGCTCTCAGGGCCCGGCCCCTTCACGGTGTTCGCACCACCCGACGAAGCGTTTGCGGCAGTGACGCTGCCAGACGACCCGGATGCGATCAGTGCGTTGGTTCTATATCACGTGGTCAACGACGACGTTGATGCGTTCGAACTGACCGCGGCGACCTCTCTGACCACGGCTCAGGGCTCCGAGATCGCAGTCTCGGTGGTCGACGGTGCCATCGTGCTCAACGAGTTGGGCACCTTGACCATCACAAACGTGATCGGGGCCAACGGTCGAGCCCACGTGACCAACGCGGTGCTTCTGCCTCCCAGTTGACCTTCCGTGAGGGCCGCTACCCGGCGACTCTCACGCGAACAGCTGGATTCCCTTGCGGACCCGATAGATGCGGTCGATCTCGTTGAACAGCGCGCCCAGCAGCGACAACCCGATGACTATCAACCACTCGGACCCTTCCAGTGACGTGGTGACCAGCAGACGTTGCAACATGTCCATCTCAACCGCGGCCCAGGTGAGAAACCAGCCCAGGCCGATCCAGCCCAGGTAAGGAAACGCTGGCTGAGACCACCAAACCCGTCGCTCCCGCCGGAGCACCAGACCGATGTTGACCGCGCTCAAGGAGACCACGGCAAACGCCATGGTCATCGAGGTGGAAGGATCGACCGTGCTGGGGTCGTCGGGACCCCACACCAGCACAGCCAGCGCCGACACGGCTACCAAGAACCCTGTGATCGCCCAACGAGGCACGGTCCTGCCATTGACGATCCTGGTCCCGGGGCGTCGTGGAGGCACTTCCATGACGCCAGGATCATCGACGTCTGCGATGAACCCAATGACTATCGACACGACGACGAACAGCTTGCAGAAGAGGAGCATCATCGGGAACAGCGCCACCCCCTCGTTGATGTTGAAGATCGTTGCCAACAGCATCAGCTGGAGTACCGAGGAGAGGATCGACAGCTGAAGCCTGATGTACGAGGAGATGCGGCGGTATATGTCCCTGCCCAACTCCACGGCGTGCACCAGGGTCGCGAAGTTGTCGTCGGTGAGGATCATCTTCGCCGCTTGCTTCGAGACCTCGGAGCCGCTCCCCATCGCAACTCCGATATCCGCCTGTTTCAACGCAGCAGCATCGTTTACCGCGTCACCCGTCATCGCCACGACCTCGCCGGACTGCTGCATCAATGACGCCAGTCGCACCTTGTCTTCGGGAGCGACCCGACCAAAGACGTGGATCTCGGGCAATCTCTCCAGGACGGCTTCGTCCGACATCTGGCTCAGCTCGAGACCGGTGACGACCCCCGCCCCTAATCCCAGCTCATCGGCGATGGCCCGTGCGGTCACGGTGTGGTCACCCGTGATCATCCGCACGTCGATTCCAGCACGTAGCGCCACGTCGACGGCGTCCTTTGCCTCGAGCCGGAGAGGATCGATGATCCCGACCAGGGCGACGAAGAGCAGGTCGCCTACTGCAGAGATCGGGTCTTCGACCGCCGGTTCGAACCTCTGGTCGTCCAGGTCGCCGCCGGCGAAACCGAGGACGCGAAGGCCTTGCTCAGACAGTCGTTGGTTGGCGGCGAGGATCACCCCCCGAACCTGCTCGATCGGGACGACTTCACCGTGCCAGAGGGCCCTGGTGCACAACTCGAGGACGACATCCGGTGCACCCTTCACCGACATCAGATGTGGACCGGTGAGATGGCCTGTCGCCAACCACTCGGGTCGGTGGTGGAACGTGGCCATGTACTTGTAGGTGGAGTCGAACGGCACCTCGGCGACCCGGGGCATGGTTCGGCGCACCTCCTCCGCATCCACGCCGATCTTGGCGGCGAGCACGACCAGGGCGGCCTCGGTGGGATCGCCGATCACGGTTCCGTCGTTCCCGACGGTGGCGTCGCTGGCGAGGGCCAATCCGAGGCCAAGACGGGAGAAGTCGGGGGTGTCACCACCGTCGACGCCGAGGATTGCCCCCGACTTGGAGTAGCCGCCGCCTTCGATCTTGTACCACTTCCCACCTGCGAGCATCGTCGTGGCCGTCATCGCATTCATGGTCAATGTGCCGGTCTTGTCGCTGTTGATGACTGTTGTCCCACCCAACGTCTCGACGTCGGTGAGCGTCTTGACCACGGCTTTGGCATCGGCGAGGCGACGGGCACCCGACGAGAGCATGGTTTGGACGAACGTGGGCAGTCCTGTCGGGATCGAGGCGATCGCGGTCGAGATGCAGAGCAAGAGAAGCGTCTCGAGCTCCTGGTCGCGCAAGAGACCGGCGATGGCGATCACCGCTACAGCGCCCCACGCCATGAACCCGAATACCTTCGTCATGGAGTCGAGCTCCTGCTGGAGAGGAGACTTCGCCCTCTGCACACTCGACACCATTCCGGCGATCAGACCCATCTGAGTCGATGTGCCGGTTGACGTCACGATGACTGTGGCGGTGCCCCTCGTCACCTGGGTGTTCTGAAAGACCATATCGACGCGGTCCCCCAGGGCCACCTCGACCGAGTCGATGGTGTCGGCTGCCTTGGCGACCGGTGCGCTCTCGCCGGTGAGGGCCGCCTCCTGTACCTCGAGCGTCGCGGAGTTGACGATGCGTCCATCAGCAGGAACGACATCGCCCGCTTCCAACAGGACAACGTCGCCGGGAACGAGCCCGGTGGCATCGATTTGCTCTACTGCTCCCGAACGTCTGACCCGGGCGTGAGCAACTTGGAGCTGAGCCAATGCCTCGACACTGGCCTTGGCCTTCGTCTCCTGGTTGGTTCCCATGATCACGTTGAACGCAACAAGGCCGCCCACGATCATCGCAGTCGGCACTTGACCAATGAACAAGCTTGCGATCGCGACGATCACCAACATGATGTTCATCGGGTTGGAGAGCTGCTCGAGTGCAATGGACCAGACGCTGGGTGGCGGATCCTGCGGTATCGAGTTGGGCCCGAATCGCTCCAAACGTTCCTCGACCTCGGCCTCATCGAGACCGTTCGCCACTTCTACGTCGAGACGGGTAGCGACATCGGAGACCTCGAGGGCGTGCCAGGCAACGGCCCCGGAGGCGAGATCATTGGATGTGTTCAACGCATCGCGATGTCGCGACCGTGGACAGTGAGCGCCCAGATCACGAACGAGGCCACAGCGATCATGACGATCGCCCAGAGGGGGTACCAGGGGAGCCAGGCGAAGTTGGCGATCATGCTCAGGATCGCGATCGTGACGCCTACTACCCGGGCCCACGTCGCGCCACTGAGCAACGCCAGCCCGGCGATGAAGACGACTATCCCGAGGATCAGATGGATCCAGCCCCATGTGGTGGCATCCAGTTCGAGGATGTACTGCCCGGCCCTGACGAACAACTCATCCTCGAGGATCCCGACGAGCCCGGCTATCCCGTGATACACGCCGATCACCATCATCATCGCCGCGGCGAAGAAGGTCCATCCCACCGCCCAGCCACTGGTCTCGGTTTCCATAGTCATTTCCTGCTCCTCCCTGTCTCACCGGTGTTTCCGGTTTCTGTGATTCTCCTGGATCGCCCCCAGAAAATTGCGTCATCCGTACTCCATCGCCCGCTCCACGTCATAGCCGAGTGCCTTTGAAACACGTGGTGTGACGGCGACAACGCGTGACTCGCCGGCCACCGGCCCGACTGTGAGCAGGACTCCGAGGATCTCCTCCTCAGTGACGCCGGCCTCTCTCGCAGAGGTGACGAGAGACGTGAAGGTGTGTGTCGGCGAGTCGGCGCAGACGGCTGCAGCGATGACCACCAAGGCGCGGGTGCGATCGTCGAGAGAGCCAACTTCGGTCGGCAGCCTGGTGGCAGCGCGTGTCGCCTCGTCGAGTTCGATGATCCGGTTGTCTGCTTTGGCGTTCCGGGACACGACATATCTCCGATCATCCGATCCGAGTCGTCTCCGTTGCGCCGATGAGACCAGATACGGGCGGCTGCGACATCCCCCTCTGAGGGGGATTGACCTCACCGCTGGAGTAAACCTGCGTTGTATGCCTTGGTGACCGCTTCGCTGCGGGATGAGGTCCCGAGTTTCCGATAGATGGACATGGCCTGGGTCTTGACCGTGTGTCTGGAGATGTACAGCTGCTCGCCGATCTCCGGGAAGGAGAGATTCGTTGCGAGGAGCGGGAGGACACGCAACTCGGCTTTGGTCAGAGCGGACAGGCCTATCGTGCCCGGACCAAGGGCTGCAAGGGACAACCGAAGAGTGTCGAGTTTTTCAGCCAGCACACCAAGACCTGGTCGCTCGATCAAGATGTCGTCTGCCTCTCGAATCAGGGCACGGGCCCCTACGACGTCTGACAGCTCGACATACGCTCTGGCCATCTCGCCGAGAATCTGCACGCTCTCCCCGGGGATGGCCGCACTCAGACGTGGTCTGACGAGCGCTGCTCGCGCAAGCAGAGAGTTCGTCTTGCCTATGTCGTTCGAATGGCGAGCACAGCGAGCCGCAGCGATCAGGGCCAGGCCACTGACCTGATAACCGTCCAAACCGTTCTCATCGATGATGCTCACGGCCTGCTGGGACAAGGTGGAGGCGTGATCCCAATCCTGGCGTCCGATGGCGATCAGGGCACGTTGTCCTAGTGCAAGCACAACACTCCCGATCGAGGCATTCTCCATCCCGAGACGGGCGGCCTCCACGAAACACCGTTCGGCTTCCTCGATTTCATCCCGCATGACGTGAGCCAGGCCGCGGGTGACCTTGATTGCGGGTAACCACCTCGAGCCGGGCTCGGCTGCATTCTGCGCCGCGTCGAGGTCTTTGAACATCTGGCTCATCCCTGCGCGTGTCCCCGCGGCGCGAACGAGCAGGATGATGGTCTTCGTGTCCGAATCGACCGGGCGCTGTGAGGCGGCTTCGAGCCACCGGTCCGTGTCCAGGGTGCGCCCCTCCTGCGCCATGACCAGCGCTCCAATCGCAGCCAGGCTCGGGTAACGGTCGAGCGAGGTGTTGGCATCGAGCCAATCCATCCACAGTAGGACGTCGGCGACATGTCCCGAGGCGAACCTGGTCTTGACCAGTTGCTCCATCAGTTGGACGAACCTCTCCACGTCGCCTGCCTTCTGGGCGTGACCGATTGCCTCGAAGGGCATCCCGTTGGCCCGGTACCAATCGGCAGCCCGAACGTGGATTTCGGAGACGGCATCGGGATCGGTCGACTCCATCTCCGAGCGAAGAACCCGCAGCACCACGCGGTTGACCGAATACCAATCACCAGAGTGGTCGACAGATTGCACGAGATGGGTTGAAGCTTCCAGCGTACGGAGAAGCCTGGAGGAGTCTTGACGATCGGTGATTGCGTCGGCCAGGGCACCACTGACTCTCTCCAGAGGCGAGATCCTGAGTAGGAAATCTCGCCTCTGACGTGAGAGCTGGGGGAAGATCTCGCTTCTCACATAGTCGGAGAGGAAGCGATGCCCGATCTCGTCTCTTCGGATGCTATCGACGCGACGGTTCTGGTCTGACGACAGCAGCAGACTTATGGCGGCGGGCCAACCCTGCGTGACCGATGTCAGGGTTTCGGGTGTCCAGACTCCCTCGATCGGGGAACCCAGCAATTGAGCAACATCGCTCTCATCCAACGCCAAGTCGTTCTCTGTGAGCTGCAGGAGGGTTCCTGCGGCGCGAGCCCTTGTGACTGGTAGGTCCAGCTCGGACCGTGAGGACACGACCAGCTGCACACGTCCCCCGATCTGTCGGAGCAACTCAAGCAGCGCTTTCTTGGAAGGGGCGCTCCTGACCAGCTGTGCGTTGTCCAGCACCAGCGTCGAAGGTCGCCGTAGTCGGGCGAGAGTCCTGAAGAGATGGGCCAGGTCGATCGATGTGGTTTCGGTCGCCTTCGAGGCGAACATCCAGTCGAGATCGATGGCTGTGTTGGTTGGGGCTCGGGCGATGGCAGCGCCGATACGAAGCAAGAGAGTTCTCGGGTCGTTGTCGGCTGGACCCAAAGACAGCCAAGCCAAGCCTCGGCGGGTAGTGCCGGCCCACTGGGCCAGGGTGCTCGTCTTTCCGTAACCGGAGGGTGCGATGACGGTTACGAGCTCGGCATCGGTTTGTTCCAGTCGATCGATGATGTCGTGTCGAACAGACAGACCTGCCCGCTGTGGTGGTGGGTGAAAGTCGAACTCCCAGATGTTGGGCTCGAATGGAAGGGGAGATTCGCGGTCGCGCGTCTCCATTTCCACATCTTTTGCTTGAGACATACGAGGTCATGAGGATACAGGGGGTATCTCTGGTCAGTCTCTTTCCAGGGCCCTTCGCAGTCGAGGAATCACGGAGCTGACCCGGCTGGTCCCCAGCATTGGAGCGACCACCAGCAAGACTTCGACGATTTCCTCATCAGTTGCGCCAGACGCGAAGGCTGCCTCCGTCGCCGCCCGAAGAGATGTGGTCTTGGCGTCGAGTGCGAGAAGACCGGCGAGTTTCACCAGATTTCGAGTCCGCTCGTCGAGCAGCCTCTGACTCTGGGCCAGCCGACCCGTCATCACGTTTGCGAGTGTGGCCTCGTCGCTCAGTGTCAACCGGCGGATGAGTTCTCGGTGTTCGCTCTTCAAGTCGAGCCTCCGGCTTGATGATCCGGGAAATGAACGAACGGGGCATCGTCCCCGTCGGGTGATTCACGTCGGAGGTTTCCCCCAGCGTGGGGGATGCCGCATTGTGTCGATGAGGGTTGGCTGGACCGTGTATACAGGGAAGACCGAAGAAGAGCCTTGACCGAGCAGACGAATGCGGCGCCGATGGGCCAGCCTGGCGCCAGA
>DASTBQ010000047.1:0-21821 GCA_035711995.1 Acidimicrobiia bacterium | reverse complement strand
ACGGCGCGTTCCGCGCTTTCGTGGTGCGATGGGGCGATCTCGCCTGGCGGCTGGTCGCCATCGGCGTCGTCGTCTTCTTCACGTTCCGCATCCTGCAGACGGTGAGCGTCGTGGTGTTTGCCGTGATCTTCTCGATGTTCCTCGCCGCCATTCTTTGGCGACCGGCGCACTGGCTGATTCACAGAGGTTGGAAACCGGCTCTGGCCAGTCTGGCCACTCTGCTCGTGGCCGCACTGATCCTGGTCGGGCTGATCGTGTTCGTAGTCCCCCAAATCGGGGCCAGTTTCGACACTCTCAGCCGGGACGTATCCGAGACCTGGGAGTCGCTACACGACTGGCTGATCGAGGGGCCCCTGGGTCTGACCCAGACCGAGATCGACGAATACACCCAACGGGTCACCGAGTGGCTGCAGTCGATCGGTGGCGAGAACCTGCTCGGAGGAGCTACCGCAGTCCTCGAGTTCATCACCGGGGCCTTTCTCGTGATAGTCATCACCTTCTTCCTGCTCAAGGATGGAAAGACGCTGTTACGCAAGGCAGTGGACCGGACCGAGGAAGAAGCAGGGCGAAAGCTTGCGATCAGCGCCAGGGTCGCCCGAGATTCGCTGGCTCAGTACATGGGTGGCGTTGCTCTGGTCGGGTTGTTCGACGCCACCCTCATCGGGATCGCCCTCTGGATCGTGGGCGCCCCTCTGGTGTTCCCACTTGCGCTGCTGGTCTTCTTCGGTGCCTTCATCCCACTGATCGGGGCATTCGTGTCGGGCCTGCTTGCCGTGGCGGTGACCTTCGTCAACGTTGGGCCGGTCCAGGCCTTGATCATCCTCGGGGTCGTGATCGTGGTCCAGCAATTTGAGGGCGATGTGATAATGCCGCTCGTCTTCGGCAATCGACTGCGGCTTCATCCGCTGGTCGTGTTACTCGCCGTGGCGGCCGGCGGTCTTGCCTTCGGCTTGGCGGGTGCATTCCTTGCGGTGCCACTGATCGCTGTGGCAGTTTCGGTCCACGAGGAGATCAGCGTCGCTCCGGACGACTCCTACCTGAGTCTGGCCCGGGGCTGACCTCCGTCTACTCCGCGGGGAGTGACCGCTCGATTTCGGAGACCACCTCAGGATCGTCAGGTCTCGTCCGGGGACGGAACCTCGTGATTCGATCGTCCTGCGTCAACAGGAACTTCTCGAAGTTCCATTGCACCTTGCCTGCTTGGCCGCGGCTGTCTTCCACCTTGGTCAGCTCCGCGTAGAGAGGGTGCTGCGACTTCCCGTTCACCTTCACCATGGCGAACATCGGGAACGTGACACCCCACGTCATGGAGCAGTACTCCTTGATCTCGGTCTCGCTCCCCAGTTCTTGGCGGAACTGGTTCGATGGGAATCCGAGCACAGTGAATCCACGGTCGCCGTAGGTCTTCTGTAGCTGCTCCAACTGTTCGTATTGCGGGGTGAGACCACAACGAGATGCGACATTCACGATGAGAACCGATTGGTTTGCGTACTCGGCGAGTGTGATTGTGTCCCCGTCGATCGTGGTCAACGGGATGTCACGGAGACTCATGACTCGATTCTCACATCGAATTCTTCCTAGGCCAATCGCCCGCTACCTGAACAGCGTCACGGCTCCCCAGACGGTCAGCAGAACTCCGACCACCATGAGGAACCTGACCCGTCCGGGCCGATACACCGCCTCGCGGAGGTCCTTCGGCGCCTCCCCTCTCCGATGCTTCCACCAGGCCAGCGCATTGCCTATGACCAGGGCGAGACCCAGTGCCAGAATCATCTCTGGTAGGAGGTTCTCGAAGTCGAACAGGTCACCCACAGCCGGCACCGTAACGCCGGATAGGCTCGGATCGTGAACGAATCAGCCAGTGCTTCCGCCCCAGCAACCACCGCCAATCTCGGCCCTGCCTTCGACTGTCTCGCCCTCGCGCTCAGCCCGAGGTGTGTGGTGAGGGCCCGTCTGGCCGACGAGTGGTCGGTGCAACACAACGGCGAGCATCGTCTCGGGGATGGGGAGGTAGACGGTGTGGTAGCCGCAGCCAGACGTGCCGTGGGCAACCGCCCGCTCGAGATGGAAGTGGAGAACTCGGTCCCCCTGGGACGGGGTCTCGGGTCGTCTGCAGCGGCATTCGTGGCGGGTGCCGCGGCCGCGCTGCGAGCGCATGGCGAGGAGGCCGCTCCCGACCGTGTGTTCCGAATCGCAGCCGAAATGGAAGGTCATGCCGATCAAGCGGCGGCGGCGGTGTACGGAGGACTGGTGCTGATACCTGCTGAGGGTCTGCCACTCCGTCTCCCGATCCACCCCACCCTCCGACCGATCGTCGCCGTGCCCGACAGTCGACTTCCCACGCCCGAGGCCCGTGCTGTGCTCCCCAGTCACTACGACCGGGAGGTGATGATCCGCTCCATGGGCCGGGTTGCCGCTCTCACCGCCGGGCTGACCACCGGAGATCCGGGGCTGCTCGCCGCGGCACACGGCGACGAAGTCCACGAGGCCTGGCGGGACAGGCTCACTCCCGAGGTGGGGGAGATGATCGACATCGCCCGCCATGCCGGAGCGCTGCATGCGGCTCGCTCAGGTGCGGGCCCATCCGTCGTCGCCTTCGTGACCCGGGACCGAGCAGAACGTGTCGCCGGGGCGCTGGCAGATTGGGGAGCTGACATCATCGACGACCCGATCGAGACCACCGGTTTGATCTGAGATCGGGTTCGACGCGAGTGTTCGTCGGGCCGATTCGATCGATGGCACTCGAAACTGGTCGATCGACCCGAGTTGACCTAGAACCCGCCATTGCGCGACCATGTGTCAGGTTTCCCCCCTTTTAGAGAGGTCTGTTCGATGGGTTCGCTGATCAAGAAGCGACGTAAGAAGATGTCGAAGCACAAATACCGCAAGCGTCTCAAGGCCAACCGGCACAAGCGCAAGAAGTAGTGACTTCGAGAATCGGGCCCTTAGGGGCCCGATTCGACGTTGGAGGTCGAAGTTGAGCGGATTGGTCCGAGCGAGGGCCGTGTGGCCCCGGGTTCGCTGATTCAGCGGTCCTTGAGGAAGTCCTCGATTTCCTCGACGAGCCGTTCGACGTTCTCGTCGCCTTCTTCGGCCGCCTCGTTCTCGAGCTGCTCCACGTATTGCTGGAGTTCGGTGTTTTCCTCGAGCGCCTCGTCGACGGTATCTCGGAACTGGCGGGCTCGTGAGGTGAGGTCTCCGATATCGAGCGACATCCCGAGCAGCTCCGACGCCTTGATTGCCAGCGCCTCTACCGCCGGCGGGTAGTCCTGGTTCGACAGGTAGTGGGGAACGGCAGCCCAAACCGAGATCACGTCGATCCCGGCGTTGCCCAGCGCTTGGTTGAGAACCCCGAGGATTCCCGTCGGACCCTGGTATCCGGAGGGAAGCAGACCGTGGAGAGCGAGTTTGTCGGGGACGGTTGCGGTGCCGATCAGAGGCACCGGAAGGGTGTGGGCGACTTGACCGATGAAGGCTCCCAGAGTCACCGCATTGGTGACCCCGAGTGTGGTCAGCGCCCCGACCACCTCACGGGTGAAGGCCTTCCACTTGTAATTGGGTTCCTCGCCGAGCAGGACAACCAGGTCTCGCTCCGGTAGCCGCAGCACGTGGATCTCGTTCTCGGGCCAATCGATTCGCCTGGTTCCGCCCTCGTCGAGTACGACCATCGGACGTCTCACCTGAAAGTCGTAATGCTCGTCGGGGTCGATTGTCGCCACCAACTCGCTGTCGTAGGTGTCGAGAAAACGTTCTGCGGCGAGACTCGCCGAGTCGCCTGCGTCGCCCCAGCCCTCGAACGCGATGAGAGCCAGCGGGTCTCTCAACACCGGTCTGTCGAGCCATTGCAGCGAGCTCACTCCTTCAACCTACTCCTCTGAACCCGATACCGAGAAGACTCGAAGAATGGCTGGAAACGACGGAGACGCAGCGCATTGAGCACGACCGAGACAGAGGAGAATGCCATCGCAGCGGCGGCGATCGTCGGGTTGAGAAGGCCGATTGCGGCGATGGGTATTGCGATCGTGTTGTACAGGAATGCCCAGATGAGGTTTCCACGGATGGTGCTGAGAGTGGCAGTGGCGAGTTCGACGGCGACCGGGGCGAGGCGGGGATCGTCCCGCAGGATCACGACGTCTCCTGCCTCCACCGCCACACCTGTTCCCGAGCCGACCGCGAGACCGAGGTCGGCCTGGGTCAAGGCCGGGGCGTCGTTGACCCCATCGCCGAAGAAGGCAACAACCTTCCCGTGCTCTTGGAGCTGGCCGACATGTTTCGCCTTGGACTCCGGGGTGGCTTCGGCGTAGACAGTCGAAATGCCGACCGCGTCTGCGACCAGCTGGGCCGTTTCCTCGTTGTCACCTGTCACCAGCTGGGTCTCCAGACCCAGCTTGGTGAGGCGGGAGACTGCCTGGGCCGACTCTGGCCGCACCGAGTCTGACACCGAGATGACACCCCGCACCAGACCGTCCCAACCTGCGAGGAAGGTCGTGTGGCCGTTGCGCCGGCCTGCCGCCAGCTCAGGGCTCCAACGTTCGGCGTCTGCGAGTCCTTGCTCTCTGATCAGCTCTGGCGTCCCCGCTACCACCCGGTGTCCATCGATAGTGCCCATGACGCCGAGACCTGTGATGCTCTGGACTTCGGTGGGTGTGCTCAGGGCCACTCCGGCTTCGTCCGCTGCGAGACCCACCGCCATTCCGACCGGGTGACCCGACGCCACTTCCACCGACCCGACGAGTCGGAGAAACTCGGCCGTGTCTGCGTCTGTTTCGACGCCGTGTGGGGTCATGGCGCCGGTGGTCAGTGTCCCTGTCTTGTCGAAGAGCACCGTGTGTATCTCTTTGGCTCGTTCGAAGACCTCCGCTTGCTTGAAGAGAATCCCTAGCTCGGCGCCCTTGCCACTGCCCACCATCACCGCAGTCGGTGTAGCCAAGCCGAGGGCGCAGGGACAGGCGATGATCAGGACCGACACCGCGATACGGACGGCGGTCTCGACCCCGTCCCCTGCGAACAGCCAGAATCCGAAGACGCCGAGCGTGATCAGGAGCACAGCCGCCACGAAACGGGCCGAATAGACGTCGGCGAGACGTTGGATCGGGGCTTTCGAGCTTTGGGCGGTCTCCACAAGCCTGATGATCGATGCCAGCGTCGTCTCCGAACCCACCCTGGTGGCCTCGACTGTCAGTCTCCCGGCTTGGTTCACGGTCGCTCCCACCACCTCGTCGCCCTCGTCCTTGGGCACTGGCCGAGGTTCACCGGTGAGCATCGACTCGTCCACGGTGCTCGAGCCGGATGCCACGATGCCATCGGTTGGAATCCGTTCGCCGGGCCCCACGACCATGACGTCGCCCGGGATCACCTGGTCGATTGGTACCTTGCGCTCTCCAGAAGGGGTCAGCACTGTGGCGTCGGTCGCGGCGAGCTCGAGGAGACGGTGGACAGCAGAGGAGGCCCGTCCTTTGGCTCGGGCCTCGAAGGCCTTTCCCAGAGTGATGAGTGTGATGATCATCCCTGCGGTCTCGAAGTAGACGGTGCCGTGCGTCGGAAGGACTGCTATCGAGTAGATGTAGGCGGCCAGTGAGCCCAACGATATGAGAGTGTCCATGTTCGCAGCGCCGTTTCGTGCCTGACGCCAGGCACGGCGGTGGTACTGGGCACCACTCCAGAAGACGACCGGGGTGACGAGTACTCCCTGGAGGATCGAGTTCCAGAGGACGTGAGGCCCGAGGAGATGGAGAAGCATCGCGGGAGCCGTCAGTGCGGCGGCCACCCAGAACCGGCGCCACTGGGCTAGCTCTTCCTCCGAGTACATCTCGGTGACATCGCGTGAGCCACCTTCGTGGACAGAGATGCCGTAGCCGATCTTGGAAACGGCCTCGGTCACCTGCCCCAGATCGGGTTCACCGGAGAATCGCACGGAGGCAGATGCGCTGGCCAGATTGACCGAGGCGGCCTCGATCCCGTGCTGACGACCGAGCACCCGCTCGATTCGCACCGCACAGGTGGCGCAGGTCATCCCCTCTACGTCGAAGAGGACGGTCTTGGACTCATCCGAAGACGGCGTAGCCCTGCTCCTCGATCGTGGTCTTGATGGACTCGAGACTCACCGCTGCCTCGTCGAACGCGACATCGATGGTGGCTTCAGGCACCGAGACCTCGACACGCGATACCCCTTCGAGTTCGCCGACGGCTCCTTCGAGACTCGTCTTGCAGTGGTCGCAGTGGACCTCAGGCACTTGGAGCGTCTTTTCAGTGCTCATTTGGTTCCTTTCGGGATGGTCTGGCAACGGTTTGGGTCGTCACACGTGGCGGGGTCGAGGGCACGTGCCCTCTCGATGATCGAGATGAGATGTGCGCGGGTCCGTTCGAGGTCGGTCATCTGACGGTTGACTTCGGCGAGATGATTCTCCAAAGTCCCGATCACGTGGCCACAGGTCGACTGACCACTGTCGCGCAGCTCCAGGAGCTTGTGGATCTCGACGAGTGTCATGCCCGCGGTCTGGGCATCCCTGATGAATGAGATGCGATCCTCGGTGGTCGTGTCGTAGGTTCGGTAGCCGTTCTGCGCCCGGGTCGCCGGGGGGAGGATCCCGAGATCCTCGTAGTAGCGGATTGCCTGGGTGGAGACTCCGGTCCGCTCGGCCAGTTGTCCGATTCTCATGGTCCCATTGTAGCGGAGGAACCTTCTAGTCGACTTGAAGGTTCGGTTGGCAGACACCGAACTGAGAAGGCCCCCGGTCTCAGTGACCGGGGGCCTTCGAATTGTCAGCGATTGCGGAGATCTACTCCTCACCGTCGACGATCTTGCCCCTGACACGGGGGAACTTGACCGGGGCGTGGGCGTGGCAGTACTCGGCCTTGTTGTACTGGCTGAGCTTGGTCTTGCAATCTGGCTTGGCGCAGACTCGCCCTGTAGCGAATCGTCGGGACGGGCGAGTCATTCCTTTTATCGCCGCCCCCCTTACTGTGTCTGTCATATTTGGCCCTCCTGGTATTGGGCCGGCACTACTTGAAGATTTCGGTGTCAGGTATCTCGCCTGACCCGGCCGAGGAACCCTTCCTCGATGTGCACTGGAATCGTGCGTGCCGGAACGCTAATTGGGGTTAAAGGTCTTCCCGATCATGAGTCGGGTATAAGACGATCGAACCGCCTCACTCGGTTCCCGAGATGCCCAGCTTTCTGAGGAACGCCTCATTGTTGGGCTCTCTTCCCAGGAAGTTTAGTAGCAGGTCGTCCGCGTCCAAAGACCCACCTTTGCTCAGGACCTCGTTTCTATACGCCATGCCCACATCGGGGTTGGTGACTCCTTGCTCCTCGAAACGCGAGAACATGTCGTCACCGAACACCTCGGCCCACATGTAGCCGTAGTAACTGGCGTCGTAGCCACCCATTATGTGACCGAACGAGGCAAGAGGGAATGTGCCTTCGTGTGGTGGGAGCATCGTGATCTCCGAACCGGCTGTCAGGATGTCGTCGAGGTCACGATCGGGTCCGCGATGCATCTCCTGGTCCCACCAGCCGTATTGCATCTGTCGGAGCTGGAACATCGCCCGGTTCAGATTGCGGGCCGCGACCAGTTGGTCGACCAGATCGGACGGGATCGGCTCACCCGTCTCGTGGTGTCGGGCGAACCTCTTGAGGACGTCGGGTCGCCAGATCCAGTGCTCCATTATCTGACTCGGAGCCTCCACGAAGTCGCGCTCGGTCCCGGTCCCCGAGAACCTGACCAACTCGGTCCGCCCCAGGTTCTGATGGAGCACATGGCCAAACTCGTGGAACAAGGTCTCGACTTCCGAATGCTGGAGAAGCGAGGGGGACGTCTTGGTCGGCTTGGTGAAGTTCGCCACCATTGCGCACAACGGGTTCTGGTAGGTCCCGTCCTCGAGGAGACGACTTCTGAGCAGAGGAAACTCGGCTGCGTGCCCGAACTTCCCCTCACGTGGGAACAGGTCGAGGTAGAAGCGTGCGATCTCCTCACCTGTCGCGGCTTCGTGAACCGAGAACAGTTGGACGTCCGGATGCCAGGTGTCAAAGTCCTCGATTTCTTCGAAGGTGATCCCGAACATCTCCTGGGTCAGCTCGAACATGCCCTCCAACACCTGGGGCAGAGGGAAATACTGGGCCACTTCGAAGTTGTCGACCCCGAAATCGGTCTTGCGCTGCAACGTGTCGTAGTAGGCCCAGTCCCACTGCTGGACCCTGGTATCACCGGTGTCAGCCGCGAGCAGCTTGCTCACTTCGGCGAGCTCGTCTTGCACGGCCGCGGTGAGCGGCTCGCGCAATTCCGAGTACATATCGACGACCCGGTCCGGACTCTTCGCCATTCTCTCCTCGAGTCGATGATGCGCCCATGTCGGGACGTCGAAGATCTCCGCTACCTCCTGACGTAACTCCAGTGCTTCCTCGAGGAGCTTTCGGTTCTCCTCCACCGCCACCGTGTTGAATTTGAAACGCAGTTGCTCCCGCAGGTCGCGGCGAGGTGAGTTCTCGAGGAAGGGGATCATCTCGGGGTAGGCGATCGTCACCTTGTACTTTCCCGTTTCCTCGTCGACGTCGAGACCCTCTATGTAGGTATCGGGGAGACCTTCGAGATCCTCCCTGCTTACCAGGATCCAGTCGTCCCACTCGTCGATGTTCTGCTGGAACCTGACTCCGAGCTCGATCCCTCTCTGGGTCAACTCTTTGACCCGTTGCCTCGCCTCTGGGTCGAGCTCGTGCCCGGCCCGACGCAGGTCTCTCTTTACGAAGTCGAGGAGCCTCTTGTGTTCTCCTTTCAACTCCGATGCTTCTCTACTGTTCGAGTACACGTCGATTGCTTCGTAGAGGTTTTCGCGGAACCAGATGTCGGCGGCCCACTTGTCCTTCTTCTCCTCAGCCTCCTTGGCCGCCGAGCGAATCTCCTTGTCGGGGTGGACGTAGCCCATGAAGGTGAACTCTGTCGAGGCGTGATCGAGGATGTCGGCGATGCGGTCCAGCGGTCGCATCGTGTTCTCGAAGGTGCGCTCGTCTTCGAGAGTGGTCAACTCATGGAGCAACGATTCCGCCTCGGCGATGGCGCGGTCAACTCCCTGTGTGATGTCGACAGGTGTGAGTTTCGAGTACTGAGACATGGCCTTGATCAGAGTAGTGAGACGGTAGTTTCACCCACATGTGGGCACTTTCGCCGGGAGTTCATCATCTCAACCACGGCTCGTTCGGAGCGGTTCCAGTCGAGGTGCGGGAAAGACAGCAGGGTTGGCAGCGACGATGGGACGCCAATCCCACCGGGTTCGTCCACGACGAACTGGTGGAAGGCATGCAACGGGCCCGGCAAGCTCTGGCCAGCTTCGTCGGTGCCGACCCGGCGGGTCTGGCACCGGTCGTCAATGCGTCTTCGGGCGTGGCGGCTGTGGTCCGGTCAATCGAACCCTGGCTCAAGCCCGGCGACGAGTTGGTCACGACGAGCCACGACTACAACGCGGTGCGTCAGACCCTCGAGTTCAGCGCCAGACGGGCCGAGGCGAGAGTTCGTGTCGTAGATGTCCCGTTTCCCATCGACACGCCTGACACGGTTCGGGACGCGGTCGTCGATGCAGTTTCCGACCGTGTGCGTCTGGTCGTGCTGGATCACGTCACATCTCCGACTGCGCTGGTTTGCCCGATCGAAGAGATCGTCGCCGCACTCGAACCGGAGATTCCGGTCCTGGTCGACGGGGCACACGGCCCGGGACAGATCGAGTTGGATCTCGACGCCCTGGGGGCCAGTTGGTACACCGGCAACCTCCACAAGTGGGTCTGCGCTCCGCACGGTTCGGCTTTCCTCCACACCAGGGCCGATCGAATCGAGGAAACAGTGCCCACCGTCATCTCCCACGCCTGGAACTCACCGGAGGCTGCGGGAACCAATCGCTATCAAGGTCTGTTCGATTGGACAGGCACCACGGACTTCTCTCCCTGGCTCGTCCTGCCGGACGTCCTGGAGATCGTCGGTGATCTGGACCAAGACGGCTGGCCGGGGATCATGAAGCGAAATCACGCGTTGGTGCTCGCCGCTCGGGATCTCTTGTGCCGTGCACTGGACTCGGAGGCACTTGCTCCTGACACGATGATCGGGTCGATGGCTGCCATAGCTCTCCCCGACGCCGTGGGCATCGATCCCGGTGGGCAACTCGCACCGCTGAACGGCCGTCTCCTCGCCGACGGCTTCGAGACACTCGTGTCACTGTGGCCGGTCTGGCCCCGTCAGGTACTGAGGGTGTCGGCCCATGTCTACAACACACTCGACGAGTACGAAAGGCTCGCCGGACACCTCAGCGGTCTGGTGGGCTGAAGAGGGTCTCGGCCTGGTCGGCGGTGATGGCCTCCTCGGGGTTGATCCCGTGACGACCCACTGCGGCTGTGATCCCGGTGCGTGGGTCGGGCAACTCCACGGGAGAGTCGCTCCCGCCCAACAGAGGTATCCCCGCTTCCATCATCGAACGGAAGGGGTATGCCGTGAACATTCGGTCGGCACCGAGTCGCTTCTCCAGCCATGTGGCCTCGGACGCGAGGAACGCGGGCTGGATCGACGCGGTGATGCCAAGACGTGCCATTCGTTCGATGGTCTCGGGCCGGAGGACCGAGGCGTGCTCCACCCGGAGTCGCCCCGGATCGGCACCATGGCCGAGCAGTTCTTCATGAACATCGAGCACGAGATCGTTGGCGCGATCTCCAATGGCATGGATGGCAACGGCGCCTCCAGCGTCCAGAGAGGTCCTCCCCATCTCAACCATCCTCCCGCGGTCGTATCGTTCCATGCCCCTCGTGTCGGGTTGGTCCGAGAACGGCTCATACATGGCCGCGGTGTGACCTCCGAGACTCCCATCGACGAAGTCCTTGTAGCCGTGAAATCTGACCGGGCCTTCGGCCCTGTCCAGTTGCTCCTTGGCGGCGAGGAACTCTTCCGGTGACGATGCGATCAGAAGCACGTCGATGTCGATCGGGAGGTCGGGGGCGAGTCGCACCAACGTCGCCACCTCGTTGTCGACTCCGCACCAGACGTTTGCAGATACTGAGACCATGCCGGTGATCGAGCCGATGCCCATCCGCCGCAGCCCGGCCAGCGCCGAGATGATCTCGAGGTCGGACGGTGCTGTGGTCAGACCTTCCAGAGCCGTGCCGACCGGGTTTATCGCAGTCTCACGCAAGATCCCGTTTGGACTTCCCGTGGCGTCTCTGTCGAACGACCCCCCGGGCGGATCTGCGGTGCCTGCGTCGAGACCCGCAAGCCTCATGGCAGCCGTGTTGGCGACTGCTATGTGGCCGCAGTATCTGTAGAGCAGCACCGGCCGATCGGCCATGACGTCGTCGATGTCGGCCGCGGTGGGTAAACGCAACTCGGAAAGACCTTCGTCGTTGAGACGGTGCCCGATGACCGGTCCGTCGACCCGGTCGCCATGTGCCGCCACCCGAGCCATCAGGTCGTCTAGGTCTGTCGCGTCCATGAGCTCGAGCCCGTTCACCAAGGAGGCGTATCCGAATGGATGGAGATGGTGGTCGTGGTAGGTCATTTCAGATGCTCCGGCATGGTGCGGGCCACAATCGAACGCAGTTCCTCGTGCACTTTGCCATTGCTGGCTACGTGGGCACGAGCCTCGAGCTGGTTGGTCTCACCCGACTCGTTGGTATAGGTGCCTCCGGCTTCGGTGACCAGGAGGATTCCTGCCGCAACGTCCCAGGGCTTGATCCCATGGATACCTCCGTGCTCCCAGTACGCGTCGTACTGGCCCGTCGCCAGCCAGGCGAGATCGAGAGCGGCGGCGCCGAGACGTCGTGTGCCCTGGCTGTTCAGCATCACCTCCTCCACGACCCTGAGATACGCCGCCGCGTGTTGTCGTCTGTCGTAGGGGAACCCTGTGGATACGAGGGACTGATCGAGGGTCGGGGTTTCCGATACTTGGATCGCCTGGCCGTTGAGTGTTGCCCCCCCGCCGACAACCGCCACGTACTCGTCGTTTCGGGCCACGTCGACGATCACCCCGACCAGTGGGGCTCCGTCGTTCCAGAGAGCTATCGAGACGGCCACTTGAGGCAGGCGATGGAGGTAGTTGACGGTGCCGTCGAGGGGGTCGACGATCCAGACCCGACCGTAACGCCAGTCGCCGCCACCTTGCTCCTCGCCGAGGATTGCGTCGTCGGGGAAGTGGCTGCCTATCACCTCCCGGATGGCGATCTCGGCATCCCGGTCCACCTGGGTCACCGGGTCCACCGCTCCCTTCATCTCTGTGTCGAGGGCCTGGAAGAACCCGGTCTGGACGATGTCGGCAGCGGCGCGCGCGGCGCGTAGTGCAACCCAGACGTCGCCTTCCCACATGAGTCAGGACATTACGGGAGGTGGGCCGTACTCTCCACGTCGTGATCCCACCGCTGGTCGCCACCCTCATCGGCGCGGCCTTGTCCGTCCTCGCCTTTCCCCCGTTCGGGCCTGGGATCTTGATCGTTCCCGGCATCGCCTTCTTCATGTACGCGCTACGCACCGTCGCCACGCGCGCTGCCGGCTTCTGGACGGGACTTCTCTACGGGTTGGCCTTCTTTGGGGGGCTGATGTGGTGGCTGGGGGAGCTGGAATTGTTGGCGCTGATCCTCGTCCCGTTGCAGGCGCTCTTCTTTGCCATCTATGGATGGGGTCTTGCCGGGAACAGGGACACCGATCCGGTCTGGTGGTTCATCTATGCGGCGGGCGGCTGGGCCTTGATGGAAGTCATCCGGTACAGGTTCCCGGTTGGAGGCCAGGAATGGGGAGCCGCCGGCTATGCCCTCAGTGACAACCTCTATCTGCGTCTGCCCGCAGAGGCGGTCGGTACCTCCGGTCTGACGGTGGTCGTTGGCGCCTTTGCCGCCATGATCACACTCGCCATGGACCGGAGCTGGGATCGGAGGCTCCGGTGGGTGGTGTTACTCCCTATTGCCGTCGTCGTCGCCAGCATCCCTTCGATCGTCACGGTCCACGATGCCGGGCCGTTTCCGGTGGCGATCGTGCAGGGGTCAACGCCGTGCCCGTTCGAGCACTGCCCTCCCGACGAGCGTCTGCGAACCTTCGAGCAACACCTGGACCTCACCCAGACCATCGAACCGGGCACCGTCGAGCTGGTTGTCTGGCCGGAGAGCTCTTCGGGCTCTACCAACGCCGATCCGGTCCTCAACGACGAGATCAGGGAAGCGATAGCAGATCAGGCGCGTCGGATCGGAGCAGCGATCCTGGTAGGAAGTGACAGGATCGTGGGTGACGACGAGTTCATAAACGCGAATGTCCTCTTCGACTCCGAAGGTGAGATCGTCGGGGAGTATCGCAAGCAGCATCCGGTTCCATTCGGCGAGTACATACCGGCGCGGCCTCTGTTCGAGTGGATCCCGGCGCTGGACCAGGTGCCGCGGGACATGATCCCCGGTGAAGCGCCCATCGTCTTCGACCTGGGGGCCATCGAGTTGGGCTCGGTCATCTCATGGGAGGGTGGCTTCTCCAGGTATGCCCTCCAACACCGGAGGGCCGGCGCAAACGTGCTTGCCGTCACCACTAACAAGGCTTCTTACGGACCCGACGCACCGACCTCTGAGCAGTTCATAGGGATGACGCGGATGCGGGCGGTGGAACTGGGGATCCCGGTCATCCATGCCGCGGTCACAGGCAAGTCGACGGTCATCGACTACCAGGGCGAATTCGCCTCCACGACTGAGACCGGCGAGATGGTCGTGTTCTACGGAGACGTCGGCTCCTCTACCTCGACGCTCTTTTCCACGATCGGCGATTTGGTGATGTATCTGGCCGCCCTGGTCTTTGTCGTCCTCTGGGTGCGGAACCGGCGGCTGGTAGCTTCTTGAGCAGCCCGAGTTCGGTTGCACGAACTCGAGGCGATCTCATCGTCCGCAACCGAGTGAGGAGTAGCAATGTCGCAGGCTCTGGAGAACCTGCTCCACGAAGACCGGGTGTTTCCACCCGCGGAGGAGTTCACCGCCCAGGCCAACGCCCGGCCCGGGATCCACGAAGAGGCGGCTGTGGACTATCGGGCCTTTTGGCAGAGGCAGGCCCTGGAGCGGATCACCTGGTTCACCGAGCCCAGCGAAGTCCTCGACGACACGAACCCACCGTTCTTCAAGTGGTTCCAGGACGGGGAGCTCAACCTCTCCTACAACTGTCTCGATCGCCATCTCGCTGAGCATGGCGACCAGGTCGCCTATCACTGGATAGGTGAGCCGGGCGACACCCGAACACTGACCTACTCGGACCTGGCCCGGGAGGTGAGCAAGTTCGCCAACGGTCTCAAGAGCCTTGGCCTGGAGAAGGGCGACCGAGTCGCCATCTACATGGGCATGATCCCCGAACTGCCAATGGCGATGTTGGCCTGCGCCCGACTGGGGTTGGTCCACTCGGTCGTCTTCGGTGGGTTCTCCAAAGAAGCTCTCTCATCGCGCATCCTCGACGCCGAGGCGCGGATAGTGATCACCCAGGACGGCGCCTGGCGGGGAGGAAACGTGGTCCCGCTCAAGGACAACACCGACGCCGCTCTCGAGTCGACACCCGGAATCGAGCACTCGATCGTGGTCAAGCGGACTGACCACGGTGTGGAGATGAAGGAGGGCCGTGACATCTGGTGGCACCACCTGATGGAGGGTCAGTCCGACGAGTGCGAGGCGGTCGCGTTGGGCGCCGAAGATCCCCTCTACATTCTCTATACGTCGGGGACCACCGGTAAGCCGAAAGGGATAGTTCACACCCAGGCCGGCTATCTGACCGGTGTCGCAACGACCCACTCCTATGTGTTCGACGTCAAACCCGACAGCGACGTCTACTGGTGCGCGGCTGATATCGGTTGGGTCACCGGGCACAGCTACATCGTCTATGGACCTCTAGCCAACCGGACCACCGGTGTGATCTACGAGGGTGCGCCCAACTACCCGAAGCTGGACCGGCTCTGGGAGATCATCGACGAGTACGGGGTCACGATCTTCTATACGGCGCCTACCGCAATCCGCGCCTTCATGAAGTGGGGCGACGAGCATGTCGACAGTCACCACATGACGACTCTCCGGGTGATCGGAACGGTCGGCGAGCCGATAAACCCCGAAGCCTGGATCTGGTACAACGAGCACGTGGGTAAGGGGAACTGCCCGATCGTCGACACCTGGTGGCAGACCGAGACCGGGGCGATCATGATCTCCCCACTGCCCGGGGTCATTCCAACGAAACCGGGGTCGGCCACCAAGCCCTTCCCGGGCATCGCCGCGGACGTCGTCGACGATGACGGCAACAGTGTGCCGCTCGGTGGTGGTGGGTTCTTGGTGATCACCCAACCCTGGCCGTCGATGGCGAGGACCATCTACGGCGACGACCAGCGATACGTCGACACCTATTGGTCACGTTTCGATGGTCGCTACTTCCCGGGAGACGGGTGCAAGCGTGACGAGGACGGCTACTTCTGGCTCTTGGGCCGCGTGGACGACATCATGCTCGTTTCGGGTCACAACATCTCCACCACCGAGGTGGAGTCGGCTTTGGTGAGCCATCCCGCCGTTGCCGAAGCTGCAGTCGTCGGGCGGAGGGACGACATCACCGGGCAAGCGATTGCGGCGTTCGTCACATTGCGGTCCACCGCCAGCGGCGACGAGGCGCTCATCGACGAACTGCGAGATCATGTGGCCGACTCGATCGGTCCGATCGCCAAACCGAAATCGATCGTGTTCACAGGCGATCTCCCCAAGACTCGATCCGGAAAGATCATGCGACGTCTCCTCAAAGACATCTCGGAGCATCGTCAGCTCGGTGATGTCACCACGTTGGCCAACGAGGACATAGTCGCCGAGATCGCCGAAAAGTCGTCGGTGACCAGCGAGGACTGAGACATGTGACGGAGAGGGCGTTTTCGATCTGCAGGGGCTGATCGTCAGGTGACGAAGACCCCCATGAAGTAGACGAGGACTATCGCGAAGCCTCCGGCCAGTTCGATGCCCATCGAGGTGAACACCGCCTTCAGCGCCGTCTTGGTCGATGGCCAGGCCCGAGCAGGTCCTCGACGAACTCTCTCGAACACATAGACGGTGAGGATGAAACCGATCGGTGCACCGATAACGGGAATCACGAAGAGACCGATCACAGCTGCCACCGCTCCGACGACCAGGATCCACCCGGGGACACCCTCCTCGCGTAGTTTGCGGTGGGGGAAGGCATATTTGAGGATCGTCGCAGTTGCGGCAATCGCCAGGACCAGGCCGAGGACGACCCATCCCGCGGGGGTGCCCTTCTCGAAGGCCCAGATCGTGACGGCGATCACCTGGAGTGCCAGGCCGGGAACCACGGCTACCACGACTCCCACAAGCCCCGCCAAGACTCCCAGCCCCGCAAGAAAGTCGATGAGATCCAAAGACGTCCCTAGCCCAGGTTCTCAGCCAACTCGGCGACCATCGCTGAAGCGCCCGCCAGAACTGGTTCGCCATGACCGAACAGAGCGACTTCGTAGTCAAAGCCCGCGAGCTTGATCACGGACTCATTAGCCAGCTCGATGTCCTCACTGAACCCAGGATTCGGCCCTACCACGCCGCCGTTTTCACCGTTGAGCGCGTCACCTGTGATCAGGAACCCACCGGTACGGTCGAGCACCGAAATATGCCCGGCCGTGTGTCCCGGTGTCTCGATGATCTCCAGACCATCGACCATGTCGCCGTCACCGACACTCGATCCTTGTGTCTGAGCCGTGATCGCCCCGAGATCTCCGGCGCCGGCGTACCAGGGAACGTCCGGAGCGTTGTCGAGGACGGCCTGTGTGCTCCCCTGGTGATCGGGGTGTCTGTGAGTGATTATCAACCCGCCGACGTCACTCCACCCGAGATCTACCGACACCAGCCCCGATTCGATGGAGAGCGCACTCCCATCGACTCCTGTGTCGACCACCGTGGCAACCCCACTCCGATAGACGATGTAGGCGGACACGAATCCCAGGTCCACCCGGTGCCAGCTGTATCCGTCGCTCGTGCCGGGTGATGTGGTCGTGCCAGCCGATGTCGTGCCCGTCGTGGGTGTGGGCTGGGCGGAAGACGTGGGGTCGGGCGTGGTGATGGTCGACCCTTCGCCGCTCTCTGAAGAGCATGCTGCGATGCCGAGGACCACCAGGGCCAGCCCGGCTTTGCCCATGTCCCTGAGGAGGACTCGTCGGGTGAGGAGAGCCGAGGCGGTCATCCGGGCAGGGTACGCCCCCCATCGGACCGTTGAGGGTGCGTATGTTTCCGTCATGCTCACAAAGATCCTGTTGCCGGAGGCCGACCTACCGACGCATTGGTACAACGTCGTCCCGGACCTGCCCACGCCACCTCCTCCGGTCCTACACCCCGGGACCCATCAGCCGGTGGGCCCCGACGATCTCGCTCCTTTGTTCCCGATGGATCTGATTCTGCAGGAGGTCGCGACCGACCGGTTCATCGAGATTCCCGAGGAGATTCGTCAGATCTACCGGCTCTGGCGGCCATCGCCGCTCTACCGCGCCCATGGCCTGGAGAAGCTCATCGGAGGACCAGCCCGCATCTACTACAAGTACGAAGGGGTCAGCCCCGTTGGCTCGCACAAACCGAACACCGCGGTCGCCCAGGCCTATTACAACGCCAAGGCGGGGGTCAGGAAACTGGCGACCGAGACCGGGGCTGGGCAGTGGGGATCGGCCCTGGCGTTTGCCTGCTCCCTATTCGGATTGGAGTGCGAGGTATATCAGGTGAGGTCGTCGTACGACCAGAAGCCTTACCGCAAAGCCCTGATCGAGACTTTCGGCGGCACCATCTACCCGTCACCCTCTGACAACACGAATTACGGACGGTCGGTGCTCGAGGTCGATCCGGAGACACCGGGCAGCCTCGGCATCGCGATCTCGGAGGCAGTGGAGGTCGCGGCAACCAACGACGATGTGAAGTACTCACTCGGCTCGGTGCTCAACCACGTCTTGATGCATCAGACCGTGATCGGTGAGGAGGCGCTCAAGCAACTCGCCTTGGTCGACGAAACCCCGGACGTCGTCATCGGCTGTGCCGGAGGCGGGTCCAACTTCGCCGGCCTCGCCTTCCCGTTCGTCAGGGAGAAGCTGGCCGGGAGTATGAATCCGGTGATTCGTGCCGTGGAACCGGCCGCGGCGCCGTCATTGACGAGAGGGAGCTACCAATTCGACTTCGGCGACACCGGTCAGATGACCCCTCTGGTGAAGATGCACACCCTCGGCCACCCCTTCATCCCTGCGCCGATTCATGCCGGAGGTCTTCGTTATCACGGGATGGCGCCTCTCGTGTCGCATCTCAAGGAGGCCGGGATCATCGAGGCGACCGCCCTCCACCAAACCGATACGTTCGCCAAGGCGGTCGATTTCGCTCGTGTCGAGGGGATCGTCCCCGGCCCCGAGCCGACACATGCGGTGGCCGAGGCGATGCTGGAAGCCGAGCGGGCCAAGGAGGCCGGTGAGGAAAAGGTGATCCTCTTCAACCTCAGCGGTCACGGTCACTTCGACATGTCCTCATACCAGGCCTACTTCGAGGGCGAGTTGGTCGACTATCAACACCCACAGGACGAGATCGACGCCGCCATGGCCAAGGTCCCGGTGGTCGCCCAATGAAATTGGGTGGAGTCCGATGCGATCGAACTGCGCCGATGATCTATGACGTTCTGGTCGTAGAAACAGCCGGAATCCGGCGGTTTCCCACCCAGAACGCACGATGAGGAGCTAGCGGCTCTCCCAGCTCTCGAGGCCCTCGTCGATCAAGTCGATGGCCCAATCGAGCTCTTCCGAACTGGTGATCAGTGGGGGGATGAATCTGAGCACGTTTCCATCGGGACCGCAGTCGATGATTATCAGCTCGTTGTCGAAGACATGTGCCTGCACGTGCTGGAACGCCTTGGCGTCAGGAACCCGGGACTCCCGGTCCTCGACGAACTCGACACCGATCATCAGACCGAAGGCCCGGACGTCTCCGATCGTCTCGTGACGCTCGGTGAGACCTGCGAATCTCGTCTTGGCCTGGTCAGCAAGCTCTCGGGCGTGGGGCAGAAGACCGCCCATGGTGTCGATCACAGCAACACTCGCCGCAGTGGCCACCGGGTTCCCACCGTAGGTGGTTCCGTGTGAGCCGGGCGGCCAATTGTCCATGATCTCCTTGCTGGCGCCATAGGCCGAGAGCGGGAAGCCGTTGGCGATTCCCTTCCCAAAGCACATGATGTCGGGTTTGGCGTCGAAGTGATCGGCAGCGAACCATTCGGCGGTCCTCCCGAACCCGGTCTGCACCTCGTCGTATATGAGCAAGATGCCGTGCTCATCGGCGATCGAGCGCAGGGCGTCGAGGAATCGCGGCGGTGCCGGGTAGTAACCACCCTCGCCTTGGACGGGCTCGACCAGGAATGCCGCGATGATGTGAGGCGACACCACGTGCTTGAACATCATCTCCAACTCATGGAGACATCTGTCCACCGCTTCGTCGGTGCTGACACCCCATCTGTATGGGTGGGGGAACGGAGCCACGAACACCGATCCCAACACGGGGTGATACCCGTCCCGGTACTTCGCCTTGGATGTCGTGTAGGTGACTGATCCCATGGTCCGTCCATGGAACCCGCCGCGGAACGTGATCACACCCTGCCGTTTCGAGGTGTATTTGGCCAACTTGACGGCGGCCTCGACCGCTTCGGCACCGGAGTTTGCGTAGGCGAACTTCTCGATGGCGGGTGGTGTGATATCACGTAGACGTTCCGCCGCTTCCACCAGGGAGTCGAAGTGCACGATCATGCCGGAGTGCACCTGTTTGTCGAGCTGACGCTTGGCCGCTTCGACCACTGCGGGATGATTGTGACCCAGGTTGGTGACCGCGGTGCCGCATGCGAAGTCGGCCCAACGATTGCCGTTGGTGTCGGTGATCCACAAACCGGCTGCAGACTCGGCGTGGATCTTTGTGTCGAACGGGATGACGGCGGCTAGGACGTCGTTGTGACGGGAGAGAAGGTCGGCCATGGTTACTCCTTCGGACCGGTGGCTTGTAGGGACAACGGCTCGAGGAGAGGCACTAAGGGGCGGCGAAGACTCCTCGTCTCGCCGACCGTGGCAACGGCGCGTACATGGCGGTGAAGGCTACCCGGCCGTCAACTGCTTGGGCCGGGCCATGAGCGCCAGGACGACCGCTGCCACCCCCTGGATCATGAGAATGAATCCGAGGATCGTGACGAAGACCGTGAAGGAGTCCTCCGGGTAGAAGAGGATCAGCAGCCCGATGACGATCGTCACAGCACCGAAGAGGATGGCTCCGAATCCACCGCCCCGGAACCCACCTACGACTGCGACCACACCCGCAATGATCCCGAGGATCCCGAGTACGACGGCAAGCGCGGTCCCGAGGAAAGTCCCGGTCTGCACCGGGTTTGCCAGGACGACGAGACCTGCCGTTACTCCGATCAGCCCGATGATCAGCTTCCACCACATGTCGGTCCTGTCGATGAACACGGAGAAGACGAGGAAGGCTCCCTGGATCAGCCACCAGAGCCCGATGAGGAGGGCGACGATGCCGATTGCGGCATCCTGTCTTATCACCAATATCAGCCCGAAGATGAACGCGGTTATCCCACCGAGGAGAAATGCGTAGTCGATCGTGCGATCCACACTGTTTTCGCTGGTCATACGACGAACCATACCGGGTAGACCCGACGGTATGTTGCCGCGACGATGACCACGATTTCTTCCCGAGCCGTGCTGATCGATGGCGAGTTCAGACCCGCGACGATTCGCTTCGAGGACGGGGTGATAGTCGAGGTCGCGGATCACACGTCGGGCGATCAGGACTACGGCGACTTGAACGTCCTTCCCGGTCTGGTCGACACTCATGTTCACGTGAACCAACCGGGAAGGACGGATTGGGAGGGCTTCGCCACCGCCACCGCCGCGGCCCTGGCCGGAGGTTCCACCACGATCGTTGATATGCCATTGAACTCGATCCCACCGACCATCAGCGTCGCAGCTCTCGAGGTGAAGCGCGCCTCGGCGTCCGGCGAGATCAGCTGTGACGTTGCCTTCTGGGGAGGCATCGTCCCCGGCTCCGAGTCAGAGGTGAAAGGGCTCGTTGCCGAAGGTGTCTGTGGGTTCAAGGTGTTCCTCACCGACTCGGGGGTTCCCGAGTTTCCACCTGTGGACATGGCCACGATCACCGATCTCCATCTCGACGTGCCCCTCTTAGTCCACGCCGAGTGGCCAGCCCTGATCGGTGAGTCGGGAAGCGACTACCCCTCGTACTTGGCCTCACGACCCCCGGAGGCGGAAGCGGAGGCGATCAGGAGACTCTCGGAACTCGGTGGACCGGTTCACATCCTTCACGTGTCGTCCGGGGATGGTGTCGATGCGATCGCCGCCGGACCATCTTCGATGACCGGGGAGACTTGTCCCCATTATTTGACTTTCGTTGACGCCGACGTGACCGGCACGGAGTTCAAATGCGCTCCACCGATCAGAAACGAGGAGCACCGCGCGGCGTTGTGGGAAGCGCTGCAGATGGGCACACTCGGTATGGTCGTATCGGACCATTCGCCCAGCCCTTCGACGCTGAAGGAGGGGGACTTTGCAAGTGCCTGGGGAGGTGTCGCCTCGGTGCAGCTTCGGCTTCCGGCCACCTGGCATGGGGCGGCAACACGTGACATAGGTCTGGAGTCGGTCACGCACTGGCTCTCGGCGGCTCCGGCAGCTCTCGCAGGCTTGGGCCGGACCAAGGGCTCGATCGAGGTGGGAAAGGACGCGGACTTCGCTGTCTTCGATCCCGACGGTGCGACGACCGTGAGCGCAGAGACGCTCCTACAGAGACATCCGTCCAC
>DASTBQ010000046.1:0-7671 GCA_035711995.1 Acidimicrobiia bacterium | reverse complement strand
GCCCTCTGGCGGGTCGGTGCACATGGTGTGGGGGGCGAGTGGGACGCTGCCGGTAACCCAAGACGAGGTCGCGATTCTCTACAGCCAGTTCCGGGTCGTTGGAAGCGAGTTGTACGTGAAGACACTGGACGACGGTGGCCGAGTCGAGGAGGTCGCGGTTCGGGGTGTGTCGGGATTCTGGGTGAGAGGCGAGCCTCACTATCTCATGTATCGAGACGCCTCTGGGCTGGTCCACGAAGAAGAGGGCCGTCTCGCCGGGAACGTCCTGGCTTGGGAGGAGGCAGGAGTCACCCATCGCATCGAGACCATGCTGACTCTGGAGGATGCCCTTGGCCTCGCCGAGTCGTTGGAACCTGTTCGGTGAGCCTGATACGCATGATGGAATGGCGAAGACGTCTGACCCGCCCCCATGGTGACACCACCCGTCAGACGTCACGCCTCAGCCTCGTGCCCCCACACCCGCTATCTACCTGACTGGAGACCGGCCGGCCATCGGGGATTTTCCTGATATCACTCTCCATGGTTGCCGGGAACGAGAGTCGGGTAAGTGGCCGTGATCCATGGAGTTCTCCTCGTTTCACACGTCGACGCCCAATTCGGTGATCGCAACTGCGATCCACGATGGGCACGAGTTGCGACCGGAGATCGCAGCTGTGATGGCGCTCGACGACGAAACCCGTCTCCGGGAGGAAGATCCGCACACCTCGGAAGTCGCGGCCCGCTTCGGGGTACATGGGTTGGCACACCGATCTCGATTCGAGGTCGACCTGAACCGTCCCCGGGAACGGGCTGTTTATCTCGACCCGGATGATGCATGGGGGCTGAACATCTGGAAGACGCCGCTGAACGATCGCCAAATCGCAGAGTCCCTGGACCTGTACGACGACTTCTACGCCCAACTCGGGGCGATACTCGATCAGCTCGTCGCCGAGTTCGGCGGGTTCGTTCTATACGACATCCACTCCTACAACCACCGCCGCTCCGGTCCTGACAGCCCGCCCCAGCCCGAAGAGGACAACCCGACGATCAATCTGGGAACGGGATCGCTCCCGGAGAGATGGAAGCCAGTCGCCGAGGAGTTCATCGCGACGATGAGGGGTTCCAATGTTGGCGGGGTGGCGCTGGACGTCAGAGAAAACGTGAGGTTCGAGGGAGGTCACCTCAGTCACTGGGTTCATCAGAACTACGGCAGCACCAGCTGCGCCCTCGCCATCGAGATGAAGAAGGTGTTCGTGGACGAATGGACGGGTGAAGTGGACGCCGGGCGGCTCGATCAGCTCTCTCACGCCATCGCAGCCTCTGTCGAACCGGTACGAAGAATGCACCTGCGGTCATGAGTGTCGACGAAGTAGACCTCGCCATCGACCGCGAGCTCGCCGAGCTCTGCGGTCGTCTGCCCTTGCTTCATCTCCTGACCCCGGTCAACGTCACCGAGACGAGACACAATTTTCTCGAAGGAGCCACCGACGAGCCCGAATTCCGCTACCGGGAACTCCCCGACCTCGATGCGATCTCTGATGAGCTCGCCGCCATAACCCCCGAAACTGCGACCGATCCCATCCTCGGGCACCTGATCCGGGACATGCAACAGGAGCTGCAGCGTCGGGTCGAGCTGTTGAGAGATCGGAATACCGAGCGGTTTCTCATGGCCGCTGTCGAGACCTACGGGCTGGTCGATCAAGGCTTGCTCGACCTGGCTTACCGGATCCTGGACACGGTCGAGCCCGGCCCGGCTACGTCCCCTCGTCTGACGGCCACACAGGTCGCGGAACGAGCCCGCCTCGAGCTGAGCCACTACCGCACCCAGTTCGAGGAGCTGTCGGCACGGGTGAATGTGAGTGCGACTGCGGCCGGGGTGATGGTGGAGAACGGTGACCTCTACATCGGGGCCGACACAACCGTCTCTGTCACCCGTATCGAACAGCTGATCCAGCACGAGGTGGGGGTCCACGTGCTCACCTACGTCAACGGCAGCGCCCAGCCAATCCGGATGCTCGCGGCCGGTCTGGCCGGCTACGAGGCGACTCAGGAGGCGCTCGGCGTACTCGCCGAGCATCTGACGGGTGGGCTCACCCCGGGGCGACTCAGGGTTCTGGCGCTCAGGGTGCTGGCTGCCCATTCGGTGACCGAACACGCCAGCTTCAGCGAGACGTTCAAGCTACTGACCGATCAACGCGCCGGGAGATACCTGGCCTTCATGACGTCGATGCGGGCTCACCGGTCGGGCGGGATGACCAAAGATGCGCTATATCTCGCCGGTCTGACCAAGCTCTTGGAACATCTGAGAGAGGGTGGTGATCTCAAACCGCTCTTCGTGGGGAAGATCTCCCTGGCGTACGAACCGCTCATCGCCGAGCTTCTCAGCCGAGGGGTCCTGGTCGAGCCGCCACTCGTGCCTAGATTCCTGGCAGCAGAATCCGCTGTCGAGCGTCTCGGGCGGATCAGGAACGGCGAAGACATCTTCGAGCTAGGAGGGGTGACCGTATGAGGCTGGGACTGGTCGTCAACGATGTAGCCACCGAGAAGGCGCAGTACTCCACCACCCGCCTCGCCCTCGCCGCGAATCGGCGCGGACACGAGGTCTGGTTGATGGGCGTCGGCGACCTGTCACACGGCGAAACCGGGACGGTGATGGCACGTGCCCGGGCGCCCCAGGACCGGAGCTATCGCTCGTTGAAGAGCTTCCTCAAGGACATCCAAGACCCCGAGATGGCGGCCGAGTTGATCTCGGTCGAGGAGCTCGATGTGCTGATGCTCCGCAACGACCCGGCCGAGGACGCCGTGGAACGGCCCTGGGCGCAGGCGGCGGGGGTTCTATTCGGACAGCTGGCCGTGGCCGGCGGGGTGCTGGTGGTGAACGACCCGTCCCATCTCGCCAATGCCCTCAACAAGACCTATTTTCAGCATTTCCCCGAAGAGGTTCGACCTCGAACCTTGATCTCGCGCACCCCCGAGGACATCAAGGCCTTCGTCGGCGAGCTGGGCGGGAAAGCGGTGCTCAAGCCTCTACAAGGATCGGGCGGACAGGGTGTGTTCATGATCCGCGGGAGGAAGGGCGAGAATCTCAACCAGATCATCGAGACGATCACTCGTGACGGCTTTGTGGTGGCACAGGAGTATCTGAAGAAGGCCGAAGAGGGAGATGTCCGTCTCTTCGTGATGAACGGCGCACCCCTCGAAGTGGGTGGGAAGATCGCCGCCTTCCGCAGAGTCAACGAAGAAGACGACATCCGTTCCAACATGCACGTCGGGGGGAAGGCAGAACGGGTGAAGGTCACCGATGAGATGTTGCGATTGGTGAGTTTGGTCAGACCGAGATTGATAAAAGACGGGATGTTCCTCGTCGGGTTGGACATCGTCGGAAACAAGCTCATGGAGGTCAACGTGTTCAGCCCGGGTGGCCTGGGCAGTGCCGGCGACATTCACGACGTCGACTTCGCCGCCGCCGTTATCGAGGCCCTCGAAGAGAAGGTGGCGGTGCGGGGCGGCTACGGGTCGTCACTACGCAACGACGTGCTCGCAACCATGTGAAATCCGCGATAGCCCGGTCGTGTCGTTGGCAGTCATGTCCCTTCGGTCGCCGGGACGGCTCTCGAACCGACAGGGGGTGAGCCTCTCTCCTAGTGGTTGGATCGAGCCGTCTCGTTCCCCTGCTTGAAGCGTGCGTTTTCGTTGGCGTTTTCGTTGGCGTTTTCGTTCGCTTGCGGGGTGCTGGCGTTTTCGTTGGCGTGTTCGTTCGCCTGCGGGGTGCTGGCGTTGTCGTTCCCCTGCTTGAACCGGGCGTTCTCATTCGCTCGCTCGCCAGCTGGGCCTGACTTCGCGACTTGGAGACCATTGGCGCCCGGCACTGGGATCACATCGACACGGGTCCAGTCGAAACGCTCATCGCGCTCGGCACCAAATACCATGCGGATCTCGACATACTCCAGCGCTCTGAGCGTGAGTGTCCTGGTGGCGTCTGTCACGCACTGCCACGGCCAGAGCCCGTCCTCGACGTCGGAGTTGAAGTTCTCGGGAGATACCGGACCCTCGCCATCGATGCGGTACTCGAAACACGAAGCGAACCCGCGTGTGCTCACGAGGTCGATGTCAACCTCACCGACGCGGATGTCGGTGACTTCGAAGTGGGCCCAGCCTTTTGTGCTGTTTTCTTCGTTGGTGCTCGGTGTGACCGCGTTGACAACACCGAACGCTGCTCCCATCGTGCTCAGTATCAGGGCGACGACCAACGCCATAACTGCGGAGATTCTCTGCATAGTCAACTCGCTTCCGTTCCCCTGGGGCCCTGTGCCCCAAGGCCATCCGACGGAATCGCCAGACGTACTCCACAGTGTTTCGGCAAGTGCCGGTGGAACTGAAGTTCTCGAGTTTCGAGCCGCGTTTGCAGCAAGGTGGCCGAAGTTGCCGAGGTCCCGACGGAACAGCGGCCTTTCGCGGGAATATCAGCTCTATCCATACCCGCAACGGACGCCGGCGAGTATCGGTCCAGGCGCCTACCAATCGGACTCGAAGACATCCGGTCAGGAAAGAGCTGTTCAGACCTCGCCGCCAGCGCCGTGACCTTCTTCGAGCCCGATTTCGACACTCGCATCCGGGTCTTCGGCCACCGCGGAGACACGGCTCACGGGTTTCGTTGTGGAGGCGAACGCACCGAACCAGACAGAGACCATGACGACGAGCGCTCCGCTAACTCCACGAAGGGTCAACGGCGCATCGAGAAGCCAGGCATCGAGGATCATCGCCACCACCGGGAAAAGCACGAACATGTATGCGGTGGCCGACGCTGTCCAGCCGCGCACCACCAACAAGGTGAGCACAAACAAGCCGACTGACCCGATGGTCACGAGATAGACGACCGCCACGATCGTGTCTTGCTGCGTTGGAAGCGACCAACTCTCGCCGACAGCCCAAGACAGGATCAGAAGAAGCAACGCACCCACGACCATCCCTACCGCGTTGTTCATGGCTGGGTGATTGTCGGATATTCGTTTGCTGATGATGATCGACTCTCCGATCGTCAGAGAAGCGAACAAAGCGGCGACAACGGCGCCCAGCGGAATCGCCAGACCATCGCCTTCCCACGACATCCAAACGATGCCGGCGAGTGCCAACACCGCACCCAGGAGTGCTCGACGATTGAGGGACTCCAACCTCTGCACCGCCGCCAGCAGGGATGTGACCAGCGGGACGGTGGCCAACACGACTGCAGCAGAGCCGGCACTCATCTGAGTCAGAGCCCAGTACATCAGGGCGTAAGAAAGGGCGAAGGTGAACACCCCATATGCCGCAGTCAGAGCGAGAGTCCGGCCACGTGGCCACTGGAGACGCAAGGCGAGCGCCACCAGGATGAACAACACTGCTGCCAGGCTGAACCGCAGCGCTGCCCCCCAGAACGGAGGAAGCTCTTGGTTGCTGAAGCTGACCGCCACGAAATTTCCGCCACCTATGACTACGGCGGCAACAAACGCCGCCACCAAGCCTTGCGTCGGCCGTGGATCCACCCAGTGCTCTTTCGACGTGAAGGTTCCAAGGTACTCGGTACCCAAGTCAACGGCCCTGTCGCGACGAGCCTGAATGGAGACCGAGTTTCACTCGCTCGGTCCGCAGAAGACGCCGAGGCCATGGACGGCCTAACGGGCTACTCGATCAAACACGGGCTCGTGGCTGACGACATGGTCGAGGTTCTCCAAGGACACTGACGTCCGGCCCGACGGCGGAACGAGCAGACCGGCTCGTCTTCGAAATGCGTTGAGGCTCTTGCGCGTTCGCTAACCACCAACGTCGGATTCGGACTGAGCCCTTGAGCACTCGGCCACGTCAGGGCCTTGCATTGACCCCTGAAGAGCGTTCCGGACGATCAGCTGAAGCTGGTGCCTTCTCGAGGTTGTCCGTTCCACCGGACTCCTCAGCCTGGCCCGAACTCTCAGCCGCCGTACCCGGATCGTCGGGCTTGTTGGCCTTGCCCGACGCACCCGGATCCTCAGCCTGGCCCGAACTCCGCCCGGCACCCGAATCCTCCTCCTGACCCGAACTCTCTGCCCCCGCACCCGGGTCCTCGGGCTTGTTGGCCTTACCTGACGCACCCGGATCTTCAGGCTTGTTGGCCCCAGCCGACGCACCCGGATCCTCAGGCTTGTTCGCCCTTCCCGACGCACCCGGATCCTCAGGCTGGTTCGCCCTTCCCGACGCACCCGGATCCTCAGGCTTGTTCGCCCTTCCCGACGCACCCGGATCTTCCGGCTTGGCGGCTCCTCCGTTGACTATCTCCGAAACCCTTGACCCGTCGACGGAGTCGGCATCTCCGAGATAGCCGAGCAGTTGGGTCACCCGTGCCGACAGTTCACTGGAGCCCGCAGCCGCGACATTCGAACCTTCGAGGACCTGCAACTCATGAAGACGTTCGAGTTCACCACCTGCTCCGATGCCTGCGAATTCGAGTGCCCGGTCAATCCCATAATTCCAGTCACCTGGCACTGCGCCGTCGGACGCCACCGCAACGCCTGTTGCTGAGGCGAACATTGCCAGCGTGGCCGCAGCGGTTGCCGTCCTGCGGCGAACACTGCTGACCAAACGGCGACCGGGGCCAGGTACATACGACGTCGAGACATGGCGGGCGGCACAGAGCTCTGCAGCCTCGGCTGCATGAAACTCAATGAAGCTCTCTGAAATCGTGGAGTGAGCCAGGGAACGGAGCTCGGCCACGACGCGGGTGAGAGGGATCAGATCAGAGCTCACCGGATGGCCACCGCGGATGACCGTCTCGACGTCGAGGTCATTCATCTCCTCGAAGCGATCAACGCTCTGCGTGGTAACAACTCTCATATCGTCACCGGAGCCGGCATGATTCCTCTGATCCTCGCCAGCGCCTTCCTCTGCAGTGTCTTGACGCTGGAGATGTCGGTCCCGACCACCTCGGCGGTCTGCTCCACGCTCAAACCGGCAACTACTCGCAGACAGAGCACATCGCGTTCTTCCGGTTTCAGGGCCTGGAGTGCCTTTCTGACCGAGTCGGGAATGTTGGGTCTGGAGTCGTCGATGTGCACCTCGATCTCGCTCTCGAGGTGATCCAACACCTTGTCGGCCAGGGCCGTCCTGGGCCTCCGCCTGGGGTGAAGGTCTTCATAAGAGAGCCGCTTGTAGGCAATCCCGAACACGAGCGTCGTGAAAGAGTTCTCGTCTCCCTGGAAGGTCTCCAGATTGCGCGAGACTTCGAAAAAGACGTCGCCCGTCGCTGATTCCGGGTCGGATACGCCCCGGGATCGAAAGTATCCGGTCACCGGACCAGCTATTTCGCCGTAGAGGGTCGACCACGCCCAAGGCGCGCCGAGCCTGGCCGCCTCGAGGACAGAGTCAAATCTCAAATCCAAGGTCACATGGCCTAGGGTGTAGAACTTGGTGCAGAGCGCAATAGGCCTCGAGAACCAACCAGACACGTAGCGGTCTCTCACATCGAAGCCACAGGTTCTCATCACCGACCGTATCCGTAGACGCCGAGCATGGGATTAGCGACCGACCACCAACAGGCGTATTTGTGCTTCGATCGCCTCGGGCTGCACCCACAATCCACTGTCCGAGGTGTCGGTTCGCTGGAACTCGATCTCGACCTCACCACTGGTCGCGGACTGAGAAGGGTCGAAGTGCGTCGTGAGCACCACAGCAATGTCCTTCACT
>DASTBQ010000045.1:0-3247 GCA_035711995.1 Acidimicrobiia bacterium | reverse complement strand
ATCTGGTCGAGACTCGCCACGCCCGCCACTTCGATCAGATCTCCTGACCAGCTTCCGTCAAAGATGGCCGCGTGTCCGGTCGCCCAGCCTTGCAGCAATGACGCAGGTGATCCCGCGACGCCGTGGACCCTCAAGGTTCCGTCTGCCGATAGCTCTGCCCATCCCCCCCTTTCCGGAGACAACGAAGGTTGGACCAGGACGGCCATCCGCCACGACCCCGGGGTCACACCGGCTGCAGCCTGTCGTCTCAGGGCGTCGACGCTGAACGCAGAGGACCAGCATCCGACGACCGCCTTTGGGAGATAGCTCGGCTCGAGATCGAGATAGGAGGTGAACGCGCCCGACCACTCACCGAACGCCTCGAGGAGTGACGACGATCTCGCCGCTACTTGGCCACCCAGGGTTTCGGCCTTCTCGACCAGGGCATCGGCGAAATCGACTGGCTCACCCGAGATGGCGAGCCGGGCACCTCCAGAACCGCGGCTCTCCAGAGCAGTGGCACCGTAAGCCATATGACGGCGCGATGCTTCGGCGTCGACGACAAACCCATGCAGGACGGGTGCGCCGACAGCGCGTGCCGCGGCCAGCGACGCTGCCTTGCTCCCCACCCTCACCGGGTCGAGTCCGGACGGCTCGTCGAGATCTATGAACAAAGGTTCAGGTCACCGAGATGATCTCGTGGGAGGCGTAGGACGAAACCATCTCGATCCCGGTTTCTGTCACGTAGAGCATCTCCTCGAGACGAACACCGTGGTCGTGGAGCTTGCCGTGTTGGGTCTCCAGGGCGAAGGTCATGCCCGGCTCGATCTCCACCGGGTGGTCCAACGACCAGATCCTGGAGATCACAGGTGGGTCGTATTGGGCGAGCCCGAGGCCATGACCCCAGAAGTTGGCAGCCGCCTGGTCTTCCTCCTCGTAGCCCCACACCTCCTTGGCCGAAGGCCATTTGGAGGCGACGTCGGCGGTAGTCACACCGGGTTTCGTCGCCTCGATGGAGTCCCACAGCCACTTGTGAGCCAGGTCATAGGTCTCCTGGTGCTCATCTGTGGGTTTGCCACCGACGCAGTAGGTCCGATATACGCAAGACTTGAAGCCGTTCCAAGTGAGGGCTGCGAGATCGACGATCACGAGCTCTCCGGGGCGAATCATGCGGTCCGAGAAGTTTCGCCAGTTGGGCCAGGCATTGGGCCCGGAAGACACGATCACGTCTTCGACGTCCTCCATTCCCGGGATCGAATAGAGCTTCTCGAACCCGAAGGCGGCCACCTCGTTCTCGCTGAGCCCCGGCTTTATGAAGTTTGTGATCTCGTAGTGGACGTAGTCACAGATCGCCCCCACTATCGAAAACGCCTTTATCTCGTCGGGGCTCTTGATCGCCCTGGCTTCCATCATCGGACTCATACCGTCGGTCCAACTGATCTCGCGCTTTTCGAACTCTCTGATCAGGTTGATGTCGATGAAGTCGACGCCGAGGGGCATATCGCTGACACCCGCCTCCTCGAGATCGTTCATCAAGGAGTTGACGAACTTGTTCACCTGCTGGTCGGCGGCTGGACCCACTGCACCCTTGATCCAGGCGTACGAGTATCTGATGTTCTCCTTGGGTATCCAAGGGTTGTGAACCTCGAGGTGGAAGCCGATGTCCCCCTGTTCGTAGACGATCGGCTTCTTGCCCCGTGGGACCACTACGTAGCGAAGACCCGGTTTGAGACGGTTCCAGCCCGGGGTGAGGGTCGAGGAGACGTACCGCATGTTCTCGTCGTAGAAGAGGAGCAGCGCCCCGAGCCCGTGCCGCTCCATCGCTTCGTGGGCGCGCTTCAAACGCCACTCACGGACATTCGCCCAGTTGATGCCCTCTTTCCAGTCGGTGCTCAGCGCGAAGAATGCTTCTCTCATCGTGTTGCTCCCTACTCGTATCTCATTCGACGCGATCCGGGAGAACTTCCCGGACGATGTCGAGAAACTCCTCGTCGTCCAGGAGACCCTTCTTGGCCAGAGAACGCCCCTTCACCTCGGCGAGGATCGTCTCGATCTCCTTCGTCTCGGCGTCGAATATGCCGTGTCTCCCCAGCCAGATCGCAACCGAGTCGAGCCCGGACCCTTTGCCGAGGACGATCTCAGGTGGACTCTGGCCGACCAGCTCGGGGCGGAACGGGAATGGCTCGAGGAGTTCGTCGCCCACGTTGTTGACCCAGGTGGCGATGATTCCAGACTCCACGTTGTATAGACGCTCGCCGGTGATAGGCCGATTGGCAGGCTGAACCACGCCGGAGAGCTCCGAGACGAGCCTGGCGATCCCGGTGAACTTGGTGGTGTCGATACCGGTGTCGATGCCATACATGGTGAGCAACGCCAGGACTGTTTCCTCTGTAGGTGCATTGCCTGCGCGCTCCCCGATCCCGCTGACGGTGGTGTGGATCACCGAAGCACCCTCGGCCACGGCGAGGATGCTGTTGGCCACTCCCATTCCGAAGTCCATGTGGAAGTGGGTCTCCAGCGGGACATCGAGACGCTCCTTCACCCGTTGGGTGTAATAGCGAATGGCATGTGGAGAGGTGACCCCGAAGGTGTCGACCAATGCGATCTTGTCGACGTGTCCGTTGTTGGCCACGGTCTCTAGATCGTCCAGGAGTTGGGTCATCGTCGATCGAGTGGCATCGATCGGGAAGAAGGTCACCTGCAGACCATTGTCGTGAGCGTGTTTCGTGGCCTCCACCGACGCCTCGATCGCCTTCTCCACCGGCCACTTGTACGCCTTTTCTATGAGATGGTGGCTGGCGGGCACCTCCATCACGACGCCCTTCACCCCGGTCTCCAGAGCCAATTCGACATCGGGGACCATGCACCGGGAGAAGGCGTAGATCTCGGTGGGGAGATCGGCGGCGACCATCCGCTCGATTGCCTCACGGTCCGCCGGAGACACAGCGGGGAGACCCGCTTCGATACGGTGCACACCCGCTCCGGCGAGTGCTTCGGCGATCCTCACCTTTTCGTCGGCGGTGAACTCCACACCTGCCTGCTGCTCACCGTCGCGGAGTGTGACGTCGTGGATCGTCACCTCGTCGGGGAAAGCAAACGACTCGGTGACCTCGGGCAGATAATTCCAGGGGCTCGAGAAGAACATCTCGGTCTTCCAGGGCTCAGCCATCGGTGCTCCTCATCGACAGATCCATTCTACATCATATACGATGCACGAGACCCCTGACCAGACAGACGGTAATTTCTCACAAATGAGCTCATCAACAGG
>DASTBQ010000044.1:0-30271 GCA_035711995.1 Acidimicrobiia bacterium | reverse complement strand
GCGGTGGCCACAAAGCTCTGGGAATACATGGCACATGGGATCCCGCCCGTCGTCAGTGATCTCCCCGGACAGCGACGACTCATCGCTCAACTCGACGAATCGCTGATCTGCAGGTCAACGGCTGAGGTGGCGGCCGCGATTCAGGACCTCGTCGGAGATGTTGCAAAACGTATACAGCTGGGTAGGAGCGCCAGGTCACTCATCGAGAAAGCTTGGGCCGACAATCGCCCCGACCTGGCGGTTCAGTCGGTCGTCGCGCCCTGACCTATGACCATGAGTCGACTCGACGAACCCTGCCACCGCGTCGGATCAAGAACTCCCCTGCCGTCGAACACCACCATGGCGCCGGGCAGATCATCAGGCCCCAGGTCTCGATACTCGTTGTGATCGCTCTGGACGATCACCGCGTCCACGTCCTGGCCATCCCACGAGACCAGACCTAAAGCGGTCAGCTCGTCGTCGCTGTACAACGGGTCGGAAACCACCGGGATCCCACCGGCCGCACTGATTGATTCGACGACGTCGAAGACACCCGAATAGGCAGTCTCTTTAACTCCACCGCGATAGGCAGCGCCCAACACGAGGACCTTTCGTCCTTCGAGACCGCTTAGAGCCCTCGCCACCATCGACACCACCCGCTCGGGAACCTCGCGATTCACCCGCCGAGCGGTTTCAACCAGAACCGCATCGGGATGGCCTGCCAGATAGAACCGCGGGTAGACAGGTATGCAGTGCCCGCCTACTGCAACACCTGGCCGGTGGATGTGGGAGAACGGCTGGCTGTTCGATGCGGCGATGACCTCGCCGATGTCTATACCCACCCGCTCCGCGAATTCGGCAAACTCGTTGGCCAGGGCGATGTTCACGTCCCGGTATGTCGTCTCAGCGAGTTTCGCCAGCTCCGCAGACTCGGCCGAAGCCATCGCCCAGACCCCGTTCGGGTTGTCCAGGTCGGGTCGCTCGTCGAACTGAAGGACGCGTTTATAGAACTCGACGCCACGACGGGTGGACTCAGCGTCCACGCCACCGACCAGCTTGGGATACCGGCGGAGGTCGGAGAAGATGCGTCCGCTGGAGACACGCTCTGGCGAGTGGACGAGAAAGAACCCTTCCCCGACGTCGAGACCAGACCCCTCCGCCAGCATCGGACCGAATCGCTCGCGCGTCGTCCCAACCGGGAGGGTGGTCTCATACGACACCAAGGTCGCAGGCTGGAGCGTCTCGGCGATCGCCTCGGTGGCGGCGTCCATGGCGGTGAAGTCGGGATGGCCGTCCCCGTCTGTCATGAGGGGCACGACCACGATCACCACGTCCGATGCAGCGACCGCTTCGTGAGTGGAGGTCGTGGCCCGGAATCGACCTTGCTCGAGGACTGCCCCGAGCTTCTCCTCCAGATCGGCTTCTCCGGGAAATGGGGCGACTCCCTCGTTGACGAGTTCCACGACCCGAGATGAGACATCGGCCCCGATGACGTCGACCCCGCTCATAGCGATCTGCACCGCCAACGGAAGGCCGATCTTGCCCAGGGCGACTACGGCAGCGCTCACTCGGAAGACCCCACGATCTCCTCCGCTACCTCGAGAATCCGCACACCCTCGTCGAGCGTCACGATTCCTTCAGCCGCTCCATCACGAATTGCCGCTCGAAACGCCTCGTGCTCAACCGCCAGAGGCTCTCGTTTGGCGAATGCGAAGCGGATCATGTCGCCTTCGCTGACTCCGCGCATCTGAGCAATGCGATCCCAGGAGTTGGCGACCTCGGCGTTTGCATAGAAGTACAGGTCGCCGGTGAGGAGATCGGCCACAAACGAGCCTCTCTCGCCCAGCACACTCACCGATCGGCGCTTCACCGGGGTCAGCCAGTTGACATTCATCGAAATGACCACCCCGTTCGCGAGTCTGCCGGTGGCAACTACCAGGTCCTCATGGGGGCGACCCATCTTGTGGGCGAGTTGCCCGCTCACCTCGGCGAATGGCGCTCCGCCTATCCAGCTCGCGATGTCGATGTCATGCGTGGCGAGATCCTTCACCACTCCAACATCCTGTATTCGGTGAGGGAAGGGACCAACTCTCTCGGTGGTGATAGAGATGACCCGACCCAGGTCGTCGTTGCTCAGGCGACGTTTCATCTCCTGCAGCGCCGCGTTGAACCTCTCGACGTGTCCGACAGCGCCGATCACTCCTTTACCGTCGAACTCGTCACGAATCTCGCGCGCAGCCATGACAGTGTCGGCGAGAGGCTTCTCCACAAGGGTGTGCACACCTGCTCGGGCCAGGACGAGAGCTACGTCCCGGTGCTGGCTCGTCGGAACTGCGACGACGGCAGCATCGATTCCCACCGACAACAACTGGTCGACGCTCGAAAAGATCTCTCCAATTCCCAACACACCGTGACGGTCGCCTTCCGGATCGACGGCACCAGCGAAATGGGTATCTTCGGCCTGGATCATGACCCGGGCATGATGTCGACCCATCTGCCCGAGACCCACGATCCCGAAACGCATCATCCGACCGCTCCGTTGAGCGCCGTGACGATGGTTTCGATCTCATCGTCTTCGAGGTCGGGACGAACCGGGATCGAGACCACCCGCCCGACCATCTCCTCCGTCACCGGCAGGTCGTAATCAGGACCGAGATACGGATCCTGTTGGTGAGTGGCTTTGGGGTAGTAGACGTCGTGACCGATTTCGGCCGCCCGCAATGCTTCTCGAACCCTCTCCCGGTCGGGAGGTGCGATCGTGAACTGGTGATATACATGACGCGATCCGGGCCGCTCGACGGGCAATACCAACATAGGGTCGAGCCGCTCCTTGTACAGAGCTGCGATTTCTCTCCGTCGCTCGGTCCACCCTCCCAGCTTGGTCAGCTGGATCAGACCGATCGCAGCTTCGATCTCCGTCATGCGCTCATTGATGCCGACGATCTTGTGGATGTACCGCTCGGCCATCCCCTGATTGCGAAGCCAACGCGCTCGCTCGGCGACCTCGGGATCGGACGTGGTGATCATTCCTCCCTCACCGGTGGTCATGTTCTTCGTCGGATAGAAAGAGAATGCCCCGGCTTTTCCTGCGGCGCCCGCCACCATCCCGTCGCTCTCGGCGAGATGAGCCTGCGCCGCATCCTCGAGAATTTCGATTCCGTGCCCGCCGGCAAGTGAGACGATGTCGCCCATCGGGGCCATCTGCCCGTAGAGATGGACTGGCATTATCGCCTTGGTCCTCGCGGTGATCAGTGGTTCGATCCGGTCGGCGTGGATCGTGTAGTCGTCTGGGTCGATGTCGGCGAATACCGGTTCTGCTCCAACCATTCGGATCGAGTTGGCGCTGGCGGCGAAGGTGAATGAGGGAACAATCACCTCGTCCCCCGGTCCAACTCCCATGGCGAGGAGACCTACGTGAAGGGCCGCCGTGCCGCTCCCCACGGCAACAGCGTGCTCGGTGCCACATGCATCGGCGAAGGCCGATTCGAACGCCCTCACTCGCTCACCGGAAGCCAGCATCCCCGAGTCGAGCACCTCTAGAACCGCTGACTTCTCGGCTTCGCCGATCAACGGTCGAGACAAGATGATCATTCGGCCTCCAACCTCTCGTTCCTCTCCAGATAACGAGACCCGGTGCCGCCGTCGATCCAGACCTTCCCGTCCTGGGCCATCTTGGCCCCGTCCGTGCCCACCCAGGCGACCCGGCGCGCCGGAGTTCCAGCCACCAGCGCATGTGCGGGCACGTCTTTGGTCACGACCGCACCGGCGGCGACCAGCGCCCACTCCCCAATGGTCACACCACCGAGGACAACCGCCCGTGCCCCTATCGACGCGCCACGGCCCACCTTGACTCCGACCATCATCCAGTCCGAAGCGGCTTTGAGGGAACCGTCGGGGTTGATGGCCCGAGGAAACGTGTCGTTTGTGAAAACGGCCGCCGGTCCGACGAACACACCGTCACCCAGGACGGCCGGGGCGTAGACGAGGGCGTGGTTCTGCACCTTGCAGTTGTCCCCGATCTGCACACCGGCGTCTATGTAGGCCCCCCTTCCGATGATGCAGTTCTCCCCGATCACCGCGCCCTCCCGTACCTGGGCCAGGTGCCACACCCTTGTCGAATCTGCGATCTGGGCGCGTTTGTCTACATCTGCACTATCGGCTATCAAGTCGGACTCCTCGGGGAGTGGCGTCGGGTCGCCGATGTTAATCGTTACACGGCACAGACCCGATATGTAGACCGTTTCCCGTCTTACCATCGCGGGTAGATGGTGCCCTCGCTATGACCAGAACCACCCGAGCCGGAACCCTATTCGCATGTCTCGCCTTGCTGGCCACGATGTTCCCAGCACCTGCCCTGGCCAACGACGGGCTGGCGCTGGTGCGGGTGGGCGGCAATTTTTCTTCACCTCTCTACGCAACGGCTCCCGCCGGCGACAGCCGACTCTTCGTGGTCGAACAGGGCGGACTGGTCAAAGTGGTCAAGAACAACACCACATCAGCAAATCCCTATATCGATGCCAGGTCGCTGATCACCTCACCTCGAGGTGGTGAACAAGGTCTATTGGGAATGGCGTTCCATCCCGGCTTCACCTCGAATGGAAAGGTCTACATCAGCTACACCGACAGCGGTGGCGCCCTTCGAGTCTCCGAGTTGACAGTCGATCCGACCGCCGACAGTGTCAATCTCTCGAGTCTGCGAACGATCATTCGCGTGCCGCAACCCGCACCCAACCACAACGGTGGCATGATCCTGTTTGGCCCGGACCGCCTCTTCTACCTCGGCCTTGGTGACGGGGGCGGGAGCGGTGATCCGGATGGCAATGGTCAGAACATCAACACCCTCCTCGGATCGATCCTTCGCATCAATGTCGACTCGGACGCCTTCCCTGGTGACTCGCTGCGCAACTACTCAGTCCCTTCGTCAAACCCATTCGTCGGGAAGAATGGCGCCGACGAGATCTACATCTACGGTCTGCGCAACCCGTGGCGCTTCTGGATCGACCCACCTACCGGCCGCTTCTATATCGGGGACGTCGGTCAGAGTTCGAGAGAGGAGGTGACGATCCTCGAGCCCGGTCAGGCGCCGGGGGCCAACCTGGGATGGGATCGTCTCGAGGGAACGCAATGTTATCCGCCGGGGACTACATGCAGTTCAGCAGGCACCGTCCTCCCCCAAATCGAGTACGGGCGGAGTGGAGGGGCCGGGAGCGTCACTGGAGGGATGGTCTACCGGGGTAGACAGATCCCCAGCCTGGTCGGCACGTATTTCTATGGCGACTTTCTCGCCGGATGGGTCCGGTCTTTTCGATACAACGGGTCGGTGACCGCTCACGTGACACACCCGTTCGGAACGTCTCTCGTGTCGTCGTTTGGGATCGACGGTCGTGGCGAGATGTACGTCGTCTCGTTGGGTGGTTCGGTGTGGCGGATCGTCGGTCCCGATAACGACGAGATGTTCTTCTACCGCGACGACGGACTCTTCCGCTACTACGACGTGAGACCTGATGGAACGTTGCCCGGGCCAATACTCCAAGGGGACGACTACACACCAGGGTGGGACGCCATCACCTCAGTCGACCTCGACGGAGACGGACAAGACGAAATGTTCTTCTACCGCGACGACGGACTCTTCCGCTACTACAACATCGCAGCCAACGGCCGCATCGGCACCCCGATCCTCGCCGGCGACGGATACACCACCGGATGGGACGTCATCACCTCAGTCGACCTGGATTGAGACCGCCGTTCGTTCTCTGAGGTTTACCGACCCCATCACGGGGGTATCCGGCGCGACCACTCAAGGGAGACCGCCTATCTACCGAACCTTCTAATGATGAAACGCGTAATCGCCCTACTCGCGTGTGCATGCCTGCTGGCGGTCGCGCTCCCCGCTTCGGCGAATGAGATCTATCCACTGATTTTCCCGGTGATAGGCCCGAACCACTTCACCGACACTTTCAATGCCCCACGTGATGGTGGCACCAGGATCCACGAGGCCACTGACATCATGGCGGACAAGATGGCACAGGTCGTCGCCGCATCTGACGGGGTGATCAGATGGATGAGCAACGGCACCTACAAGGACTGCAACGGAGTGACGAGTCCCAGCTACTCACTGAGTCTGGAACACTCCGATGGGTGGGTGACCCGATACATCCACCTGAACAACGACACTCCGGGGACCGACGACGGATTGGGGGTTGGGTACGCCCCTGGCCTAACGGTCGGATCCAAGGTCGCGGCGGGCCAACTGCTGGGTTGGGTCGGAGACAGCGGCAACGCCGAGTGCACCGCCCCCCATCTCCACTTCGAGCTCTACAGACCCGATGGTTCGAAGATGAACCCATACGAGAGTCTTCGTGCAGCCACATACTCCGACCCGGTGGCCGCGGACGAGATCTTCTTCTACCGGAACGACGGACTCTTCCGCTACTACGACATGGGGCCGGATGCTCGCGTCGGCTCACCACTTGCCTCGGGCGATGGATACACCCGAGACTGGGACACGATCATTTCAGTCAACATCGACGGTGACGGGAACGACGAGATGTTTTTCTACCGCGAGGATGGACTATTCCGCTTTTATCACATCAAATCGGACGGTCGTCTCCCCGCACCTGTGCTTGCCGGAGACGGATACACGACCGGCTGGTCGTCTATCGCGGCCGTGGATCTCGACGGAGACGGTCAGGACGAGATGTTCTTCTACCGCGAGGACGGGCTGTTTCGCTTCTACGACGTGCAGACGGATGGTCGAATCGGCGCGCCGATCAGGGCCGGCGATGGCTACACGACCGGCTGGGATGCGATCACCGCGGTCGACATCGATGGTGATGGTCAGGACGAGATGTTCTTCTACCGCGAGGATGGGCTGTATCGGTTCTACGACGTACGTCCCGACGGCTCCCTGCCCTCGCCGCTCTCGGCCGGATCGGACTATCCCACGAGTTGGAGCTCGATCACGGTGATCGACCTCCATGGTGACGGACGTGATGAAATCCTGTTCTACCGGACGGATGGCAACTTCTCCTATCACCATGTCAACCGGAACGGCACCTTGGGCTCGGTGATCCTCTCCGGCTCGGGTTACACCAAAGGCTGGAACGCGATCGCTTCGGTGAACCTGGACGGCTAGAGGCCATCCGACCCATTGTTCTCATAGCGGCTGACGATGAGGATCATGTGCTCGATGTCTTCTCAGGTCGCGCCAACCCGGAGCCGCGTGTTTGCCGCTCTCGTCGTTCTGGGTCTCATGCCTTTCGGAACCGTGGCGTTGGCAGCCGGATCGTCTGATTCACCGGCTGCGCCCCTCGAAGACCAGATCGCACCACCCGAGGACAAGCCACTTGTCTTCGGCGGCGAGGACATCAGCAACCCGGGGTGGGTGGCGGCGGTCGTCGACAATGGGTTCTACATCTGTGCTGGCACACTTGTCCACCCCTCATGGATCCTGACCGCAGCTCACTGTGTTGAGGAGGTCAACTCCGGATACCGGGTGAGAGTCGGCGGTGACCAGTGGTTCGGGGGCGTCGAGCGGAGACTCACCCAAGTCCACATACACCCCGGCTACACGGGCGTCGAGACATCTGTCGATCTGGCAATGGTGCGGCTCGATGCCGCAGTCAACGGGGTCGCAGTCCCCGAGTTGAACGCAACGCCTTCCTGGCCAGTTCTCGATCAGCAACTCGTGGTGACAGGTTGGGGTCTGACCAGTGACACGCCCGTGATTCCAGACATACTGCAAGGGGCCTGGGTCTGGGTCGACAGCGACGCTGATGGCACGCGATACGCCGGAGTCTGCCCGTGGGAGTGGATCAGCCCATCCGGTTACGAGGACTTCTGCTTTGGCGGGGTCTCTTGGGCCTGCAGTGGTGATTCGGGGGGACCCCTGGTGGGACGATCGTCGCCGACCAATATCTCGGGAACTGTCAACACCATTTACGGGATCGTGTCCTTTGGCGACGCCAGCGGGTGCGCAACTGCCACATGGGACAGCGTGGCGCAATCCATTGGGCGCCACCATGGCTGGATTCGTTCGTTCTATTCGTCCGGTGCCGGTCCTGGCGACGAGATGTTCTTCTACCGCTCCGACGGTCTCTTTCGGTATTACGACGTCAGGAACAATGGTTCCGTTGGGCAGCCGATCCTCGCCGGCGACGGATACACCACAGGTTGGAGCACCATCACCGGAATCGATCTCGACGGAGACGGCCAGGACGAGATGTTCTTCTACCGCTCCGACGGCCTCTACCGCTTCTACAACGTGCGAAGCAACGGAAGTCTGGGAACACCAATTCTCGCCGGCGACGGATACACCACCGGATGGGACGCCATCACCTCAGTCGACATCGACGGAGACGGCCAGGACGAGATGTTCTTCTACCGCTCCGACGGGCTGTTCCGCTACTACGACGTACGGCCCAACGCGCGTCTGTCTACCCCGCTGCTCCAGGGGTCCGGCTACACCAAGGGTTGGTCTTCGATTACGGCCATCGACCTCCAGGGTGATGGCAAGGATGAAATGTTCTTCTACAGGTTCGATGGGCTGTATCGCTTTTATCCGCTGAAGCCGAATGCGGCCTTGGGCAGCGCAATCTCAGCCGGGTCGGGTTATACCAAGGATTGGGACTCGATCACCGCCGTAGATCTCGGCTGAGTAACAACCCACAAGGCTTGGGGTTCGAAGCCCACCACAGCACAATGGCTCGATGATCAGGGTGGCCAACATCGTCGGTGCCCGGCCACAGTTCATCAAGGCGGGGCCGGTCAGCAAGGCACTGAAGTTTCAGCAGATCGACGAGTTGCTCATCAACACGGGTCAGCACTACGACCCCCTCATGTCGCAGCGGATCATGCAGGACATCGGTCTACGCCAGCCCGATATCAACCTCGGAGTGGGATCGGGCCCACACGCAGTGCAGACGGGGCGAATGATGGAGCGGTTGGAGGCGGTACTCGTCGAGAACCCCGTCGATCTCGTAGTCGTGTATGGCGACACCAACACCACACTCGCCGCCGCCATCGCCGCCACCAAGCTCGACATTCCGACTGCCCATGTCGAAGCGGGTCTTCGTTCCTTCAACCGAAAGATGCCCGAAGAGCTCAACCGTGTTCTGACGGACCATGCCTGCGACTTCCTGTACGCACCGACCCAGACCGCCATGGGTCACCTTGAACGAGAGGGTCTGCTGGATCGAGCCACCCTCACCGGGGATGTGATGGTGGACGCGCTCGAATCGATCGACTTCATATCGGTCCCCAGACCGGAATGGGCAGATGGCGAGTTCTATTTGGCAACCATCCACCGCGCCGAGAACACAGATGACGGAGATCGACTCTCCGGGATCCTCGATGGTTTGGCCACCACGGGAATCCCCGTGCATCTCCTCGCCCACCCGCGTCTGAGGCGTCAGATCGAACAGTTCGGAATGGAGCCGGGTGGGTCGCTGACCCTTCACGATCCACTCTCCTACTCGGAAATGCTCGCCACGTTGCAGACCAGCAGAGGTCTCTATACCGACTCGGGTGGGCTACAGAAAGAGGCGTACATCCTTGGTGTGCCGTGCGTGACGATCCGCGATGAGACCGAGTGGCCGGAGACTCTGGCCGGCTCGCGAAACGTCCTCGTGACGCCAGGGCCGAACCTGGGAGCGATGATGCCGACCCTCGACGCGGGGTTGGGTCAGAAAGTGTTCGGCGATGGCACGGCAGCGAGGCGGATCGTTGAATGCATCCTGATGGAAGTCACATGACGAAGCGACGACCGCACTTGCTCTACATCGCGTTCTGGTATCCGCCGTCGCGTGCTTCCGGGGTGTATCGGGCCCTAGCCACCTCGAAGGCATTCAAGGATGCGGGCTGGGAAGTCACCGTCCTCACCTGCACGATCGAGTACCTCTCAACCGTGGTCGGATCGATAGACCTGTCTCTCATCGATCAGGTGCCTCCGGGGGTAGACGTGGTCAGAGTGTCACGTGTCACCGATTTCGACGTTCGCTCGATGACCCGTTTGAGCGCAAATCTGCCCTTACTGTGGTCAAAAACCAGGACGCAGATGGTCGGAGTCCGCCAAAGGCTCGATGACTTGCGGGGAGGCGACCCCTCGGCATACTCGTTCTCCGACGGTTACCTCGCATGGATAGACCCGGTCGTCAATTCTGGCTTGAGGGTCAACTCAGCCAAGCCCGTCGATCATGTTCTCGCAACTGGCAACCCCTTCTCCGCATTCGAAGCGGCACGACTCCTGTCCGGTCAGATCGCCGGTGGCTTCTCGGTGGACTATCGAGATCCCTGGACCATCGACGTGTTCACGGGACGCACGGATCTCGCCAACCGGGGGACACGCGAAGCTGAACATCAAATCGTCGCCGAAGCGGACCTCTGCTTTCACGTCAACGAGGCCATTGCCGACGCGTACCGGCAGCTCTTTCCGGAGCACGCAAAGAAACAACACGTTGTCTTCAACGGATTCGACTCGAGCAGTCTGCCTCCAGTCCGTTCGAGGCGAACTGGTGCTGTTCGCTTCGGGATCCTCGGCACGATGAACGACAAGTGGCCCATGGACCCGATATTCATGGCTTGGAACTCGGTCCGCGATCGACTCCCCAGCGGAAGTGAACTCGTATTTGGCGGGCACGTCGGGTACTTCGCCAAGTCGACCGGGCAGCTCGTCGAGGCGCTCCCCGAAAGCACTTCCGGCTTCCGATACCTGGGCCCCGTTCCGAAGGCAGCTGTCGCACGTTTCTACGACGAGCTCGACGTCGTCCTACTACCGGTCCCGGGGGGACCGATGGTCACCAGTGGCAAGGTCTTTGAAGCCTATGCCTTGGGCATACCCATCGTTTGCGTTCAGGCGGAAGGCGGTGGTGCCCGAGCGCTCTTGTCGGACCATCCGTTGGCCATCTGCGTCAGCCCGGAACCTGATTCTGTAGCCGACGCGCTCCTCCAGGCGGCCCGTTTGGCACACGATTTGGACTCCAAAGTGTCATCTGGCATCAGGTTCGAGGCTCGAGAATTCGAACGGAATGCGTCTCTTCGACCAATGGTCGAGTCGATCGCACGCGTTGTGGGATCACAAGGTCCGTGACCGAAACTCACATCCCACTGGGTCACCTCGGGCAAGACTCGATCTCCCGACCGTGGATAGTCGTATTCGGCGGTGTCACACGAATTGGCAATCGGAGGGCGCGTAGAGCGGCCGCCCGCGCACTCAGTTGGGGCATGGACGTCGTCTGGTTCGACGGATACGAAGAAGTCCACCCGAGTGGATCCCGAGTCCGACTCAAGGCAAGCCCCACCGACGGTGCGAAGGTGGTCGTGGTCGGGTTTCGCAACGAAGAGAGTTCGGGTCTCGCCGGGCGTCTTCGAAACAGAACTGCTGGCGACCAGGAGGTCGAGACCAGCCGTCTTTGGAGTCCGACCACTCGTCGGGTCGGAAATCTCTTACGCTCTCGTGCCTGCTGGACAGCGGTTCGGGAGGACGTACGTAGGATTTCAGGCATAGAGGACCCAGAGTTCATCGTATTCACCGACGACCACATGATCACCTCTGCCTGGTATGCCGGCAGAATCTGGGCCGCCACGCCAATCTGTTCGGACTTGCCGTGGGCGTGAGCTGTGGCCAGGCTCCTTGAGCTTGCGAACCTGCGGGGAGGTTCTCGAGAACAGCCTCTCTGCCGGGGTGAAGGTCGATGAGACGGATAGCTGTGATCTCCCAGCCGATGCGCGGGGCGAGTTGTATCTCGTTCTTGAGGAGTGGAGCCACCGAGCAGGTGATCTTGACCGGCGACGCAAGACCCTTCGTCGACCTGGATCTCGACATTCCCACTTCGGTGGTCGTGGTAGGACCGGCGCTCCGCACGCCCCCGATTACCCGACTGACCAGGTCGGGATGGGTCAGGGCCATACCTTCCGGATCGCCGACCGGCTCCAGATTCGCTCGCTGGCTTGCCAGAGCTGTGAACCGGGTGGCTTGGCGGCTCCGCTACTTCGATCGACTCGTCCTGACACGCCGATCGAAGACGGTGCGACACGCCGATTTCCAAGCGCTGGAACGATCACCGCTTTATGTCGAGCTGGGTCAGCAACAGCGAGGACATCCAATCCAACAGATCGTTGTGTTCGACCTCTTCGATTTACCCGCGGCGTCCGCGTTTGCCCGTCGTCACGACCTCGACCTCGTCGTCCGCTGACCTTCGGGATGCACCCGGATTGACCACAAGACCTCAGCTGGTCGCGTCGATTTCGAGCAATTCGCCTGCGACGAGCTCGAAAAGTTGGATGCGAGAGGATGATGGACCAATGATTTCCGGATCGATCATCACCGAAACCACCCAGCGGTCGGTGAAGAAGGAGGTCCCAGACCCGGCGACGACGCCGTCGATCGCAGCAACCACGTCGGTCTCGCCATCCGCACCGTGGATTTCTCCGAAGATGTGAGCTAGGGCCGTACCGGAGCCGACTGGTTCCAATACCAGTGGCGTCGACAGGGAAACGTCTAGTTGTGAGTTCCCCGCTGCCTCGGCGGACACGTCCCGGCCGAATAGCGAACTTCCGGCGCCCCACGCGTAGGGATTCCCGGGCAGTGGTGACAACATGTCAAGCCACGGAATCAGTGGCGATTTGCGAGCGTCAGGGGCCTCGGTCAATGAGAATCTACGATCCGAGTCGATCACCTCCAGGGACGGTGGCCGAGCGTTTGAATCACGCAGGCTGATTCCGTCAAAGATCGGATCAGGGGCGGTCAAGCCGAGGTGATCCAAGACGGTGGGAAGGATCGACGGGAGCTGGATCGCCCGGGTGTCGAGTCGGCCGACGTCCTGGCCCGGTTCCATCACAAAGACCGGCACGGGAAGGATGTCGTCGGCGTTTGCTGCTTCGAGCCTGCGGTTGGAGCTACCAGGGAGCAACGAAACACCGTGGTCGCTCATGACGACCAGCAACGTACGATCGGCGCGGTTCGAACTGTCGATAGCGTCCAGTGTCTTCCCCAGAACCGTATCCACATACATGGTCTGCAACAGATACTGCTGCAGTCGCTGAGCAGTCATCGCTCCATGCGGCCAACGACCGTCATCGTCCACTGCAAAGCAACCGCATTGTGGATAGTCCCGCCCATCCGGCAGAAACACCATCGGTTCATGCGGTTTCTCGATGTGGAGATAGTGCAGGGACGGCTCCTCCGCAAGCGTGATCGAGTCGAGAAAGGCCTCGACTTGTTTTCGGTCGTCACCACGAGTGCGTCGCGCAGCCACCTCCTCGAGATTGGTCGCCTCGCCCTCGATGGTGAGGTCTACCGAGCCGACCCGACCGAAATCGCTCCAGCCGTGGTCGATGGGCGGCAAGAGGGCGTCCGCCAGACTCCCCTTGAATAGCAAATGGCCTGCAACGACACCGGTATCGACGACCAGTGCCGGTGCAGAAGGTTCGATTGTCTCCCCACACACCGCGTCGGGGCAAAGCTGGGTAAAGGTCTCCCAAGCGTGGACGTCATGCGTGCCGGCGAGCAGGGTGAAGAGATTCTGCGGAGCCTGGGATACGACCGGCAGAGCTCCAGGCGTCGGAAACCGACCGGTCAAAGCTGCGGGGACCGCCCTGACTGTCGAACTCGAGATAGTTGTGGCCCTCGAGAACCAGGTTGCGCGCTTGGCGAGCCTGGCGAAGTTGGGGAACCTCTCCGCCGCCAATTCTCCGCTCTCATCGATCAGAAGGGACAAAGGAAGCTGATCGAACACCATCCAGACCACTGACGCATCGCTCATGCCGGTGGCTTCTTCTGCCACCGTCTTCCCCTGGAAAACGAGTGGTCTTGCGCCGGACAGCACAACGAACCAGAACACAATGAGCAGGGGCGCGAACCAAAGCGCAGCCACGACCGATCGGAGCGAGGACCACCGCAACCAGACGAGGGTCGCCAGTCCCGCCACCGTCACATAGAGAATCGTCGAGAAGACGACATCGATTACCAACCGCTCTAGAAGAACCGGAACGAGAAAGAGAGCGATGAGACATCCACGGATTAGCGATCCGCTGACCGGGTAGAAATCGGGCACGATCAGCCGGGCTGACTCGTCCACGACGATCGCTGCAATCCATGGGACTAAAGCGACGCCGATTGCGAAGGCAACAACTTCCAACCCAAAGAGGTCGTGCGCTACTACGAATACCGCGTTCTCGCCGACGAGACCGAGAAGCGGTTGCGCTATTGCGAGACCCGACAGCGCGGCCAGCTCACCCCACCTCCGGGATTTCGAAGCCGACGTTCCGGTCAATCGTCTTGGTCGAGCATTGCTTCGATCTCCTCAGGGCTGGCGATCGGCGCCCTTCCGGGTAGCCCGATCTTGGCAGCAAGCCCTCGGAGCCTGTTAGCGGTGCGGAGCGCCCGAGATCTCGTCACGCGCGAATACTCTCTCTGCCACGCGGCAACACGCCGATCACGATCTTCCAGTTCGGTCTGCAGAGACTGGATCGTTGTCGCCATCTGGGTTGAGACCACTTCTGTCAGCTCTTGCACACCTCGATCGAGTCGTGACATCCTCTGCTCGACCGTGAGCAGACGTGTCATGAGCTCGTTCGAACCGCCAAGCTTGCCGTCGACACCTCGCACCTGGGCTGCCACACCTCTCATGGCCGTGCCGAGAATCTGATCCCGCCGCCGGTCCATGAACAACTCAGAGCGCCGTTGTGCCATTTCGAAAGCAATCGGTGCAGACGGTGCTCTCGAAGCAAATACGAAATTGTCGCTTCGTCCTGCAATAGCTATCGGTTCGTATTCGAGGGGACTCAGGATCTCAACGAGCTCGGTGAGGGCTCTACCTGTGTGGGCCTCGACAACTACCAATGGCCTGCTCTTAAACAGCATCTCTTCGGCACCGTCCAACACCACCCGCTCATCCCCCTCGACATCGACCTTCAGAAGCACCACTTCGCCGTCGACGATGTCGTCGAGACGGCGGACCTCATACTCTCCCAGACTTTCATAGCGTGTGGTCACCGACCCGGTGTTTCCGTCGATTTGCTGCTCGAGATTGACTCGGCCCGGACCAGCCCCCAACACCGCTTGGACGGCTGTCACTAGAGACTCGACCCCGTTGGCCAGGATGTTGCGTTGCAACAGAGCGAACGACTCGGGGCGCGGCTCGACTGAGACCGTCTTCAAACCCAAGACTTTGGCGAAGAAGACCGAATGGTTGCCAATGTGCGCTCCAGCATCCACGGCTAGTCCAACCGGTAGATCCAGATGCTCCAGCAGACGCAAGACGTCGCTCTCATAGAACTGCCTGTCCTGTTTTATCAGGCCGAATACGTACTCGTCCTCTGTCTCACCGTGCAGCTCGATTCGCCCGACTCCCGGGTACTCGAACTCGACCACCGCTTCTAGCTGTGGCGTCTCGTCGCCATCGATCATGTGTGCGATCCTTCACTCGTGATTCGAACGCTACGTGCTCAACGCACCTTTACCGGGAGATCGCGGGTCGCGGCGAATGCGAGGGCTGGGGGAAGGTCGAAGAGATCGAAGACGACTATCTGCTCGATCACGTGGGAGGACTCCAACTCCCGCAACGCTTCACTGACGTCGACCTGGTCGAATGTGGAGTCAGGTCCCTTCCCGGACTCGAACAGTGATTTGAGCCGATCCACGTAGCGGAGCCTCCACTCGGCTGATCGAAGCCACCGGCTTGCTCGCGCACCCAGGGCCGATCCACCCTTGACCCAATGCTCGGCCCGACCGACGATTCGCGCGGACACAGCAGGATGCGCGGACGGACCAGCGAGCGCCATCAACTCGGTCCCCGGCGGCAGAGCGATCCCAGCGACATCAGCCGTTTCTCCGGTCAAGATCACCTTCTCCCCCGAGTCGTCGGAAGCTGCGTAGGAAATGGCGTTCGCCAGACGAAGAGTTCGATTGAGGATGAGGACCAGAGTCACGCCAGCTTCTGGTATATCTCGAAGAGCCTTCTGCCCACTTCATCTGGGGAGAAACTCTCAATCACGCGAGCCCGGGCACGTTCTGGATCGAGTTTGAGCGCGCCGCTGCCTATGTCGCTCACGGCGTCGACGACGTCGCCGGCATCTGCTGAAAGATCGAGTAGCACACCAACCTCGGACTCGATGTCACCCCAGGCATCCTGAGCACCACCGTTGCGGAGAGACACCACGGGAAGTCCAGCACCTATGGCTTCCAGCGAGGCAATACCAAAAGTCTCGCTCGGACTGAGATGGACCATCACGTCGGCAGCGTCCAGGAATTGGCCGACGCTCGAGTGAGGCAGCGAACCCGTGACGGTCATTGCTGAACGAAAGCCGCGTCCTGAGGCATACCGCTCGACCCAAGGGCGGTGCGGACCCTCACCGACGATCGTCAGCGTCGCAGCAGAATTGACCTTTCGGTATCGCTCGAAGGCCCTCACCAACAGCTCGACCCCCTTGTGTTGTGAGATCGACCCGACGTAGATCCAGTTGGACGTACGAAAGTCGGAGCGAACACGGAACTCTATGTCAGAGAGGTCCACGATGTTGGGCAACAACTCGATACGGTCGACCAGGTCATCTCCACAGGCGGCGAGGATTCGATCACGTAGGTGGCCTGACACACAGATGAACAGGTCGGCGCGCTCGACTACTTTGCGATACTGTGCAACGGCTCCCGGCTCCGAGAGCATCCGCTCGAGAGTCGACTGGTGCTCTGTGACCACAATGGGGCTGTCACCCAGCTCGAGTGCCGCCAAACCGGTCGGAATTCCTAGGTGCGCGTGAGTCACATCGACATCGACCGGCAGAACCTCGCGCTTCAGCCTGATGGCACGGGTGAATGCATCGACCCTCCCCAGGTAACCTGATCGCGAGGGGACCGGAGAAGGGACTTTGGTCACCGTGCCATTGGTGTCGAATGCTGCGTACGGGTCGCGTCTGGCGAGCTCTCGCAGCGCCTCCCACACTTCAGGGGGGACCTTTCCGGGGGGAGCCGGGTAGATTTCGGGATTCTCGACCCAGACCTCTGCTCCGAGCGCCTCCACTGCCTCGACCTGTTTCCGCACAAAGATCCCCGAATACGCCGAGTACCGGTCGGGGTACCACGGAGAAATGACACAGACTCTCAACGTCGCCCCACCAGTACGCCAGCCTCGGTTTGCGGCCAGATCCTCACTGCATGCCATGCCTGAGTCATGGCGAACTCATCGCCATAGATGATCTGTTTGGGTGCGGTGGCCCCACCCGCGAGTGCCTCGATCTCGCTCTTGACCAGGTTCCAGCCCAGGATCCCGCGCAACACCAGAGATATCCGTCGGAGGATCTTCTGCAGCATGGCCTGAAGCCTCTTCCCAAGGGAGCGTCGTGACCCCCGGCCACGTCGTGCCATTCCTGCTGTCGCTGGTTGCTCATTCCCCTGGGACGACTGGAGCGACCCTTTGCCGGTGGATCCACCGATCCGATTGAGCCAATGAGACCTCTCAGCAGCCGAATAGTCAACCACCGTCACTGGATCGACCGACAGGTCGGTTTCAAGGGGCATCCTTTGACCCGTGTTTTTATCCGCAGTTACGGTGTACCCGTCGAACCAGACCACCGAGAGCCCCAACTCCAAAGCGGCCAAAACGGCGCGTCGGGCGGTGCGGTCGCCTTGTCCTGTAATCCCTCCGAAGATCAGAACCCAGTCTGAGTCGGGAATGTACGCGGCTATCTGGCCGAGAGGTATGACTGACTCAGGCATCGATCACCTCGCGGTTCGGCAGATTTGCCGACTCCACCAGGTCGACCATGCGCCGCATCGAAGCCAACCTCTCGTAGCCGGCCATGGCGGACCGAACAGCGAGTCGCTCTTCGACTGTGATCGTGCGGCACATTTCGGCAGCCCTGGAGATTGCGTCCGCGATCTGGTTCGGATCGGGATCAACCCCGATAGCCAGCGGATGATCACGATAGAATCGGCGGGCTCCTCCGTCCGCATCCTGGATACACACGACGGGGAGACCAAGGGCGCCGACTTCGAGCATCTTGCCGGCGGTCACCATCGGACCACCAAACAGAGCGACTATCACCGCATCGAGATCGCCATAGAAGTCGGCGACGGCACCTTTGCTCACCGGGCCGACGTATTCGAAACCTGCTTCCACGTTGGGGAAACTGGAGAGCAGTTGCTCGGCGCTCCTCTCGAAGTAGCCGAGATGTCCACCGAGTCGAAGCGATGATCCTTCAGGCAAGACCGACCTGACCTGATGCCACGCCTCGAAGAGCTCGGCCAAGGGCCATAGATCGGTGACTGTTCCCAGCATCCCGAAGCGCAACGCTCCGTCACGGGGTGCCCGAACTCTCGGGATACTCGATGTGTCGAACCCGTTGACGACCACGTGCTGTTTGGGGGCGATGTCCGGATACAGATCTGAATAGGCAGCCGCAATCGCCTCGTTGACCTGGATACATGCGAATGCGTGGTCGATGATTCGCTTCTCTGCAGCCAACGTCGGGACCGACAGCTTCGCCTTCGAGCCCGTCCTCATATCAAAAGCCCATGGATCCCGATAGTCGATCGTGAATGGAACATCCATCAGGGAAGCCACGACGCGGGCGGCTTCGAACGACGAGTAGGGATTGCCTGTCGCAAGCAAATGGTCATATGGACGCCGCCGCCCCAACCGTACGGCCTCGGCCACGACCGGCTCGATCCATGAGAGATACCTGTCGTCCATCTGGTAGGACAGAGCAGACCTGCCACGCAAGATGTCCGCCGCTTCTCGGGCTCTCCTGAGTCTGCGCCGGATCCCCGACCTCAGAACGGGGAGGTTGCCTTGTATCCAGCCCATGTCCTGAAGACGAACGGACGATCCTGCAGGTTGGAACGAGAAAGGGACTCTCACGATCTCGACCCCGTCAGGGATCGATGTCAGAAGACTGCGGTCTACGGAACCGATCTCGAACTCGAAGAACCTCTCGTCGGCAGTGAGCACCGTGACGTCCCACCCCCCTGCAACGAAGGCCTGCACCGTGGCCAGTGCTCGATAGACGCCGGAGGATCGTGATGGCGGAAAGAAGAAGGCGACGTACAGGAGATGGGGCTTGGCCACTATGCGTCTTGTGAGAGCTGAGCCCGCTCCCGGCTCGTTGCTACAAAGTCTTTGTACTCCTGAGCCACCTCACCGACCTGACCTTTCCTACGGACCGATCCCTGATGCAACCAGACTGCGTCCGTCGCGATCTCGGACACGAGTGAAGTGGAGTGGGAGACGACGATGATGGTCCCCGCCGCGTCGCACATCTCCCGCACCTTGGCAACCGCCTTGTCGCGGAACCCGGCGTCACCTGCGGAGAGCGCCTCATCGATCAGGAGGATCTCAGCATCGACATGGGTGGCGACTGCGAAAGCTAGTCGGCCGAACATGCCCGACGAATAAGTAGTCGTGGGCAAATCTATGAAGGAGCCGATGTCGGCGAACTCGATTATCGACTCTTGCTTCTCTTGAACCTCCGCCATCGTCATGCCGGCTGCTAGCCCGCCAAGTACCACGTTCTCCCGACCGGAGAGACGTCGATTGAAACCCATGCCTGGGGCGAGTAGGTACGGTCTGCCCCACAAATTCACTTCTCCGTTGGAAGGCTTGAGAACCCCTGCGATCGTCTTGAGCAAGGTCGATTTGCCGGCTCCGTTCCCGCCAATGAGTCCGATCGCTTTCCCGGCGGGGATGTCGAGGTCGATGTTCTCGAGTGCACGTATGTCCCGTGTGCGGGTTCGCCTCCCGAACCGGCGTCGCTGGTTGTGCGGCACCTCGATCATCGTGGTGTAGGCCACCGAGAGATCTCGGACCTGGACGGCTTCAGTTCCTGACAACAAAGTCGTCCTCCCTGGAAACGAAGATCATGAAACCGATGATCAGGACGGCGACCGCCCATGTAGCGGTGATCATGATCTGACTGGTGATGTCGGGGGTCTCGGCCAGGGGACCGCCTAGAGCGATGGTCCAAGCCGTCATCATCGAGTAGGCCGGGTTGAGCCGAGCCAGCGTGTCGAGTGTGGTGTCACCACCAACAGTCGTGTAGACCCAGATGGCCGGTGACAGGTACAACCAGAGCCGGAGCATGTGAGGTAGGAGACGGGAGACATCGCGAAAGTACATGTTGAGCACAGCCATCAACAGGGCCAGACCGAAACCGAACAGGCCGGTGAGCACCACGAGGACGGGGATCCACAGCATCTCGATGTGAAACCCGCGGTTCGCCACGATATGCAGCGGGACGTAGGCCAGCATGGACCGGAAGAAGAGTTGGGCCGAGGTCAGTGTCGATGCAAAGGGGAGGATGATTCGGGGTATCGCCGACTGGGCGAGGATCCCACCTGCCCCTCCCTGTATCGATCCCGCACCGGTAGAGATGGTCCCCGAAAAGAAGGACCAGATATAGAGATTGCCGACGATGAACGCCAGCTGGGTTGTGCTTCCCAGGCCGCCACCGCCGATGATCCCGATGAAGACGAAATAGATGAGACCGTAGAGAAAGGGGTTGAGCACCAGCCAAACCCGACCCAGCAGAGTCTCGAAGTTGCGTGACTTGAGATCCGCCCTCGACCAGTGATAGGCGAACACGCGGTAGTGCCATGCCTCGGCGAAGTAGTTGTCGAGTGGTGGGAGCCCGAGCCGACCAGCACGTCTTGTGATAAGCGGTGCGGACTCGGGTTGGTTCGCGATAGTCATGGGTGAATAGGGACCGGACGGAGGGACCGAGTCTAATTCGGTGGACGCGTGTAACCGAAGCCCATCGGGATCTGGTTAATTGCCGTCGAGTTCGATGGATGTGACGGACGACCAGTTGTGGAAGTAGGTGTCACCCGCCTTGATGGGTGAGCCGATCTTGCCGTTCGAGCCAATTTGGTAGTAGCGGTAGAGCCCGTCAGCCCGGTAGAAGAAGATTTCGTCCTGGGCGTCGCCGTCCAGGTCCACAGCCGAAATCGCGTCCCAGCCACTCGTATAGCCAGAACCAGCCAGGATGGGCGAACCGATCCGACCGTCAGACTTGATGTCGTAATAGCGGAACAGACCGTCCTTGCGGTAGAAGAACATCTCGTCCTGCCCATCTCCGTCGAGATCGATGGCCGCGATCGAGTCCCAACCCTTGGTGTATCCGGACCCAGCCAGAATCGGGGTCCCGATCTGACCGTTCGGCTTGATCTGGTAATAGCGGAACAGTCCATCAGTGCGGTAGAAGAACATCTCGTCTTGCCCATCACCGTCGAGATCGACGGCAGTGATCGCATCCCAGTCTGTGGTGTACCCGCTACCGGCCGCGATCGGGCTGCCGATCGAAGCGTTGGCTTTGATGTCGTAGTAGCGGAATAGCCCATCGCCCCGGTAGAAGAACATCTCGTCGGTCCCGTCGCCCTCCAGGTCGACGGCGGTGATCGCCCGCCAACCAGACGTGTAGCCGGAACCAGTGAGGATCGGAACACCAAGACTTCCGTCGGGATTCACGTCCTCGTAACGGAAAGATCCGTTCTGGTTGTAGAAGAACATCTCCTCACCAGGCAGTCGGAAGTTCACGTCGAAGTAGTGGGATTTGAGACCCATGTTGGTAACGACCCATTGGCTGGTTTGGACGGCGGACACCGCGCTGCCGGACTTCATGCCCCGGAACTCGACCTTTGCCGCACTGCCCGAACCCGGTCTCGTCTCGACGACCTGTGCCGATGTCAGATAGTCCCATCCGAGGAGACCGGCCACCGCGGACTCAGTTTTGACGACCGACCACGAGCGATTCGGGTTGTTCACTGATCCATCTATCGCCCAACTGTCGTCGACCGATGTGAGCCACTCGACCGGTCCGTTGGAGTACCCGACGGCGTGACCGAACTCGGTCGCCCCTCCGGAGCTGGACGAGTAGTAGGCCGTTATGACGTCGCCCTGAAGACTGGATGCCGGATGAGTGAGCACCTGTAGGGAAGTCGAGTTGGTGACCCCTGACCAGATCCCTGCGTTGTAATGACCCCAGCCGACGTAACGCTGATCTGCGGTGGTGTCTCTGACGTGACACCACCCGTCGCAGGTATTGCTGGCCAGGCTCGTCCTGGTGACTCGTCGCGCCTCGGCATAGCTGCGCGCTGCCACCGCCTGCGCCTGCAGTGCGGCATTGGACCAGGTATATGGGACTTCGGAGATTCCACGCACGTAATCGTCGATGAGCATCTCGGCGGACAGGTCGAAACCACCATTTCCCCAGCGGAGATGGAGCATGCCGTAGGCGTATTCACAGGGGCGTGACACCGTGCCGGTGGGCGTTTGCCAATCTGACTGATAGCAGCCACCGATCCTGACCTTTGTCGTCGGCTTCGCCCCTGTCGTCCATCCATACCACGTGAAGTCGACGGTGCAGCCGGAAGGGTCATCACGCACGATGGGCGCCGCTCCCGGGTTGTTGACGGTCAGACGGCAGCCACCGGCGCCTTCGACCCCAACTGGCTCGATCACAATCGATGAGCCCTGCTTGGCGACGATGGTTCCCACACCGCCGCTGATGCTGACGTCGGTACCCGGATGACCGTCAGTGTGGTCCACCTGGAGGGTCCTCGAGCTGAAGTTGCGCTCCAGGTTCACCCAGAGCGTCGTGTCGGCAGCGACTTGCTGCAGCGAAGTGCCCTTGAAGTAGTGGGCCAGGATCTGTTGGTACGTCTTGCCCTTGTTGGCCATGGCGAGAGCACCCCATTGGGAAAGCCCGACACCATGACCCCAGCCCGAGCCCTCGAAGACGACGTCGTCCCACGCGCCGTGTGCGGGGGTTGCGCCTGTCAGCCCCACAGCCAGGGCCAGGACGAGCGGGGCGACGAAGCGTTTCGCAATAGCTCCCATTACTTCATGTATCGGCTGCCCTTCGGGCACCCTGAGCCAGAATCGCAAGCCGGGTCATCGTCATCAACCAGGGGTGGTATTGATCGACGTGATGGTCGACCAACCGGTCGTATAGCCGGTCCCACCTCTGATCAGACCTCCCAGTGCTCCGTTCGGCAATACGTCGTAGTAGCGGAACGAGCCGGACGGCCCGTAGAAGAACAGCTCGTCGGTCCCGTCCCCGTCGAGATCTACCGCAGCTATCGAAGCCCAACCGGATCCATAGTCCCCGGTCTGAATCGGTGAACTGATGTGGGCCGACGCCGAGATGTCGTACAGGCGGAACTGGCCGTCCGACCGATAGAACACGATCTCATCCTGACCGTCGCCATCTGCGTCCAGGGCCTCGATCACATCCCATCCAGAGGAGTAGTCGCTGCCCGCCCGGAGCGGAGAGGGCAAGCTGCCGTTCGACCTCACGTCGTAGTACCGGTACAGACCATCTTGTCTGTAGAAGAACATCTCGTCTTGACCGTCACCCTCGAGATCGATGGATGTGATCGAGTCCCATCCTGTGGTGTAGCCATCACCGGCGACAAGTGGGCTGCCGATGCGCCCGTCGGTCTTCACGTCGTAGTAGCGGAAGAGACCGTCCTCCCTGTAGAAGAACATCTCGTCCTGAGTGTCGCCGTCGAGGTCAACCGAAGTGATCGAGCCCCAGTCAGTCGTGTAGCCACTCCCGGCCAGCATCGGGCTGGGTAGCGAGGCGTCGGGGCGAATCTGGTAGAAGCGGAAGAGACCGTCGTCCCGATAGAAGAACAACTCGTCGTTGTCGGCGACCGGGCTGAGACCGACGATGTGGGTCGAGAAGGAGCGATGGATCTTGGACGGGCCACCTGAGGAGGGGATGCTGCGCATTGTCACGTTCTTGCGGCCGTCATAGCCCAGACCGGTGTGTTCGAGGAAGAAGATGCGATCACCGTCCCAGGACAAACCCTCTATCTGTCCCGCGGTCTGGTAGACGACTGAGGCCGAGCCAGCGCTCGACGATACGGTGCGGATCTCGTTGTACGTGGATCCGCGAGCGATGTAAGCGACTCGGGTCGCGGACGGGGAAGTGGTGGCGTCGTAACCACCGATCGCCAGAAGAGTCGGAACGCCACCTGATGGGGAAATGCGGTACACGCCCCGCGGTGTGTCGTACACGATGTACGACCCCGTCGACGAGTACTCAGGTCGAGCTACGCCAATCGCGACAGTGAGACCCGTAATCGCTCCTGTCGTCGCGTTCACCGAAGCGAGACGGCAACAGTTGGAGGGGAGGATGCTCCCGCCCTGGTTCTGGGCGACGACGATCGACTGCCCATTCGGAGCCCATGACGGGTCGAACTCGCCGTACGAACCCGTCGTCAGTTGGGTGAGTCCCGACCCGTCGGTGCGGACCTTGTAGATCGCGTAGTTGGCGAGGGAACCGTTGCCGAGAGCCCCGGAGAAGGCGACCCAGCCGCCGTCAGCCGACATTGCCGGCGGTGTGATCGAATTGATGTTTGCCAGGATCGAGACCGATCCCCCGAGATCGATTGCTGGCCGGTAGCGGTCCGCCGAATCTGGATGTAGATAGATCACGGCCTCGCCGGAAGCATCTACCTGAGCCGGACCGGCGACAACCAGACCCGCCAGCAGAGCACCGGCCACCAGGACCCGTTTCATGGCGCTACGGCGATCCCGGCGAGCATCTCGTTGGCCTTGGCCACCAATTCGGGTGCGCGTGCTACCGAACCCAGCACCACGTAGAGACAGAAAGGGCGGCCCTCGTAGGTGAAGAAATGCTGGACGCCTGCCTGTCCTCTGATTCTGCGCTGCAACTGGTTGCGGTGGAACATCGCAACATCGAGCGATGGGAGCTGATCGACGGTCTTGAAGAGTGCGGTATCGGCCTCGTCCGGGCCGAACTCGACGAGCGAGATGAAAATGTCGTCTCGCCCGAGACGCTCCACGACGCCCCCGCCATAGTCGGCCCGCTGACCGGTGAGAGGGATCGTCGCCGCGTGGACCACCTGAGTCGTGATCTCACCTTCGCCAGAGTCGAGTTGCTGGCTGATGCGCCCCTCCCAACCGGGCGGCACCGCGACCCGGACCCCATTGCGTTCGATGGGCCGGGGCTCTATCTCTTCGGGGAACCAATCAAGTGACATTCACAACGACCATCAGAACGAGAACTGTCGCGTATCCGGCGAGAGCGGCACGACGCGCCGCATCTTCAGCATGGGTGAACCGTCGCATCCGATCTGCGAGCGAGGAGGTCGATCGCACCGAGCGTGTGGAGAAGAGCAAGAGACTGCGACCCGCCCCGAAAGCGATTCCTATGAACATCGCGTACGGAAACCCGATCCCGAGAGCAACCAGCAACATGGCCCAGGTCCCGAAGGAAGGGATGATGGTGGCGAATCCGGCACCGAGTTGAGCACCAAATCCGAGTCCGACTACCCAGTCGCGATATCGGCCCAGCCAATCCTCGTCGACCTGGCGATGGAGACCCGGGGGCTTGACTCCGGCGAGATCGAGCGAGCCCGCGGCCACGAGCAAGCCAATCGTGTACCAAGGGTTGAGTCTGTCGATGCCGATCGACTCTCCGATCCAACCGAGCAAGCCAAACACGACCGCGCCCGCGATCAATGCTCCTACCCAGAAAGCCACAACGGTCCGGGCCCAAGACATTCCCCGTCCCCGCTGACCCAGCGGGGTGATGCTGGACAGCATCGACTCCCCTCACGGCGACCAGCTCGATCGAAAACCCACGAGGACCGAAAGCGCGAGCAAGGCGACGGAGATCAATCGGGGCCGTCCTCGGATATCTCCCCCGTGGTGTGGTAGAGCCTGGGATCCCCAGGCAGGATCCCGGCACGTTTGAGCTCGGCGTCGATTCGGTTCTCTTCATCTCCAGGGAGGTCGGAATGGGCGAGATCCCATTTCTGGTCGTTCGTCGCATCTGTGAGGAATTCCTCGAGCGACTCGAAGGTCATGGCGGACCCTTCCCCCAACACACGGCCAGTCCCTGGCTCCAACAGGGCGAAGTACGGGGCTCCGGGCACCTCGAAGTCGCTCCAACCTGAGGAGGACATGACGACGTCCAGGCCCGGCCTGGCAAGGCTCTGAGCCCGGGTCGGGCTCTCTTCGGACTCTCCGAGAGTGACGACGACTATTCGGTGTCGATGCCCTCCGAAGTACATGAGAGACGATTCCAAACCCTCCCAAAACGGTGTGCATGTGGAACAAGTAGTACTGAGGAATGCAACCAGGGTGGGATCCGTGCCTGTTGTGAGCGAAAGAACGACGGGCTCGCCACTCGGGGTCACACCGGTCACCTGACGATCGGCAACCCGAGCAGTCGTCCTGGGTGTGAGGGTGATTTGCGATTCGTGCCCTCCGTGATCGTGTGCGCCTTCCAACCCCGCACCAACTGACTCGAGACGTTGGAGGATGTCGGCATGGCTGCGGAGCAGCCCGACCACCAGGATTCCGAGTAAGAGCACGACCAGGGTCAGCACGGTCACAGCCGCATACACCGCGGTCATGGCTGACCCGCCAGGCAAGGTGCGGTCTGGTTGGCAGTGGCGTTGTCGACCCGCAGTGTCGAACTACAAGAGTCGAACAGCTGGTAAGGCGGGACACAGGTGACGACTCGACAGGTCACAGGTCCGGAACAGCCGACGTCTGTGTTGCACTGCCCGTAACGGAAGACTGCACAACAGACGTGGCGTTGATCGCAAGTCCCCGTGTCGGGACATTGGCAGGAACAGGACCAGCACGAGGAACTGCAGAACGCCGATCCACCACATCCGCATGAGCATCGTGGATGGCAGTCGATGTAATAACGCGATGAGGGTTGACCGTCGACCAGACAGTAAGAAGACCCCGAGGCGCGCCACCAGCCGCCCACGAAGTGCCCCGGAGGACAGTTGTTGATGCCTCGGTTTATCGAGCAGCAGAATCCCGAGTAGCCGTCGTTGCAGCCGGGCAGAGGTCCACAGACCGCGGCATAAGCAGTGTTTGGTCGGAGCACGAAGTCGAGTGGAGCGACCAGCAGGGCGGTGGCCGCCATGGTGAACTTCGATAGGAAGTCCCGTCGCGGGCGATCTGTTGGTGGCGACACGATTCGTGTCGCTCGCTCCAGAAGCCGAGTCATCTGCGGCGAACTCCGCTGAGCGCAGCGGCATCGGTGAGTATCACATAGGCGAGAAACACCCCGACCAGAATGGCCGCCCCGGTGGCGAAGCCGCCTGTTCCCAGAGTGAGGTCGAGGGGATCGCCCGCTGCGGCGCCGAAACTCACCAACGCACCAAGCACGTTCAGTGTGATGTGCGCCACTGTTGGCGGGGTGTCGTCGCGTCCCAAACATCCACAGCTAGTCAACGGTGCTCCTGATCGAAGGGCTACCAAGACCCAGATTGCAAATCCGGCGTAGAGAAGTCCCTGGACCACGAGCATCCTCAGAAAGAAGAGTGCGGTGATCCCAGCGATCACCTCCACGAGGCCGAGCAAAACCCCCACGCCTCTGATCCGGGGCAATCCCAGCGAGGTAAGCGCCTTCTCCACGTCGCTGGGCCGATTCACCTTGGCGGAACCGGTGACTATGAGGAGCAACGAGAAGACAGCGGCTGTCGGCGCCAACATCCGCGGGCACAGTAACCACCTGGACCTGGAACCAAACCTGTTTCTTCGGAGAGCCCGTAGCCTTTGTGGCGCGTGAGAGCCATGATCCGACTGAGACACCTGGCAGGCCTGGCAGTGGGTATCGGGATGATTGCCGCATGTGGGGGCGGTGATGCAGCCTCTAACACCACGACCTCGGAAGCCACCACCACGTCTCTTCCGGCGACCACCTCTTCAGTTCCCGTCGATCCCACTACAACGAGTTCATTTCCAGGTGTCTCAGGAGAAACGCTGTTGGTAGTTGGCGATTGGGGCACTGGCACAGCCCCTCAGGGGGCGGTCGCCGGCGCCATGCAACGGTTCGCCGACGAGCACGACGTAGCAGCCATCCTCACCACGGGGGACAATCTGTTGTCAGACGACGCCGAATTCATCATGCATCCTTATGGATGGGTCGAGGAGGCCGATCTGGAGTGGTGGATAACCTGGGGCAATCACGACGTGGAGACGGAGTCGAGGATCGAGGTGGTCGAGGAGACGTTCGACGACCCCCCTCGTTGGACGATCCTGCACTGGGGAGACGTCGACATCGTCATACTCGACTCCAATCAGGCGGACTCAGAGGACCAAGCCGCATTCCTGGATGCGGCACTAGCCGACAGCTCTCGACCCACGATCGTGGTAACCCATCACCCGCCATACAGCTGTTCGACTCATGGCGACACCCAAGGAGTCGGAGAGGAGATCGTCACCGCCTTCGACGATGATGTCTTCCTCATGCTCAGTGGCCATGACCACGCTTTCCAGCGGTTTGAGAGCGAGCAGGTGACATTCATAGTCAGCGGTGGTGGCGGACAACAGCTCTACCCCATCGAAGAGTGCCCGGCCGATCATCCCGAGCTGCTCGCTGGTGAAGAACTCCATCACTTCGTGGCTCTGACCCAAGACGGAGGGTCGATTCATGTCGAGGCGATCGACATCACAGGGAAGGTCTTCGACCAGACGACACTCGCTCTGGATTGACCGACACCGATGTCACCGCCCCACCCCGGCGATCGTTACGCTGACAACGGTGACACTCACCCGCGGAGTCGTCGCCAGCGAGGCGATCTCAGGTAGTTGAGGAATGAGAAGCTCTGGCGAGGCGCGAACAACGGACCCCGGCTATCTCGACTACCAGGCCAAGCGAATCCGATTCTGGGATAAACACGCGCAACGCACCGACACGGCCCCTGCCGGCTATTACCACCACCGTCTCCAGCAGATCTTCAGATTCCTGATCCCACCCGGGGCAAGCGTGATCGAACTGGGATCTGGAGACGGTGACCTCCTGGCCGCGCTGGAGCCGAAGCGGGGTGTCGGCTTCGACTTCTCCTCCGCCAACGTGGCACTGGCGCGGGACCGTCACCCAAACCTCGAGTTCATAGAGTGCGACGTACACGAACTCCATCTCGACGAGAAGTTCGATTACGTGATTCTCTCCGACCTCGTCAACGAGCTGTTCGACGTACAGGAGGTCCTGGGGCGTCTCGTCGACCTGTGTCACCCCGGGACACGGGTTGTTCTCAACGTGTTCAACAGGCTCTGGCAAGCACCAATCACGTTGGGGAGGACTCTCGGGTGGGCACAGCCGATGCTCCGTCAGAACTGGCTTTCGGTCACCGATCTCCGCAATCTCATGCAGATCGCCGGTTTCGAGGAGATCTCGACATCAGGAGAGATCCTCTTTCCGATAAGGGTTCCGATGCTGAGCGCTCTACTCAACCGCGTGATCGTCAAGCTCTGGCCCTTCACCCGGCTCGCCCTCACCCATTTCATGGTCGCACGGCCCGACCCTTTCCGCCATGGAAGCAACGTCGCACCCGACGCATCGGTTTCGGTGGTGGTTCCGGCACGCAACGAGGCGGGCCATATCGAGGAGCTCCTGCAGCGTGTGCCGAATATGGGCTCCCGAACCGAGATCGTGTTCGTGGAAGGCAACTCGACAGACGACACGGCCGCAGTGATCGAGCGGGTAGTCGACGATCTGAACGATCCCGATATCCGCTGGTACACCCAGCCCGGTCGGGGCAAAGGCGACGCTGTGAGACACGGGTACGGCTACGCGACAGGTGACGTCTTGATGATCCTCGACGCCGACATGACTGTCGCCCCCGAGGACCTGCCCCGATTCTTCGAGGCACTCACGACAGGGGCCGGCGAGTTCGCGAACGGGGTACGCCTCGTGTATCCGATGGAGCACGAGGCGATGCGCTTCCTGAATTATCTGGGCAACAAGTTGTTCGGGATGACGTTCACGTGGTTACTCGGCCAGCCCGTCAAAGACACGCTCTGCGGCACCAAGGTGCTCACCAGAGACTCATACGACGAGATCGCGGCGAACCGATCGTACTTCGGCGACTTCGACCCTTTCGGTGACTTCGACCTCCTCTTCGGAGCGGCGAAACTCAACTTGAAGATCGTTGATATCCCGATCCGGTACCGACAACGTCGATATGGGACGACGAACATCCATCGTTGGAGACACGGTGCTCTCCTCGTGCGTATGGCGGCATTCGCGGCTCGCAAGCTGCGCTTCATCTGACCTGGTGGGTCGACTAGGAGTTGTTTGCGTCCGCTCTCGGCTTGGCCAGCAGGTCAACACTTGCGCCTCGTGGCGCAATCGCAAGCAATGTCTCTGCGGTGAGCGGTATCGGCCTGTCGTCGAGCCCGAAGAGGTCATAACGGGCCGTGCGGAGTGTCGCCACCCACCCAGCAGCCCAGGACTCAGGGTCATCCTGGAGCGAAGGCTCGCATTCCAAGAGCAAAACCGGTCGGATCGTGCTCAGAGTCTG
>DASTBQ010000043.1:0-27538 GCA_035711995.1 Acidimicrobiia bacterium | reverse complement strand
TTGTGGTCGTACAGCGATGCCCTGTTCCCCGAGGTGGTGGATGGAGCACCGGTGGTGCCATGGATGCGGGGTGTGCTGGCCGATGGCGAGATGGCCGGCTTCGTGATGCTCGCACTCTCCAGCGAGCACCATTCCGAACCGTACCTGTGGCGGCTCCTCATAGATCGGATGCACCAGCGACGGGGAATCGGGCGCCGGGTAATCGAAATGGTCGTCCAGGTCTGCAAGGAGCGGGGCGACACGACCCTTCGCACCAGCTGGGAGGAAGGAATCGGGTCACCCCGCCCCTTTTATGAGGATCTCGGCTTCGTCACCACCGGACGGTTCGTGGACGAGGAGACCGAGGGCCGTCTCGTCTTTTGACCGATCCGATTTAGACGCTGCGGCAGCGCGCTCAGGTCAGGGCGACAGCCAGGACGTCGGCGGCGGTGTCGGCGATGTGGAAGGTCATGTCCTCGCGGACCTGTTCGGGGACGTCGTCGAGGTCCTGTTCATTGCGTCGAGGGACGATCACCTCGCTGAGACCGGCCCGATGGGCGGCGAGCACTTTCTGCTTGACACCACCGATCGGCAGAACCTTCCCTTGCAAAGTGATCTCACCGGTCATGGCAACAGTGCCCTTCACCTTGCGTTCGGATAGAAGCGATACCAAGGCGGTGAGCATGGCGACGCCCGCAGACGGGCCGTCCTTGGGGATGGCGCCGGCCGGGACATGGAGGTGGTAGCGACCCTTGAGGGCATCGGAGTCGATGCCGAGCTCGTCGGCATGAGCCTCCACGTATGAGAGTGCGATCTGGGCTGACTCCTTCATCACATCTCCTAGCTGGCCGGTGAGAGTGAGGCCACGCTCGCCTTCCATCGATGTCGCCTCGATGAAGAGAACGTCGCCACCCGCGCCCGTGACCGCCAAACCGGTGGCCACACCGGGCACATCGGTCCTGTCCGACGCCTCGTCTTTCCAAACCCTGGGCTTGCCCAGGTAGTCGCGCACGTCGTCGTCATCGACGGACACCACACCGTGATCGGTCTTGCCGCCCGCGATGTTGGTGGCGACCTTTCTGGTCAGCTTGCCCAGCTCACGCTCCAGATTCCTGACTCCGGCCTCGCGTGTGTAACGATCGACGATCGTGGCCAGGGCAACTTCGCTGATACTCAGCTCTTCTGGCTCGAGACCGGCATTGCGCAGCTGACGGGGAAGCAGGTGGTCCCGCGCGATTTCGACCTTCTCCCGGTCGGTGTACCCGTCGATACGGATGACCTCCGTCCTGTCTAGCAGTGGTCCCGGGATCGTCTCGAGGACGTTGGCGGTGGCGATGAACATCACCTCGCTGAGATCGAGATCCACCTCCAGATAGTGGTCACGGAACGTGTGGTTCTGGGCAGGGTCGAGTACCTCGAGCAGAGCCGACGAAGGGTCACCGCGCCAGTCGTTCCCGACCTTGTCCATCTCATCGAGGAGAAAGACGGGGTTCATGGTCTCCGCCTCGGTTAGGGCACGGGCGATCCTGCCCGGTCGGGCACCGACATAAGTTCGCCGGTGCCCGCGAATCTCGGCCTCGTCACGGACGCCGCCCAGAGCGACCCGAATGAACTTGCGGCCGAGAGCGCGGGCGACCGACTCGCCCAGGGAAGTCTTGCCCACTCCTGGTGGGCCGACCAGAAGCAGAATCGTCCCTCCATCACGGCCGGGTTCGTCGCTGAGTCCACGCTCCTTTCGCAACTTCCGAACGGCGAGGTGCTCCACGATCCGTTCCTTCACGTCATGCAGCCCGGTGTGGTCGGTGTCGAGCACTGCCCAAGCCTCGTCGAGATCCAGCCGATCCTCGGTTGTCACACCCCAGGGCAGGTCGAACATCGTGTCGAGCCATGTGCGGATCCATGAGTGTTCCGGTGATTGTTCACTCATCCGCTCGAGCCGATCGATCTCTTTGGAGATCGCCTCGGCGACTGCCTCGGGGAGATCGCGCTCGGCGAGCTTGGTGCGGTATTCGCCGGCGATGTCTCCCTCCTCACCGAGCTCCTTCTTGATCGCCTCGAGCTGCTGGCGAAGGATGTACTCCTTCTGGCTCTTCTCAATGCTCTCCGAGGCGTCCTCGCGGACCTTCCGTCTCAGTTCCTGGTCGGCGAGCACCTCGCGCATCCACTCGATGAGGAGACCGAGACGATGACGGATGTCGAGCGCCTCGAGAAGCTCGACCTTCTGATCGAGGCTCAGGTCAGGGGAGTAGACCGCGAGATCGGCGAGCTGGGACGGGTTGTCCATGTCGAGCAGCCGTTCTGCGACGCGACCGAGACCCCGGTTCTCGAGGACTGCGGTGACGACCGCTCTGTACTCGGCGATCAGCTCGTTCAACGCTTCGTCGATCAGGTCGACTTCGGGGGAGGGTTCCGCCTCGACCCAGAGGGCGCCGGTCTCGTCGACCGAGCCGGCGCCGACGCGGGCGCGGCTCTCGCCAGAGACAACGATGTTTCCCTCGTCGTCACTTTGCACCATGGCGATCGTCCCTACCGTTGCGTAACGCCCCTGGAGACGGGGCACGATGAGAAGACGACCGCCGGTCTTGTCGGCAGCTCGGAGGGCGTTGCGGCCTTCGTCACTCGAGACCTGGACGGTCACGGCCATGTGGGGGAAGACCACCCCATTGTGGAGTGGAAGTACGGGGAGAGTGGTCTGTGTTGTTTCTGGCATGCGCTTGAGTTTCCTTACCGGATCGGTGGAACCTGATGAACCGAGCTGAGCCCAAGGGTATTCCCAACTTGAGCGTAACCCACGCAGGTTTTCGCATATGGGGTCAGGAGGAGCCAGCGACCTCGCTGAAGTCGGTGGTGAGGAGGGACGCCCACATTCGCACTCCGTACCAGAGATTTCCCAGCCGTAGGTTCTCGTCGGGGGCGTGTTGGTTGTTGTCGTGATTGGCGATGGGGAGGATCGCGACCTGTGATCCCAACACTTCCTCGAACAGATAGAGGGGCACCGACCCGCCAAACGTCGGCAAGGCCACGACCTCTCCGTCAGCTGCCCGGCTGCAGACGTCGAGCAGTGTGCTGGCCAGCGGCGAACCCATCGGTATCCGGGCGGCCCGGTAGCCAACCGCCCTGTCTAGGCGGGCCAGTCTCCTGTGGGTCCGGCGCTCCTCGGGTGTCGGCTCCCGGTCGAGGACCGCGTATCCGCTCTTCTCCAGATGTGTCGCGACCCTGTCGACCATCCGGTCTGGGTCATCGCCGGCGGCGAGCCGGATGTCGACCGAAGCCGTCGCCTCTGCAGGTATCACGTTTCTCGCAGCGTCTCCGGTGTCGGCTGCGTTGAAACCGCGGATGTTGAAGCTGGGGATCATCAGCCGCTCCGGGTAGCTGGCGCTGGCCGCCTCGGGACCGCCGAATCCGAGTTCGGTCTGCAAGCTGTCGCCGACATCAGGCAGGACTTCGATTGCGGCTCGATCCTCTGCGGAGATCGGATGGGTGTCGTCGTAGAACCCATCGATGAGGACTCTTCCGGAGTCGTCTTTGCAGGTGGCGAGAAACCGGACCAGGTCAAAGACGGGATTGGGCACCCAGTTCCCGTAGTGACCTGAGTGGATCTCTCGTTCCGGCCCGTAGAACGTGAGGTCGAAACCGGAGTAGCCGCGGGCGCCAAACGACACCTGAGGAAGACGGCTCTGATGGACCGGGCCGTCGCACAGCAGCCAGCCGTCGGCCTGGAGTCGGGGCGAGAGTTCTCGCATGTATCTCTCCAGGTTCGGGCTCCCCGACTCTTCCTCGCCCTCGAATAGGAAGACGAGATCGACGTTCCGGGCCGCTCCGGCGGATGAAAGAGCGTCGAGGGCGGCAGGGAGCGCGGCCAGCGGGGTCTTGTCGTCAGATGCCCCCCTGGCGTAGATCCTCCATTCCGGATCGATGTCATCGGGGTCTGTCGGCATCTCGATCGGTTTGCCCTCCTCGTGAAGTGCACGATCGAGCAGCTGGGCCGAGAACGGAGGGTATGTCCATTTCGCAGGATCGACTGGCTGACCGTCGTAGTGGACGTAGACGCCGACCGTCGCGGTTGGTTTCTGGGTGCGCAGCTCGCCGATCACCACCGGGCTCGCCCCGTCGATCTCGATCACCTCCGTGGTCGCCCCACGAGCAGTGAATCGATCAGCGATTTCTGTGGCATTGCGCCGTAGGTCTTGAACGTTCCCCGTGACATTCGGAATCTGAAGGAGCGAGGCGAAGTCGGCCAGCACTGAGTGACCATCGGTGGCGAGAAACTCGTCGGCGATCCTTCTCGGGTTCATTGTCGTCAAGTTAGGCCGAGGTCGGTGACGACGCCCGATCCATCAGTGTTCCGCCCGGAGGAGATTTTGGTATAGAAAAGCGGTCTAGCCTCCTCGCCGTGTCCAGGGTTCGTGCCGAGGTCGCGCAGGGAGCCACATTCGTCGAACTGTTTTTCGATTTGGTCTTCGTCTTTGCGGTCACCCAGCTCACAGCGTTTCTGGCCCACGATCTGACATGGGGTGGCCTGACCAAGACCGGTCTCCTGTTTTGGCTGGTGTGGTGGGCGTGGACACAGTTCACATGGACCCTGAACCTGGCCGACACCGAACACTCGCTTGTCCGGATCCCGACCTTGTTGGCGGCTGCGGTTGCCTTCTTCATGGCACAAGCGGTACCCGACGCTTTCGCGGATGCCGGACTTTGGTTCGCCATCAGCTACGTGCTGGTTCGGATGATCGGACTGGCCCTGCAGGTGTGGGTGGTCTCTTCGGATCAACGGATGACGGTCACACTCTGGTCGGTCGCATCACAGGCAGGTCTCGTACTGGTGATGATCGGAGGCTTCGCTGATCCGGACGCCCGGGTTTGGTGGTGGGCGGGGGCTTTCGCCGCCGACCTGATCGCAGCCACGGTCGCTGCTCGCGGCGAGTGGGTCCTCGAGCCTGCCCACTTCGCCGAGCGACACGGGCTGATCGTGATAATCGCTCTGGGCGAGTCTCTCATCGCCGCTGGAGTCGCTTCGAGTGAGGCGAATCGAGACCTTGGTTTCGCCATCACCGTCGGATCCGCCGTGTTGGCCACCTGCGCTCTCTGGTGGACGTACTTCGGAACGCTTCACTCCCGGCTCGAGGAAGCCATGCAGGAACGGGTAGGAGAGCGTCTCGGTACGTTTGCCCGAGATGTGTTCTCGTTCTGGCATGCACCTGTGGTCGCCGGTGTCATCGGTGTCGCGGTCGCATTCGAAGAGGCGATCGCACATCCCAACGAGCCGTTGACCACCGGAGCTTCCCTTGCACTCACTGTCGGCATTGCCCTGTTCACCGGTGGTCTCGCTGGGGCGGCAGCACGGGCTGGAGTCGGTTCGGCCGTGCTGGCGCGTGTGATAGTCGCGCTGATAGCGCTCGCCGTCACACCGATCGTGTCGAGGACACAGGCCTGGGTCGCCCTACTAACGCTGGCGGCTCTGATCGTCCTCATGGACGTGGTGGATAGCCGGCAAAGCACCCCTCAAACGGTGCCGGGTAGATAGACAGCCGGAAATCAGGTGTCTATCCACCCAGTCCGGGCGGAATCAGATGTGGGGTGCCACCTCTTCGGCCAGGTGGTACATCAATTGGACCTGGTGTTCGTAGGGGAGGGTGGGGAAGTAACTGCGGGCAACGAATTCGACAGGCAACTGGCAGGCCTCTCTGATCTCGTTGAGATAGGTCACGATCTGGTCCCCGGTCCCTGCGATGGTGGCCCGGGCCAGCAACCGCTCGCGTCTCGATTCGTCGTACGGCGGTGACTCCGGTGGTGGCCCGCTTCGTGTCGTGGATGCCTCCATGTCGGAGTACTTCCACATCATCTGCCAGAGGTGTCGTCCGTATCTGTCGATTGCTTCGTCTTCGTTGTCGCCGGGAAGCATCACGGAGTAATGGACGATGCGCATCTCGGCCGGATCTCTCCCCACACGTTCACACTCGTCGACGATCCAGTGGACCTGCTGGAGGAACTGGTCACGAGGTGCGTTGGCGAAGATCCCGTCGGCGAGGCGGGCCGCCCTCCGGATCGCAGCCTCCGCGCCACCACCAATCAGGATCGGGATCTTTGCGGTGGGTTTGGGTCTCACAGCCAACTCGGGAAAGTCGTACACCTCGCCCTGGTGGCGGAATACCTCGCCCGACCATGCCTTGGGCAGGACTTGGAGGATCTCCTCCATCGCCTTGCCACGCTTACGGATCGGCGCCCCCAGACCGCTGAACTCGGTCGTGCTCCATCCCAGACCGACCCCAAGGGTGAACCGACCGCGGCTGAGCAGGCTCACGGTTGCCGCATCTTCGGCCAGACGAAGGGGATGATGGAGTGGAGCGAGGAGAACGCCGGTGCCGACTTCGATCGTCGAGGTCTGCGCAGCGATGGCGGCACTGACCACCGCAAGAGATGGCATGTACCCGTCGTCTACGAAGTGGTGCTCGGTGGTCCACACCGATCCGAATCCGAGCCGTTCTGCCTCGACGGCGAGACGGATGGTCTCCTCGTAGACACGTGACCAGTCGCTCTCTCCAGGGTTCAACTGGGCACTGAGAAGGGCGAATCCAAGACTCATCGCGCCATCATTTCTCGAAGTGACCTCATCTGTCGTCCTTTCTCGTCGAAGTTTGCCTCAGACAGCCAGTCGTGGAAGCTCCGGCGGACATCGGGCCACTCGTCGTCGACCATCGAGTACCAGGCAGTGTCCCGGTTACGTCCTTTGTAGTGCGTCGCCTTGCGAAAGGTGCCTTCGTAAGTGAATCCCAACCGAAGTGCTGTGGCCCGCGAAGGCCCATTCAGATCGTCGCACTTCCATTCGCAACGTCGGTAGCCGAGATCGAAGACGTGGTCGAGCATCAGAAACAGTGCCTCAGTCGAGGCAGTGGTCTTCTGCATCGGCGGCGACCACGTGATCGAGCCGATCTCGATCGAACCCGCATGTGGTTCGATCCGGAGATAGGAGGCGAAACCAAGAGGTGTGTCGTCGACGATCGCGGCGTATGGGATCCAGTCTGCAGGAGCGAGAATTCCCTGGAGGGCTCCCTCGAATTCGTCGTAGTCGTGGAACGGCCCGAATGACATGTAGGTCCATGTCGAAGCAGGTGCGTCGCGGAGGGCCTCCCACAAACCAGGCCCGTGGCTCTGCGGGTCGAGCACCTCGAGACGAACAGTCCTGCCGACGAGTGCCGCTCCCGGTGGGAACGGGGGAGCTGACCAAACCCCGAGAGGGGGGCCAACCGGCTGTCCGTGTTCGTTCACCGTCATCGAGAGTCAGCCGCCCCGGTTCGGCGGTAACGGAGCAATGCCAATCGTGCCCCCGAAGGTCAGCAGCCTCGCCATGCGTTGAGGATCATCGAGGAGGGCGGTGTCGCTCACGTGCGGTCAAGCTACCGATACGTGTGTGCCTACCGTGCCCCGACCGTGGCCTTTCGCCTGCTGACCGCCAACCTGCTTCATGAGAGACTCGACCTCCGAGCATTCGCCGCCATGTTGGATAGCTACTCCCCCGATGTCGTCGTCTTTCAGGAGTTGACCGCAGAGGCGGCTGGGGTCGTGGCGGAGCGATTTCCGAACCTTGGGCTGCGACCCGCGCTCCGCTTCGCGGGTCGCGGAATCGCGACGCGGTTCCCGGTGGTGTTCGGCCACATCTGGATGCCGGGCCGCCATGGGACCTACGCCGAACTCGAGACGACGGATGGCCCGGTGCGTCTCGCCGGAGTCCACTTGCAGAATCCAATCAATTTCCCATGGTGGGTGACGGCCAGGAATCGGGAAGCCCAACTCGACGGGCTGTTGGAGTGGGTGGGTCAAAACGAACCCCCGATCGTCGTGGCGGGCGACTTCAACGCCTCGCCAGCTTGGCCTGTATACAAACGCATGGCCTCCCAGTTCGAGGATCTGGTGCTGGCAGCCGACCCCGATCCGCCCCCGACGTGGGCATGGCGGCCCCGCTGGCCAAGGGTGCTCCGCATCGACCATGTCTTTGGCATTGGTGTCGAGTCGACGAAGGTCGAGATCGCGCCGGTGGAGGGGAGCGATCACGCCGCCATCGTGATCGATCTGGTGGTTCCCGGGACGGCATAGGCTGACCTCGTGGAGGTAAGTCACGCCGACCGCGTCGTATTCCCGGAGGATGGGATCACAAAGGGTGAGGTCGTCGCCTACTACGAGACCGTGGCCGGCCGGATGTTGCCTTTCGTTTTCCATCGGGCGTTGACGGTGGAACGGTTCCCCAAGGGGACCGGGAGCAAAGGATTCATGCAGAAGAACGCTCCCGAACACTTCTCAGACGATCTCATCGCGAGAATCGAGGTGCCCAAGGAGGGTGGCGGCACCACCAACTACCCCGTCGTGCTCGGGGAGCAGGCGATCGCCGCATTCGCCAACCTGGGGGTAATCACTTTCCACGCCCCGCCTTCGACTATCGAGAACCAGATGCAGTCCGACTGGTTGATCTGGGATCTCGATCCGCCTTCCACCAGGTTCGATCTCGCCCGTCAATCGGCCCATCGACTCAGCGAGGTGCTTTCCAGCTTCGACATCGAGACGATCCTCATGACCTCCGGTTCGAACGGCTATCACCTTCGAGCGCGTGCCGAACCGACCCTCCCCGCCGACGAGGCAGCAGGTCTGGCGAGAGGCACGGCCGCCCTGGCGGCGGCCGCCCACCCCGATCTGATGACGCTGGCGTTCAGGAAGAAGGAGCGGGGTGACCGGGTGTTCGTCGACTGGCTTCGCAATGCCCCTTACTCCACGTCGGTGGTGCCGTGGTCGTTGCGTGCGCGTCCCGGCGCTTCCGTCGCAGTGCCGATCGGGTGGGACGAGCTCGACTCGATAGACCCCAACGGAGTCAGGTTGAGATCGATCGAGGAGAGGTTTTCGGTCGATCCTTGGAAGTCACACCGGGGCCGCGACCTCGCCCCCGTGGCGGATCGTGTCGAGACTGCCGTTTCCGAGGCCGGAATCGAGTTGGAGCCGTTCGACAGGTTTCGCTCCTGAAAGTTCGGATAGTCAAACATCTTGGAATAGTCTGCCCTGAGCGGGAGAGGCGAACGCCAGCCCCGATCCAGGTACCCGCATCATGTTCCGACGCCCAGCACCTCTTCTCCTAGCCCTGTCGCTCGTCATCGCAGGTTGCAGCCCCGACGAGGCGACAGATACCACGCAGACGACTGCTGAGGCCACGACAACCACTTCGAGCACCACTACCACTCTTCCTCCCACGACCACCACGACGACAGTCCCACTGGCGGTCACCGACGCACCCCCAGAGCTCACCGCGGTGGTCGACGGCTTCTACAAATACGCCACCGGCGAAGTGACGACGCCCCCGGCGGCACCCGAACCGGTCCTAACCGGGGTCACACCGACGCCAGGTGTGGCGTATCCGAAGACGGGGGCGGCGTCCGTCGCCACATTCCTGGGCCAACAGGTGGCCGTGGTCGAGACCGGCGACGACCTGTTTCTCGCCGTCGAAGACGGGTCGGGTTGGCGAATCGTCGGCGGGCAGTGGCCATCGCTCTCGGTCCCCGCATACTTCGGCGCAGGTCCCCGGTTCGTGGCAGTGGTCGGTTCAGATGCCCGACGTGGGCAGACGATCGACCAACAGCGTGCGGACAGCATCCACTTCGTCGGGTTGGACGGAGCTGGTGGTGGGGGGGTCATCGGTGTCCCCCGAGACTCATATGTTCCTGTTGCCGGAGTCGGGAGACGGAAGATCAATTCGTCGTTGGCAACAGGTGGCCCCGACACCATGTTTCAGACCTTCAGCGACCTGACCGGGCTTCCACTGGAGGGATACGTGCTCACCGGCTTCACGGGCTTCCAGTCTCTGATAACGCTTGTTCTCGGTGGCGTGGACGTCAACGTGCCATTTCCCATAAACGACCGCTGGGCCAAAGCGAGCCTCGAAGCCGGTCAACAGATCCTCGATGGTGACCAGGCTCTGGGTTTTGCCAGGGCTCGCAAGACGACTGGTGGGGACCTGGTTCGCTCCGAGCACCAAGGACTGCTCATCATCGGTGCAGCCAAGGCTGTGAGGGCGATGGGCTATTCGGCGATTCCTCGGCTCATGGCTGGAGCCGAGCCATACATTCAGACCAGTCTCACCCCCGAGCAGGTCCTCACCTTCTCAGCAATGGCCATCTCATCCGATCTCGATGCGATGCCCAACGTGGTGACACCAGGACGGTCTGGCAGCGCCGGTGGGGCTTCGGTGGTATTCCTCGACGATTCCGTACCCGGCCTGTTCGCCGACTTCGCAGACGGGACTCTCGAGACCGGCTGATCAGATACATTGCCGGCTTCGAAGGAGGCCGGATGAGCACCGACCGCGAGGTCATAAGACATCTGTCAGATCGGATCGTCGACGCCCAGCGTCCCATCAAGGTATTGGGGGCGATCAACTGGGACAGCGAGATCAAAGAACGATTCTTCGCTGCTGGGTTCAAGGAGCAGCCCCAGGTCGATCGCGATTATTACCTGCAGCGCAAGACGAAGCTCGACGCAGACAGAACCCGGACCGAACTCGCCGATCTGGAGGGAGAGATTGCCTCCACATTGTCTCCGGACAGTGCCGCGGGACGGTTGATGACCTTCATGTGCGCCCAGTTTCGGACCACCGTGGACATGCTCGAGGCGCGGGGAACGCCTCAGTTCTCCAAAGTGTCCCATCTCCTCTACGGGACTCCCGAGGACACCTTCCACGAGGGAGGTCCGACGATCGCAGACCTCGGGAAGACGATGCGTCAAACCCTCGAAGCGAACGCCGTGGCCATCACGACACTCGGTGACGATCGCAACATCCTCGGTTCCGAGGCTGTGAACCGTCTTCGGGCCCAACTCGACGAATCGGTGGGACCGGGGAAGATCGAGGTGAAGAGTGATGACGAGATCGCTGCGGATGCAGCGGCCGGGTCGGACTACATCAAAATGCGTGAGGACCGTTTCTTCTCAGTGCGCGACATAAACCTGCTGGAGGCCCACGAGGGGTGGGTCCATGTCGCCACCACGATGAACGGCTTGGCCCAACCGGTCTGCACATTCCTGGGCAAAGCCGCTCCCAGGACGACGGTCACCCAGGAGGGTCTGGCCGTTCTCACTGAGATGCTCAACCTGCGGAGCCATCCCCTTCGTCTCGCCAAACTGATGCGTCGTATCGAGGCCATCGATCTGGCCACGCATGGGGCAAGCTTTCTCGAGGTCTTCGAGGCGATGAGGGTCGAGGGCCTCTCCGAGGATGACGCCTGGGTCACGACGAGCCGTGTCTTCCGGGGGAGTCTTCCCGACGCTGGGCCTTTCACCAAGGACCTGGGTTACGGGAAGGGCCTGATCCTCACGCTCATGTACGTGCGCATGGCGATCAGATTCGGGAAGACCGCTTACATCCCACTTCTGTTCTGCGGCAAAGTAGACCTGTTGGACATGGCGGCCCTCCATGAGTTGCACGGGGACGGTTTGGTGGATTCACCCGAGTTCGTGCCTCCTCCTTTCAACGATCTTCCCGCTCTGGCCACCACCCTGGCCCTGAGCCGGTTCACCGGGATGCTCGACCTCGATCAGATGTCGGTCGAATACGAGAAGCTCTTTTGAGCTGACCATTCTGTCGATGCCGGCCATAACCTGCGCCTGGTGCACCTCGCCGAGATAGTCGCAGTATCCAAGGATGTCGCAGAGACTCCTGCCAGATCCGAGAAGATCGCCCTACTCGCCGGTTTGCTGAGTCGTCTCGACCCCGACGAGGCTGCTGTTGGCGTGTCCTATCTGACAGGTGCGCCCACACAGGCCAAGCTGGGTGTGGGGTATGCCACCGTCTACGGAGTCGATGCCAAACCCGCCGATTCGGCCGGCCTGCAACTGACCGAAGTCGATCAGGTCCTCGAGGAGATCTCGCAGACACGCGGTTCGGGCTCGAAGGCAAGACGTGAGCGGCTGTTGACCGATCTCTTCAGCCGCGCGACGCGAGAAGAACAGCATTTCCTGCGTGGGATGATGCTCAGGAACCTCAGACAGGGTGCCCTCGAGGGTGTGATGACCGAGGCGGTCGCCGTTGCTCTTGGGGTCGATCCGAAACGGGTGAGACGTTCAGCGATGCTCGAGGGCGACCTCGTGACTGTTGCTGCTCGGGTGCTCGTCGAGGGAGCCGAATCGCTGGCCACATCGGCCCTCGCGGTGTTCACTCCTCTTCAGCCGATGTTGGCCAAGACCGCGTCAGGCGCTGGTGAGGCGATTTCCGAATTGGGTGAGGCTGTCGTAGAACAGAAGCTCGACGGTCTGCGAATTCAGGTCCATCGTCTGAATGAGAAGGTGGTCGTCTACAGCCGGAGCCTTCGTGACATCACAAACGAGTTGCCCGGGGTAGTGGCACGGGCGCTGACCTTTTCGGCGACCAGTTTCATTCTCGACGGGGAGGGTTTGCTGCTCGGAAGCGACGGGATACCAGTTGCCTTCCAGGACACGATGAGCCGACCAGGCGACGGGGGAGCGTCGCCCATCGACGGTTTCTACTTCGACATCCTCCACCTCGACGGTGAAGATCTGGTGGACGCTCCGCTCCGGGAGCGACGATCAGCGCTCCAGGACCTGCTGCCACCACCATCACGTGTCGCTTCGATAGTCACCGATGCCCCCGAGGTCGCCGATCGATTCTTCACAGAGACGGTGTCTGCCGGATTCGAGGGAGTGGTGGTCAAGGACCTCGAACAGACCTACGAGGCGGGAAGACGAGGCTCGGGGTGGCTCAAGGTCAAACCGGCTCACACACTGGACCTCGTGATCCTCGCCGCCGAGTGGGGCTCGGGTCGACGGGAAGGCTGGCTGTCAAACCTCCATCTTGGTGCCGTGGACCCCGACGGCGGGTTCGTGATGCTCGGCAAGACTTTCAAGGGACTAACCGACCAGATGCTGGAATGGCAGACCGCGGAGTTCTTGAGCGTCGAGGACCATCGCTCTGGTCACACCGTCTACCTGAAACCACGCATCGTCTACGAGATCGCCTTCGACGGAGTGCAACGCAGCACCCGATATCCAGGTGGGGTCGCACTTCGGTTCGCCAGAGTGAAGAGTTTCCGTGATGACAAGGGGCCGGCTGACGCCGACACCATCGAGACCGTCCGCACCTATCTCCGCTGAGCGGCAGGGAACCGCTCGGCGACGACGCGCCGTCCAAGCGACGCATCGTCAACTGAGGAGTGAAAGATGTGGAGGAAGACACTGCCGTCTCTCGTCGGAATGGCCTTCGTCGTCGGAGCCTGCACCAGTGCAGGAGCCGCCCTCGACAAGCTGCCTGACGGCACCCTCCCCGCTCCCAAGTCGGTCCGGGCGGCTGGAGCACTCGTCCAGTTCGAAGAGTGTGACGTCTTCCTCGATTACGTAATCACCCACGGTGTCGAACTGGTCGGTCCTTATGGCCTCGGCGGAGACATGTGGGCATTCCCAATGGGACGGGCGATCACCGACACAACCGCGGCGGCCGCCGAAGAATCGGCACAGGGTGGTGGTTCCGACGGGGAATTCTCCGGCACCAACGTCCAGGTCGAGGGGGTCGATGAGCCCGACATGGTGAAAACGGATGGGGAACGGATAGTTCTCCTCGCCGAGGGGGACCTGATCGTGGTCGACGTCACCGGTCCCGAGCCCGTGGAAGTCGGGCGACTGGCTATTGGGGATCTCTCGGTTCAGAACCTCTTCCTCTCCGGGGACCGTGTCCTTCTGTTCGGCTCGGTCTGGAGCGCGGTGCCGATCCCATTCTCCGAGGACCGGATGATCGCGCCGGTACCGGACACACCCACCATCCGAATTGTCGAAGTGGACATCTCCTCCGACCCGGAATTGGTCAGGACCATGTCGATCGACGGTGCCTTCGTTTCGGGCAGGATGGTCGACGACTCGGTGCGTCTCGTGCTCAGCTCTGGTCCTGTTGGATTCGAGTGGAGCTACCCGACTGGCTCCGGTCTGCGTGCCGAGCGGGAGGCAATCGAGGAAAACCAGCAGATCATCCGGGATTCCAGCCCGGACAACTGGATTCCCTATTACCTGGTGACCGATGCCGATGGCAACGTCATCGATGAGGGGACCCTCTTCGACTGCGAAAGGGCTGGCCATCCCGAGGAGTTCTCGGGTCTCGACATGCTCTCGGTGGTGACGATCGACCTCGCGTCGGGTATCCAGGTCGTCGACGCAACCGGAGTACTGGCGACGGGTGACATAGTCTATTCGTCGGAGCAGAACCTGTATGTCGCGACCCAACGCTGGTCCGACTGGCGATGGCTGGAGACCGGTGAGGTGAGTGAGCGCCCCGAAGGGCCCACGACCGAGATCCACATGTTCGATGTCTCGTCGGCTGACATCTCCGAGTATGTCGCCTCCGGGTCGGTCGACGGGTACCTCCTCAACCAGTTCTCGATGGATGAGCACAACGGGGTTCTGCGTGTCGCCACCACGACCTCTCCGAACGGCTGGGGTGCCGACGCCGAGTCGGAGTCGAAGATCACGGTTCTCCGGCCCGGGGACGCCAGTCTCGCCAAGATCGGTGAGGTGGGGGGTCTTGGGAAGAGCGAGCAGATCTACTCGGTGAGGTTCATGGGTGATGTCGGGTACGTGGTCACATTCCGTCAGACAGATCCGCTCTACACGATCGACCTTTCAGATCCCAGCGCACCGGCGATGGTCGGCGAGCTCAAGATCCCCGGTTATTCGGCTTATCTCCACCCGGTGGGCGAGGGTCTCGTGATGGGTGTCGGCCAGGACGCCACCGACACGGGGCAGGTTCTTGGCACTCAGGTGTCGATTTTCGACGTGAGCGACTTGGCGAATCCCCAGAGAGTCGACACGTTCACCCTCAGCGAGGGCACCAACTCGCAGGTCGAGTACGACCATCACGCCTTCCTGTACTGGAAAGGTCTGACGGTGATCCCGGTGCAGAAGTACTGGTGGGACGAAGAGAAGGAAGAGATGTTCATGGGAGCGATCGCCCTCCGGGTCGCCGAGAGCGGCGAGCTGGAAGATCTCGGCGAGATCATCCACCCCGGCGGTGAGGACCCGAACTGGAACGGGCAATCTCAGATCTTGAGGTCGGCAGTGATCGGTGACGCCCTGTACACGATCTCTGCAGATGGCGTCTTGAAGAGCGATCTGGTTTCGTTGGATGACCTTGCCTGGCTCGATCTCTAAACGCTGAACCGCGCGGGTTTCGGGTCCGTACTGGGGAGAGCAACCTCTCCCCAGGAAGGACGATGAAACGACTGAAGTACCTCATCACCGCGATCGGAGCTGTTTCGATCGTCGTCTCATGCTCGGGGACCGGAGACGGGTCGTCGGCCACGTCGGCGGCTCCGGACACCACCTCGCCCGATACCAACACCTCGGCTCCTGACACCTCGGCGCCTGCCAGTGATGGGGCAACCATCACCATCTCGAACTTTCAGTTCACCGGCGCTACCAGTGTCGCCGTCGGTGAGGAATTGACTGTGGTCAACGAAGACTCGGTGCCACACAGCTGGACTTCGGACGACGATGTATTCGACAGCGGTCAACTCGGTCAGGGGGAGAACTTCGAGTTCACCTTCGAAGAACCTGGTGAGTACACGTTCTTCTGTGTCGTCCACCCCGATGCGATGACCGGGTCCATCACGGTCGAGGGCTGAGACGAGAGCCGCTTCCACATACCTTTCCGCACCCTTTGATGCGTGGGAGTGGGGTTCTGGCAGAATCGCGGACGTGGACCGTGCCACGCTCGAGCGCTTTCGGGACGGAGACCCTATGGCGGTCAAGGCCGTCTATGACGAACTGGGGGGAGCGGTGTTTGCGCTCGCGATGAGTGTCCTGAGTGACAGAGACCTCGCTGCTGACGCCACCCAGCAGACCTTCCTCAAAGCGTGGCGCGCCTCGTCGACTTACGACCCCGACCGGGAGTTCCGGCCGTGGATCTACGCGATCGCCCGACACACAGCGATCGACATCTACCGGACCAGACGAAGGGTCGTCCCGTCAGAAGACGTCGACTCGATCTTCACCCCTCCCGACCTCGAAGTCGCCTGGGAGGTGTTCGAGGTGAGGGCCGCCCTCGACCGGCTCCCTGACGAGGAGCGGGCTGTGATGCAGTTGAACCACCTCGAGGGTTTGACTCATCCCGAGATTGCTGACCGTCTCGGTATCCCTGTGGGGACGGTCAAGTCGAGGTCACATCGAGCTCACAGACGGCTCGCCGAACTCCTCAAACACCTGAACGAGACATGAGCGACGGGTACGACGACAAAGACTTCGGTCGCATCGGCGAGGTCCTGGCGAAGGAGAGCGTCTGGGCCGATCCTCCGGGTCATATCGCCCCGGCACTGATGGCGGAGATGACCGGCGATGAGATCACGTCAAATGCCCCGAGAAGCGGTCGAGACAGGTCGAGATGGTCATGGCCTGCAGCTGCCGCCTTTGTCGGAGCTGCGGCCGTGCTCGTCGTCGTCATTTTCGGGGGCTTCGGTTCCGAGAGCGATGAACCAGATCTCTTCTTCGCTGTGACCGGAGAGGGTGTGAGTGGCCGAGCCGAGGTCGGTGCAGCCGAGGCTGGATGGTGGATACGCATCGACATAGAGGGTCTCGATCCGGCCCCCGATGGCTCGTACTACGAAGGGTGGCTCACCGACGGGGCTGATGTCGTGAGCGTGGGCACCTTTCACATGCACGATGGCAAGAACGTCGTGCTGTGGTCGGGTGTGCCCATGACCGAGTATCCAGAATTCAGTGTGACCCGCGAGATGGTCGTTGAGGGCCCCGGCCCTTCCGGCGTCGTTGTTGCAACGGGTCGACTCTCCGACTGACCACGCGCTGTCCAGTCGCAATTGTCCGGCCCGCGATGGCGAAGGGCATAATCAGGACATGATCAGTTCAATCAGCCCGACTGACGGAACAGTCCTCGCCGAATACGAAGAGACCACAACCGCGGCGGTCCAGGAGAGCATCGACACTGCAGTGAGCCTGCAACAGGTGTGGGCAACCACCAGCGTCGCAGAACGTGCTGTTCCGATGCTGGAGATGGCTCGGCTTCTCGAAGCCCATCGTGAGGAACTCGCCCAGGTCATGACAGACGAAATGGGCAAGCCGATCGGACAGGGGCGGGCCGAAGTCGACAAGTGTGCCTGGGTCTGCCGTCACTATGCGGAGAACACCGAGAGGATCCTGCAACCCGACCACATCGAAGCGGACAGGTCGAAGTCCTACGTCGCCTACCAGCCCCTCGGCGTTGTACTCGCCGTCATGCCGTGGAACTTTCCCCTCTGGCAGGTCTATCGCTTTCTGGCCCCTGCGTTGATGGCGGGTAACGGTGGTCTGCTCAAACACGCTTCCAACGTGACTGGATCGGCGCTCTGGATCGACAAGCTCGCGGTCTAAGCGGGATTCCATGACGGTCTCTTCCGGAGTCTGGTCCTGCCCAGTACCCGTGTCGACGAGGTTCTGGAGCATCCCGGTGTGGTCGCGGCGACCCTGACGGGATCTGACCCCGCCGGTCGGGCCGTCGCGCAGAAGGCGGGGTCTCTCCTGAAGAAGACCGTGCTGGAACTGGGTGGTTCCGACCCTTACGTAGTTCTCGCTGACGCCGATCTGCAAAAGGCAGCGGAGACCTGCTCGGCGTCCCGGCTCATCAATGGTGGGCAGTCCTGCATCTCCGCGAAACGGTTCATCGTCGAAGATCCAGTCGTTGAAGAGTTCACCGAGTTGATGGCCGCAGGGCTGGAGCGTGCCGTGATGGGCGATCCCCGTGACGAGGCGACGACTCTGGGCCCGATGGCCCGGGTCGACCTCAGAGACGAGTTACACGAACAAGTCGAACGGTCGGTTGCGGCCGGAGCCCGACTCGTCATGGGAGGGAAGGTCCCCGACGGTCCTGGTGCGTTCTATCCACCAACCCTTCTCGCTGACGTCACCGAAGGCATGGCGGCGTATCACGAGGAAACCTTCGGTCCCGTCGCTGCAGTGATCGCTGCCAGGGATGTCGATGATGCCGTGCGCATCGCCAACGACACCCAGTTCGGGCTCGGAGCCGCCGTGTTCACAACCGACCTCGAGAAAGGCGAGGCCATCGCCAGAGACAGGATCCAGGCAGGAGCTTGTTTCGTGAATGCCTTCGTTGCCTCGGACCCGAGACTGCCCTTCGGTGGCGTGAAGATGAGTGGTTACGGCCGTGAACTCTCCGACATGGGCATGAAGGAATTCCTCAACGCCAAGACAGTGGTGGTCGCCTAAGAAGCCCGTGACAGCTTCGGACGTTCCGGGGTGCGCTGGGTGGGCTGTGGCTTCGCCTGCATTTCGAACGAGACGTGCCCACATGCGTCGCAAACACTTCGACGCACTCCGACAGACTCGTACTGGAGAATTCGCTCGTGACGACATGGACGTGGGGTGAATCGACTCCACAAACGCGACATGTTCCTCCTCTGGCCAGGTGCCGACATGTTCGCCGAAAAGGCCGCGAAGTTGCGGCATTGAGGGATCAAAACCCGCTGAGGACTCCGCCCGGTTCCGTCTGACGGATCGTCGGCTCCCTGCGGAGGCAGATGAGTTCATCGGCGTCCAGCAAGTCGGTCTGACCGGTGAACAGACGACGCTCGCCCTTGCTCACGACCACCAGCGGCAGCAACGGCGCGCCGATCGCCCTTGCTGTGCTGTCCAAAGGAAGTGTCTCGTCATCGAATTCGGGTCCTGTCAGATCGAGAGAGACCACGGTGGCGTGACCTGCTCCTGTCGCGGCCACCCACTCCGCGGTGTCGTTCGGCATCCGTACGATCTCGATGTCGTCGCGTTCGAGACGTCCGGAGAGGGTGCTTGCGTCGTTCTCGGTCAGCAGGACTACCACTTCGGGCACTCCCAGTTCACGACTCAGCTGGGCTACCAAGACGTTTACCTCGGCGTTGGCGGTGGCCGCAATGACCAAGGAGCTCTCGTCGATGCCTGCAGTCTCCAGGGCCGCCTCATCGAGTGCGTTGCCCTGCACGGTGTTGAAGGCAAGACGTTCTGCTTCTAAGAGGTTCTGTCGGTTGGTGTCGAGCATCGTGATTGCGGGTGAGCCCAAGTTCGAGGCGAGGGCGCGAACCAAGGGGTTGGCGCCGATCACCAGAATGCGATGACGTCCGCTCGCCTTCACCAGCTCGCCACGGCGACGGAGCCAGCGGACACCGGCTGTGAGCAGCACGGGGACCGTGGCGGTCGTGAACAGGGCCATGAACACGAGGATCGAGAAGATGTCGCGTTCGATGAGACCCTGCGCGAGGGCGATCTCGGCGAGGATTATCTCGACGGCGCCGCGTCCGTTCATGCCCGCACCGATCACCAGACCTTCCCGCCACCCGTTCCCGCTGAACAGGTAGAAGATGGCCGTGCCCACCACCTTGCCCACGGTGGCCACCACTATCACCCAGATCAGGAGTGACGTCTGCTGTGTGATCACCGCGAACGACACCTCGAAACCGGCGGAGACGAAGAAGAACGGCGCCAGCACGCCGATCGAGATCGTCGCCAGCTTCTGCTGGAGGTCACGAGATGCCTTGGCGTCGAGAACGTGGCGATCTATGAAGAGCCCCGCTGCGAAGGCTCCGAGAATGGCATGGAGGCCGGCCAGTTCGGCAGCCCAAGAGAAGACCAGACCGAGGACGATGACGGTCAGGAGGAGGGCGCCTTTGTCCAACTCGCGGTCTCCCAAGCTCCTCTTCACCCAGGGGAGGACGACACCGCCGACCAGCCAGGCTCCGACTGCGAAGAGAATCGCCTTCCCGGCGGTGACCAGAGCGGTCACCGCCGAGAAGTCTCCCCCTGCCCCCTCCTGGCCCAGCAGTGCGGCGAAGATGACCAGCACCGCCACGTCGGAGAGGATGGCTCCACCTACCAGCACCAGGGCGATCCGGGTGTCCAGCAGCTTGAGGTCGACCAGTATCCGGGAGTTGACGATCAGGGAGGTAACGCCCATGGCCACGCCGACGAATATCGCCTCGATGGTCGACCTTCCCACGGCAAACATGAGTGCCATTCCCAGAGCCGTGGGGACCAAGAACCCGCCGATGGCGGCGAACAGACCCGGTCGGGAGGCGCGTCGGAGATCACCCAGGTCGAGGTGGACGCCGATGTACAGCATCATCAAGAGCACACCGAACTCACCGAGCACATCTATCGCCTCGTTTGAGGAGAGCAACCCGAGTAGCGGAGGCCCGAGAACGATGCCGGCGACAATCTCGCCCAGAATGCTGGGATAGCCGAGGCGGGAGGCGACCCAGCCGCCGGCCAGGGCAGCGGCCAGGACCATGGCAAGCATCAAGAGATCGGAGTGCATCAGACCATCCCGGTGCGCATCGTCCCCGTCGCCCGATTGGCGTCCGTCGGTGAGACGTTTGCAGTGGTCGAGGTGCCTACCTCGACCAATCTCGGTTCGAGGAGCAGGTCGAGAACGGCGAAGACGAGTGCGTGCGGGTACCCGCTGACGCACTCTTCGATGTGGGCATCGACCTCCATGATGGAGTCGACCGGCGACCAACCGATCGGGAGACCGTTCCAGAAATCAGCCGAGGCCGGGCATGCTGCAGTTGAGACGACGAAGCGGGGGGAGGGCACCTCACGCTCGATGGCGGCGAAGGCACCCGCCGAGCCGTCCAGGACACGGTCCGAAACCATCAGGAGGTTCACACCGGGACGAGACGATGGAGGCGTGACCAACCTCCTCATGAACTCGAATGAGGAGCCACGCGGCGGCTCGCCCTGACACCAGCAAGGCCCGTAGCTGAGACGCCAGATCCTGGCGATGGAAGGGCCGCCCATATCGCGATTATTGGTGACGCATGTGACGACCCGTTGCGATCGTTGTGACGATTCGGTGACAAACGAACCCCCGTACGCCGACCCACCATCGGCCCGAACACACGGAGTCGACACGATCGCGCAAGGGAATCGGCGAGCAATCACGGCCGTCCCGGTACTGTCAGCACGACCCGACGGCTCTGCAGGCTGGAGAATCAGGTCACTTGTCGTCCACCAATGACACTCGAGAGACTGTCCTGATAGTCGAGGACGACCGTCGTCTCCGCGACGCTCTGACGCTCGCCCTCACTGATGAGGGCTTTGCGGTGACCGGCGTCGGGGATGCCGAAAAGGGGATGGTTTCCTTTGCCGATGGCGCACCGGACATCGTTCTCGTCGACTTGATGCTCCCTGGATCCAGCGGGCTGGAACTGACACGAGAGCTGCGGCGTGTGAGTGACGTTCCCGTGATCATCGTGACAGCCCGCGACGACTCGCACGATGTGGTGGCAGGTCTCGAAGCCGGTGCCGACGACTACGTGACGAAACCTTTCGTGATGAAGGAACTGGCGGCACGAATGAGGGCCCTGTTGCGACGAACCAGACGCACTGTCGAGTCTCCGGACGTCATGAGTTTCGGTGACCTCGTGATCCACCCGTCAGAGGGCAGGGTCACCTGGGGCGGGGATGACGTTGCTCTCACGAAGATCGAGTTCCTTCTGCTCTGCGAGCTGGCCCAATCCCCCAAGAAGGTCCTGTCCCGTGACGTCCTCCTCGCCAATGTCTGGGGCTACGACTACTTCGGGGACGGGCGGGTGGTCGACGCTCATGTTCGCCGTCTCAGAACCAAGATCGAGAGCGACCCGTCCAATCCGGAGAGAGTGGTGACGGTGCGCGGGCTGGGATACCGATTCGAGCCAGGACATGAGGAGTGAGGTGAGCAGTCGATCCGGTCCGGGTACGGGGCTTGGGTTGCGGGGCCGGATCGCAGTCAGGTTTGCTGCGATAGCACTGCTCCTGTCGGTTCTTTTGGGAACGCTGACCTACTTCACAGTGCAACGTCTGATTCTGGACGATCGGCACGCAAGCTCCATCGAGCAGGCGACCGGAGACGGCAGTGTCATCGCGGCCACTCTGGATGCCGCCGCAGTCAACCCCAGCGAACTGCTCGCTTCGATTCGACCCCCCAGTCGCTCCACTCCGATGCTCTACCGGGATGGTGAGTGGTTCGCCGCTTCCCTGCAGGTGCGTCCCGAGGACCTTCCCCAGGATCTGATTCAACACGTGCTCGATGGGGGAGCGGGACGGCAGGTGGTGTACATCGGCGAGCGCGTCGTATCAGTGGTTGGAATCGACCTCGGCGAGGATCGTGGTGCCTATTTCGAGGTCTTCTCGCTCGTCGATGTGGACAACACGCTCACCACGCTGGCTCGAGTCCTGTTTCTCGCCGGGGTCGTTACCACCCTCGCCGGTGCCGTGCTCGGGGCACTCATGGCGAAACGAGTGCTCCAACCGCTCCGAGAGGTGACGGAGGTCGCCGAGGACATCGCAGGAGGCGACCTGGAGCGGCGTCTCGACGAGAGTCTCGACAAGGATCTCGCCGGTCTGACCGGGTCGTTCAACAGCATGGCCGACACTCTTCAGGACCGAATCGCCAAGGAGGCGCGTTTCGCCTCCGACGTTGCTCACGAGCTGCGCACTCCGCTCACGACACTCACGACCTCGCTCTCGGTCCTAGAAGGGAGACAGGACGAGCTCTCGCCACAGGGCAGGGAGGCTCTCGAGTTGCTGAGCAGCGATGTCCACCGTCTCGAGCAGACCGCGGCCGATCTGATAGAGATCGCACAGCACGACGCCGGAGTTGCGGTCCCCGATCTCGAGCCCATCCCGGTCGCCTCGTTGATCGGACGTCTTCTCAGCCGACTCCGTCGCTCCGACATCGCCGTCGACATAGACGCGGGGGCATCGGCTGCCTTGGTCGTGGCCGACGAGCGTCTGATGGCGCGGATCCTGGCCAATCTCATCGAAAACGCTGACGTACACGGCGGCGGGGTGACCCGTTTGAGGATCTCCAGACACGGCGACATGGTCCGACTAGGTGTCGAGGATGCCGGGTCGGGGGTCCCCTCCGAGGAGAGAGACCGAATTTTCGAGAGGTTCGCTCGGGGCGCAGCCACCGCAGGTTCTTCCGACAGTTCCGGAAGTGGTCTCGGTCTTGCCTTGGCCGCCGAGAACGTCAGGCTGCAAGGCGGCTCTTTGTGGGTAGAGGACAGCAGCTCGGGAGGCGCCCGATTCGTGGTCGAACTGGAAGTCGGCTCGTGAAGTGGTTCCCCTTCGGGTTCCTGGTCGTCGTGTTGGCCGCATGTGGCGTGCCACTCGAGGCGGAACCCGAGATCCTCGACATCACAATCGATGAACCGCCTCAGGTCGCCGAACCTCCGACCGAGGACCTGGAGGCGGTGACGCTCTACTTGGCAGGTGGTGAGTCAGTGGTCCCGGTGACCAGGGACCTGCCATCCCCGGCCGACGTCGTGGTAGTGCTCGAGTCGCTCTTCGACGGTGTCACCGAGCCCGAGTCACGTGCCGGCCTCCGGACCTCGATTCCCCCCGAAACTCGACTCCTCGGGGTAGAGCAGGTCGGCTCGTCGATCGTCGTGGACCTGGGGCGGGAGTTCACCGCGGTGGGCGGCGAGCAGGAGATCATGGCTGTGGCACAGATCGTCCTCTCCGCAACCGGAGTCGCCGGTGTCGAGAGCGTCTCGTTCGAGATCGAGACGGTTCCAACCGCAGTACCTGTGTCTGATGGCGCCCTGTCCGATGACGCGGTGACAGCGCACGAGTATGCCGACCTGGTGCAGGCTCCGCCGTGAGCCGGGTGTCAGATCAGGTGTCGGGCGTGCCAGTCGAGGATCGCCTCGAACCGTTCCTTGCGGTGCTTTGGCGTACCCGACCTGCTCATCTCGTGCCCCTCTCCCGGGTACCTGATGAATTCGGTCGTCGTCCCGTTTCGTAGCAGGGCCATGAAATACTGCTCGGCCTGTTCGATCGGGCACCGGAAGTCGTTCTCTGCGTGGAGGATCATTGTCGGTGTGTTCACATTGTGCGCCAGAGCCAGTGGGCCTTTGTCCCACCATGTGTCCCAGCCCTCCGGATAGTTGACACCCAGATAGTTCTCAGGGAACACCCCTCCTATGTCGGAGGTGCCGGCGAAGCTCGTCCAGCTGATCAACGCCCGCTCTACCACTGCCGATCTCCATCGATCTTCTTTGCCGATGACCCATGCCGTCATGAAGCCGCCGTATGAGCCGCCCATGATGCCCATGCGCTCTCCGTCAAGACGATCGTGGCGTTCCAGAGCTCCTGCGACCGCGGCGACGATGTCCGCGTGATCGACGATTCCCCAGGCTTCGCCCTTCACAGCGGAGACATGAGACTCGCCTCGCCCTGATGACCCGCGTGGGTTGCAAGCCACGACTCCATAGCCGGCACCGGCATAGATCTGAAATTCGTCGAAGAAGCCGAAGCCGTATTGCGAGGCAGGTCCACCGTGGATGTTGAGCAGCAATGGCACCTTCTCATCGCCATCGGGGAGATACACCCAGACATCGATCTCGTGCCCTTCAGACGTCACGCGGAAATGGTCCGGAAGAGCCAGCCCGAGGTCGGTGACGTTGAGATGGGTGAGCGGCGTCCCGTCGGAGATGACCTCACCCGGGGAGTCCCAGGTCGAGGAGGTGTATACGAGACGGCGGTCTGTGAGATCGAAACCGGTGACCACCCTCTGACCGCGGACCAGGGTGTCGGTGGTTCCGTCGGGCGACACCCTGATGACACCGAACATGCCCGAATCCTCGAGCCCCACTATGGCGTCGTTGCCCTCCCACCTGATAGCCGCAGGCCCTGCCGCGAGTGAGACAGAGCTACGGTCCAGGACAGCGGTGAGATTGGTAAAGGAGCCGTCGTCTTCCCGCCGGTACAGGTAAGCATCGACGGGGTATCGCGAGTTCTCGTTTCCAAGCAGATGGAGTGCGCCGTCGGCGCGATAAGAGACAGCACTCCAGAAGCCGCGATTGGTCACCTGGTTCACCTCCCCTGTCTCCACGACGATCTCCCAGACATCGTTGCCTGACACGAGGCCATGGGCGGGGTCCCGATCGGAAATGAAAGCGATGCGATTGCCGTCACCCGACCAGGCTGGTGACTCCTCGTCGAATTCGTCCGAGGTGATCTGTCGCGGCTCGGTCTCCCCGTCGGCATGGATGAGCCAGAGGTGACGTCTTCTGTCGTGGGTCCATCCTCTGTTGTCGAACCGATACGGAACCGAAGTCACACGGCGGGGTCGACGGGAGCGTTCGTCTTCGTCCAGTTCGGCCCACTCGTCAGTCCACGTGACGGCGACAGCGACCAAGACATCTCCGTCTGGCGACCATTCGATCGCTTCCACACCGAGTTCGAAGTCGGTGAGGATTCTCGCCTCGCCGCCGCCGACGGGGATCACCGCGACTTGGGGTTTGGCGCCGTCGACTCCTCGGAGGAATGCCAACCTCGTCCCGTCAGGTGACCAGCGCGGGGCGGTGTCGCCGGGGCCGCTGGTGAATTGCTCTCCCTCGATCCAGATCTTCCTGTCGTAGCGATCTTCCTCCAGGTCAGGAGTCGAGACGACGTAGGCAACCCGGCTCCCGTCTGGCGACAGTCGGGGATCGGACGGTATGTGGATTAGGGCCAGTTGTTCCGGAGTCATGGTGCGAAGATAGAGGTGGGGCACCGGACTTCGCAGGCCGGTGTCAGCCGACGGTCTTCAGACGCCAGTGCCGTCGACAGGCGGCAGAAGGCTGGGATTGCTGGCCAACCTGGTCAACCGGGTGACTGCGTGGTCCCTCCTCGGCATGTTGAACACGATCACGTCACCAACATCGGCGTGGTGAATGTGCTCTCGTCTGATCCGCACCGAGATCCGTTCCTCGTCGGCAAGGTCCACCGTGAGAAAGCACCAATCGAGCGGCTGGGCACCCTGAGGCGGGCGAAAGTCCTTTCCGACCACCAAACCCGTCTGTCTCTTGGACATTGGCGACTTCTTCCGGCTACGTAGAAGACCAAATCGAATGCCGATGCAGATTCTAGTTGTCGATGATTTTCGCGAGAAGGGGCCGGAAGACCTACCCGCTCGGTGGTCAGCGCGCGAAAACGTGCGCGGTCCAGAGTGTTCCGTCCCCGTCACGCCACACTCCGATGCCGACATGCGTGAAGTCCCCGAGCATGTTCTGGCGGTGACCTGAACTGGCGACCAATGCGTCGAACACGGCTCCGACGGACCCACCCATCGCGACGTTCTCGCCCACCGAGTTCCAAGGCGGAAGGAGCGACCCGATATTCGAGTGGGACAAGCCTCCGTTCTCGGAGAGTTGTTTCGCCCAGGAGCGCGCATAGGAGTCCAAGGACCCGTCCCGGGACAGAGATGACGCTCCTTGCGACCCGCGGTAGGAGTTGATGCGCGAGGCGAAGTCCGACTCCGCCCCGGAATCGAATCCGCCCGCGGGGGCAGTAGCCGGCGGCGCGGTCGTAGGCGGGGAGGTCTTCTCTGAAGTCTTCTTCGCTTCCGTCGTGGTGGGTGCAGTGCTCGTCGTGGTACTCGGCGGAAGGGTCGTGGTCGTGGTACTCGTAGTGGTTGTCGACGTGGAGCGTGTCAGCGCTTCGTCGGTGAGGTTCTGTTCGGCGACGGGCAGCGCCATGACCACGCCGGAAGCGACCAGTGCCTCGAAGTCCGGCTCTGCTGTGGTTGTGGTCAGCTGGCGGGGCGGTGGCCCCGCCGTCGTTTCGTCAGCACCTTCGAGCTGGGTGATGGCCAGCGCGGCACCGCCGAAAACGAGAATCAGGACAGCGGCGGCGAGGAGTCGGGCGGGATTCATCGGGTCAGGGGCAGGCCATCGTATCCATCTCTCTCCACTTGAGTCCAGGCGAGATGGCCAGGTGCCCGTCTGTGAGGGTCAATCGCCGAGGCGAGAAACCACCTCGGCGACGGGGTAGCCGATGGTTGTGGCCGTGTTCGGGACATCGAGCGGGGTCCAGGTTCCACCCGCCAACCGCCACTGCGCCGTCCAGTCGTACTCGACCGTCACGTTTGCGCCATCGACGTTCTTCACCTCGTAGACGTGGATGGCTCCACCATCCGGATAGCCGGCCAGGATCGCCGGTGTCGCCGGATAGGTGTCAGTGGTCCCGTCTCCCCACGACACGACCACCGCGTCGACGCTGATCTCGACCTCGAGCGCCGACGTCCCGCTCGTCAGCGAAGCCGAGTGGTCTTCCGGAACCGGGACACCGAGGAATGTCTCCAGACCGGTGATCCCCGCGCCAGGCGCTGGATTGAGATCCGGCTGAGGCGGGTCGTGGACATAGGACATGACGTAGCTCCACGCCTCAGCGGAGGGGTCGCTGGCCGGCGCCGGCTCGGAAGTACATCGAGGGATCGTCGGACCGATCGCAACGATCCCACCCGGTGTCGAAGGGTCGGTGTCGAATCCGATGTCGGCACTTCCATCGGCGTACCGATTGAGGATGACGTAGGCGGTCGTCGCCGAGGTCAGATACCAGCACTCGCCAGTGAGGTCGGTTCCCAGGTTGGGGTAGAGGAGGGAAGGCACGTTGCTGTCCGATGCGTAATCGACGGTGTCACCACCGACGATGCGACAACGCGTGACTTGGTCGAGTTCACCCGTGAATGGGTCGAGCGTGGTTGTCACCCAGCACGAAGCGAACTCTGCCGCATGCAACGGTAGAGGAA
>DASTBQ010000042.1:0-22654 GCA_035711995.1 Acidimicrobiia bacterium | reverse complement strand
ATCTCGTCATCCTCGGCGGCGTCGCCATCCTGTTGTGCGATCTGGGCACGAACGCCGTCCATATCGATGTTCTTCACCTGGCCGATCAGGTCGTCGAGCATGTGCCCGGGCAGAGCTCCGGGTTGGGAGAACAGGATGATCTGGTCACGGAAGACCATCAATGTCGGAATGGAACGGATCCCGAATGCCTGGGCCAGCTCCTGTTGGTCCTCGGTGTCGACCTTGGCGAAGACGATGTCCTCGTTCTTCTCCGAAGCCGCTTCGTATGTGGGGGCGAACATGCGGCACGGGCCGCACCACTCCGCCCAGAAGTCGATGAAGACCGTCTCGTTCTCACGGATTGTCTCGTCGAATGTCTCTTTGGTCAGGGCAACGGTTGCCATGTGGAACCCTCTCAGAAAATTGTGTTCGCTCAGAGAAAACTAGCGGCAGGCACCGGATATTCCGCGGCTACCAGGGGCCCACCGGACCAAACCAGAGAATTGCGACGCTCAACGTGATCGCAATGATCCCGCCAATGACCATCGCCGTTCCGGCTCCACGAACCGACTGTGTCTCACGTTCGCTGTACGCCTCGAGTACCCCGATAGCGAGGATGCTGTAGATCATCCAGACGAGGAACATCCAGAAGTAATGCATCGTCGGGGAGGGTAGCTGGCTGCAGTCCTCGTCTCGGGCCAAGCGCCCATAATCCACGTTATGTCAAGTAGCGCCACATGATGGCTCATTCGACTTCCCGGAACGGCCCCCCGTTCGAATCTGCGTTGATTCCCTCGCTCCCGACCCCTACAGTGATCGGCACATGAACACCGACCTGCGCTCGCTTCTCCTCCTCATGTAGGGCGAACGCGCACATACCCGTGTTCGCTGCCCCCGGAGACCCCGGGGGTTTTTTCATGGCCGAACAGAAAGCAGGCAAATGCCACCGAAGCCAGCAACACCGAAGACGATGCCATTCGATAGGTACCGGGCATTCGTTCCGATCGTCCTCGAAGACCGCACCTGGCCAAACGTGACCATCGAGAGGGCTCCACGTTGGTGTTCTGTCGATCTCAGGGACGGCAACCAGGCGCTCATCGATCCCATGGATCCTCCCCGGAAGCTGCGCATGTTCGAGGCCCTAGTCGACATGGGCTTCAAGGAGATCGAAGTTGGATTCCCCGCGGCCAGTCAGCCCGACTTCGACTTCGTGAGACAACTGGTCGAAGACGACCTGATCCCCGACGACGTGACGATTCAGGTGCTGACACAGTGCCGGGACGAGTTGATCGAACGTACGTACGATGCAATAGCCGGCTCCGCCAGCGCCATCGTCCACTTCTACAACTCGACGAACCCGTTGCAACGCGAGGTCGTCTTCGGCATGGACAAGGACGGGATACGCGACATACCCGTCAACGCAGCCAAGTTGTGTCGCAAGCTCGAGGAGACGATGGGTGACAGCGAGATCAGGTATGAATACTCACCCGAGAGTTTCACTCTCACCGAGCCCGACTTCGCCCTGGACGTGTGCGAAGCGGTGATCGACGTGATGGATCCATCGCCCGACGACCCGATGATCGTCAATCTCCCCGCAACCGTCGAGTGTTACTCCCCCAACGTCTACGGAGATGTGATCGAGTGGTTCCACCGCAACGTCAGCCGACGCGACTCGATAGTTCTCAGCCTTCACCCCCACAACGACCGCGGGTGTGCGGTCGCCGCTGCAGAGTTTGGAGTGATGGCCGGGGCCGATCGTGTCGAGGGCACCCTGTTCGGGAACGGCGAACGGACCGGCAATGTCGACATCGTCACCCTGGCGATGAACCTCTTCGCCAATGGTGTCGATCCAGAACTGGACATCAGCGACATCGACTCCCTCCGGAGGACCGCCGAGTACTGCAACCGTCTGCCTGTCCATCCCCGTCACCCATATGTCGGTGATCTGGTCTACACCGCCTTCTCCGGCTCTCATCAGGATGCGATCAAGAAGGGCTTGGCCGTACTGCCGGCCGACTATGAGCAATGGGCGGTCCCTTATCTGCCGATCGACCCCAAACACGTTGGCCGCAACTACGAAGCAGTCATCAGGGTCAACTCGCAGTCAGGCAAAGGCGGCGTTGCCTATGTCATGAAAGAGGAACACGGCTTCGACCTCCCTCGGAGACTCCAGATCGAGTTCTCGAGGACGATCCAACACATCACCGAGGACACAGGAACTGAGATAACACCAGGCGCGATGTGGGAGTCGTTCCAGGGTGTCTACTTCCCGGAGAGGGCCTCGTTCCGTCTCAGCAGCCAGGAACTGCGCACATCCACGACCGATGGCTCCGATCACACGACGATCAGTGCCGAGCTCGAGGTCGATGGTGAGCGTGTCACCGTCACCGGAGAGGGCGACGGACCGGTCGAGGCATTCGTCAACGCGCTGCGGGCCACTTGGGACGTCCCGTTCGACGTGGTCGACTACAGCGAGCACGCCATCGGGAGCGGAGCCGACGCGCGTGCCGTGGCCTACGTAGAGAGCTCGGGTGATGACGGGACATTGAGATGGGGTATCGGTATCGACTCGAACATCACAACTGCGTCGCTCCTGGCGGTTCTCGCCGCTTTCGAACGCCAGCGACGCTAAGGAGTTCGAGGCGATCCATGACGTCCTTCGCCTTGCTGGAACGCCGCCGCCCCCGCCACCGTCTCCCCCGTCTCGATGGTCCTCATCCCCAGGTCGAACTCGACTGACAACGCAGCTGGTGTACCCAGCCCCCATTGGGCATAGACCGAGGCTCTGTCGTTGCGCATACACCCCTGGGGATGGGCTCCGATCTCTCTGGCGAGATCGATCGAAGCCGCCACGGCAGAGCCCTCGTTCACCACACGGTTGGTCAGACCCATCGTCTCTGCCTCCCTGGCCTCCACTCCCCTGCCGGTCAGGATCATGTCGAGGGCCCTGCTCTGACCGATGAGACGGGGCAGCCTCACCGTCCCGCCGTCGATCAGGGGCACCCCAAATCGCCGACAGAACACCCCAAACACGGCAGACTCCGATGCCACCCTGAGGTCGCACCACAGCGCCAGTTCCAGTCCACCGGCTACCGCATACCCCTCCACCGCAGCGATCACCGGTTTCGACAACTGCATCCGGGTGGGGCCCATGGGCCCTGGCCCATCGGACGTCGCCCTCTCTCCCACCTCCCCGGAAAGGGCGTCAAGGTCTGCACCAGCACAGAAGTGTCCGCCGGCGCCGGTGATCACAGCCACATCGACATCCGGATCGGCGTCGAATTCGGCGAAGGCATCATGGAGTAGCCACGAAGTCTCGAGATCCACCGCGTTCCGCACCTCGGGCCGGTCTATCTCCACCACCCGCACCCGATCCTTGGTTTCGACGTTGACTTTGCTCATGTTTCAGCAGGCTATGCAGCGGTCGGTAGATTGTGACGATGAGCGCGCTGCAAATCGCTCCTGCCGACCCCCGCGAGCCCGACATCACGGCGCTGCTGACCACTCATCTCGATTTCTCCAACCAGCACAGCCCACCCGAGCACGTCCACGCTCTGGACATCGCTGGTCTTCTCGATCCCCGCGTCACGTTCTTCAGCGCTCGCGATGACGGGCTCTTGCTGGCGGTCGGGGCCATCCGGGAACTTTCACCAGACCACGGTGAAATCAAATCGATGCACACCGCAGCAGCGGCGCGGGGCCGCGGGATTGGAAGGGCGATGCTCGATCATCTCCTCACCACTGCCCGCCAACGTGGATACACCCTCGTCAGCCTGGAAACAGGCACCATGGAGGCGTACCACGCGGCTCGATCGCTCTATGAGAGTGTCGGATTCAGAGTCACTCCCCCCTTCGGTGACTATTGGGAGAACGACTACAGCATCTGCATGAGCCTGGAGCTGGCCCCGGCTTGACTTGAACCACGGTTGAGGTCCTAGGGTGCGAAATCAGGGGAATCGGGTCGGCTTCTTGTTGTCCGACGGTCTCCATACCCTCGAGGAATCATGGCCACCGAGCATATGACAACTCAAGACGTGGCCCTCATGGGTAGGGGCCGACACCTCATCGCCAGGCAGTTGAGGATGGCACCCCGGGAGTTCCTGTTCGGAGGCATCGGCACCACGATCTATGCCGCGATGACGATCCTGTCCTCATACGTCATCGGCTGGATAACCGACGATGTCCTAATCCCTGCCTCCAGGAATGGCGAGGTCGCGACTGCAGCACTCGCCGGATCGGCGGCTGCGATCCTCGGTGTAGCGGCTTTGCGCGGCGTCGGGATCACGATGCGACGGATCGGTGCCTACTACGCACAGCACCGTCTCCAGTACAAAGACCGGATCGCAGTCACCGACCGCTATCTCGACCTCCCCGTGGAGTGGCACAGACGACATCCAACGGGGCAACTACTTGCAAACGCCAACGAAGACGTGGAGGCCGCATCGTTCATAGCCGCGCCGCTCCCCATGGCCTTCGGCGTCGTCCTGATGCTGATCGGAACCGGGGTGATCCTGATTATCACAGACCCCTTGCTGGCTTTGATCGGCTTCCTCATCGGGCCGGCGATCATGATCGTGAACTATTCGTTCCAGCGTCGCATGCGTGCGGTCGCCTCCGAGGCACAGACCCTCCGAGCCGAGGTGGCGGACATCGCTCACGAATCGTTCGATGCAGCCCTGGTGGTCAAGACCCTGGGAAGGGAAGACGACGAGGTGGGCAGATTCGGGGAACGTTCAGACGCACTGCGCGACAGGATGGTGGAGGTCGGCCGTCTCCGTGCTGCCTTCGACCCCGTGATCGAAGCTCTTCCCAACATCGGGATCCTCGCTGTGCTCCTCGTCGGAGCATGGCAGGTCGACCAAGGTCAGCTGACACCAGGAACACTGATCACATTCGCCTACCTGTTCCGACTCATCGCCTTGCCAATGCGTGTGTTCGGATGGCTCCTCGGCGAGCTTCCCAGGTCCGTGGTGGGTCTGCACCGGGTCGAGGCTGTCCTCGGCGCCGACGAGAGGGTCTCCTACGGAGCAACCCATCCAGCATCCGACGGGGGGGCGGCTGCCAGCGTCGAAGCCATCGGATATGCGTACCCGGGGTCCAACTACGAGGACCTGGGGGCTGTGACGACGACAGTCGACGAGGTCGAAGGCGAGGGGCGAGGTATCGAGTCGGTGACACTCGAGGTGACCCCCGGGAGAACCGTTGCGGTCGTCGGGCCGACAGGTTCGGGCAAATCGACGATAGCCCACCTGCTGGTCCGTCTCTTCGATCCGGACACCGGCCGGGTCAGCCTCGACGGCCACACACTCGTCGACATCGACAGAGGTGCCCTTGCCAGGTCGGTTTCGATCGTGTTCCAGGAGACCTTCCTCTTCAACGACACCGTCTTCAACAACATCACCCTGGACGAGAGTTTTCCCGACCAGGAGGTGTTCGAAGCCGCCAGACTCGCCAAGGCTGACTCGTTCATCGACGGACTCGAACACGGTTACGGCACTGTCGTTGGAGAGAGGGGCGCCACCCTTTCGGGAGGACAACGCCAGCGTATCGCCATTGCTCGTGCTCTGGTGCGAAAGCCACGTCTCCTCGTGCTCGACGACGCGACCTCTGCGGTGGATCCCGCGGTCGAGAGCCAGATACTCGAGGGTCTTCGGGAACTCGACACGACCGTGGTGATAGTTGCCTACAGACGGTCTTCGATCGTCCTCGCTGACGAGGTGATCTTCGTAGAGGACGGCAGGGTCATCGACCGGGGAAGTCACGAAAAGCTGTACGCGACCTTGCCCTCCTACCGAAGACTGATCGACGCCTACGAGCAGGAGCCGGCATGACGACACTGGCTCCCCCGGTATCGAACAAGACCAAACGCGGCGCCTTCAACACCATCCGCGACGGACTGTATCTCTCCCCCGAGTTGCGCAAAGGGTTCATCGGGACCGTCGTGATCGCGGTGATCGCCACCGCAGGACGGGTCGTGGTGCCGATAGCGATACAACAGATCCTCGATCGTGGGTTCACCGAATCCGGGATCGACATGGTTCTCGTCACCCAGATGACACTGTTGGCCCTGCTGGCTGTCGTGATCACGGGGCTCGCCACCGGTTGGATGCATCTTCGACTCGCAAGTGTGTCAGAGACGGCTCTGTCCGGCCTGCGGATCCGGGCGTTCCGACACATCCACGACCTGTCCATGCTCCATCAGGCCTCCGAACAACGTGGGGTACTCGTGACCAGGGTTACGTCTGACGTCGACCAGATCTCTCGATTCATGCAATGGGCGGGTCTTCAGCTCTTCGTGAACGCTCTCCAGGCTCTCCTTGCCCTGGTCGTGATGCTCACCATGTCGGTGCCGTTGGGTCTCGTAGTCGTAGCGACGGTGCCGCTGATCGTGTGGATCATCGTCTTCTTCCAGAAGAGACTCGAAGTGGCCTACCTGCAGGTGAGGGAGCGAGTCGGACAGATGCTCGCCCTCATCGCAGAGACAGTCGTGGGCGCTCCGGTGATCCGCGCCTACGGGATCGAAGCCCGAACCAGAGAGCGGCTCGAGGAAGCCATCGAGAACCATCGGTCAGCAGGAACCCGAGCAGGCCGGATCTCTTCGACGTTCTCCGGTTTCGGAGAGCTCTCCTCAGCAGTCGTGGTGGCCTCGGTCGTTGTCGTCGGAGCCGTCCTGATAGCCGGGGGTACGACAACGGATGGCACGGTTGTCGCCTTCCTCTTCCTGGTCCAGCTCTTCGTGCAGCCGGTTCAGTTCATGGGCGAGGCCATAAACGAGGCGCAGACCGCGGTCGTCGGCTGGAGCCGGGTGCTCGACATCCTCGAGATCGCTCCTGACGTGGCCGATCCCGGCACCGAAGGAGTGGTCCTCCCACACGAACCGCTCGGTGCCCGCTTCTCTGATGTGAGCTTCAGCTATCCCCGGCCAGGTGGGAGTGGGGACCCCTCCGAGTTGGCCCCGGCGCTGAGCGGGATCAACGTAGAGATTCCGGCCCGTCAACGGGTGGCGGTGGTGGGTGAGACCGGGTCAGGCAAGACGACCTTCGCCAAGCTGCTCACCCGGCTCATGGACCCGAGCAGCGGAACAGTGGAGATAGGAAATACCGACCTTCGCAAGGTCAGGTTCTCCTCTCTCCGTGATCGAGTAGTGATGGTGCCCCAGGAAGGGAGTCTCTTCCGGGGCACGATCGCGGACAATGTGCGTATGGGCTCCCCCGACGCAACGAGGGAGGATCTACACGCCACCTTCCAACATCTCGGACTGTCCGAGTGGCTGGCCGAGATGACCCAGGGTCTCGACACACCTGTGGGAGAACGCGGGGGATCGTTGTCTGTAGGCGAGCGACAGCTCGTGACTCTGGTTCGGGCCGCAATCGCCGACCCCGACCTCCTCGTGCTCGATGAAGCCACATCCGCCGTCGATCCGGCCACCGAGGTGCGAATCAGCAGGGCGCTCAATCGTCTCGTATCCGATAGGACGGTGGTCACCATTGCCCATCGGCTCTCCACCGCTGAGGCCGCAGATCGAGTTCTCGTGTTCGACGAGGGCCATCTGGTACAGGAGGGCCCGCACTCACAGCTTGCCGGCGAGGACGGCGTCTACAGGCGTCTCTACGACTCCTGGCAACGGGGGACACGCAACGAACGACTCATGGGATAGGCAGCGTCGCGACTGCACCACCCCAGCCATAAGTGGAGTCGCGCGCCTCGATCGTCACCTCGGTCACTTCTCCGGGGATCTCGAGACCTTCGAGTTCCCTGGTGAACGGCTGCTCGTAGCCGTGGTGATGAGTGAGCTCACGGACGCCGTAGACGATGCCGTCGTCGCCCACGACCCTGAACGCATCCGCGTATCGGGATGCTGAGTCGTAGGGTGAGCTGATGGTGACGCGGAAATCGAACATCCCTGCTTCGCTTGAAACCTCGGCGTCGACGACGTCTGGATAGAGATCTCGTTCCAGGTCGGGCTCGATGCAGTCGGCCCGCCCGACGCCGGGACCGGGGTTGAATACCCGCCCCTCGACCAGACCGGTCCCGGTCATGTCGCTGTTGAGAAACTGATATATGCCATCGGCCAGGGCCTGGGCCGCCGAAGCTACATACTCGGGCGTTTGGTAGAGCTCTGCTTCGGCCCGATTTGCGATGAATCCGAGTTCGACCAGGACGCTTGGAATCTCTGGCCTGCGAACCATGCCATAAGCGTCATCGCCGTCGCTGTTGATCACTGTCAAGACGCCGGCGTCGGGTGACCTGTCCCAGTCGATGTCGAACTGGCCCAAGGCCGTCATCGCGGTGTCGTAGACCAGACCTCCGAGACGTTGAGATTCGCTCGAGTCTTGCTGGACGAATATCTCGACTCCAGGGATCTCCGAGGCAGGGGCGACTGGGGCGTTGTGATGTACCGAGACCAGTGCGTCTGCTCCCATGAGATGGGCGTATTCCACCCTCGTCCGGATGGGGATCGGATAGTCGCCGGTGCGGGTGACCACGGCGGCGACCCCACGGGCGGTCAGCAGGTCGCGTGCCGCCAATGAGACCCTGAGGTTCAAATCCTTCTCCATCAGACCGGTAGGTGCTACCGCGCCGGTGTCGATCGGCCCTCCATGTCCCGGATCTATGACCACATCCACCTCGTAAATCGGCTCGCCAGACGTAAGGGTGACGTTGACCCCACATGGTGTCAGAGCCTCGACACCGAGACTCGTTTCTCCGATGACAGCGACCACGACACCGCTCGGGGCGACCCACCCGACAACCGGCGCAGCCGGCTGCGATGTCGTCGTAGCCGGCATCGTGCTGGTAGTGGCGGGCAGCGTCGTCGCCAGTGTCGTCGCCATTGTCGAGGACACAGCCTCTTGGCTCACCGGCTGAGGGGCGCAGGCGGCGAAGACGACACAGCAGGCAAGTGAGACAAGACGGCGCATCGACCATCCACCTTGGCACGGATTCCGCCATAGCTGGCGTATTCTCATTTCGATGTTTGGCCCACTCAACGGTGTCCGCACAGCATTGGTGATCGCGGCTGGACTCGCCGCCCTGGTCTGCTTCGTAGCGGGCTATCCCGGAGCGGGAATGGTCCTGCTGCTCGGGATCGGTATCCATGGGCTTGGCTGGCTCTATCTCTACATGGGGCGGGAGCGGAACACACCAACTCATTGACAGGACCGTCCCCGCCCGCGACGTCAGACTCCCAGCGACCCAGACAGCGCCTCCCCCAGCTTGGCCGCATCATCGGCGAGCGCCAGCTGGTCAGCATCTGGATCTCCAGTGACGACACCGCACAGATCCACATACACCTTGAGCTTTGGTTCTGTTCCGCTGGGCCGAACCAGCATCCTCCCTGCTTCGCCAAGGTCGAGCTCGACGAGATCCTGGGCACCCAGCCATAGCGGACGGAACTCCCCCCCGGTGCGATAGTCGGTGACCGCTACGACTTCCCTCCCACCTACCCGATCCGGAGGGTTGTCAGCGAGTCGGGCCACCGCCTCCTGAAGCTGTCTAGAACCTTCCACGCCTTCACGCACGATGGATACCTGGCTGCTCACCCAGAGACCGTGAGCCCGCCAGAGTTCGTGAAGCCGATCTGTCACGACCTTCCCGTGGTCTTTCAGGTCGGCGACGAGGTCGGTGAATATCACACCCGCGGACATTCCGTCCTTGTCGCGAACCGTGGAGCCGACTGTGAACCCCAGGGCCTCTTCATATCCGAATACGAACCTGGCGTCTGTTTCCTCCTCCAGCGTCAGCCCAGCCTTGACGATCCATTTGAAGCCGGTCAGGGTCGACTCGTGTCTGGCCCCATAGTGGGCTGCGATCCTGGAGAGCATTGGGCTCGACACGATCGAGCTCACGACGATCGCCCTGCCCGGATCGGGGTCGGCGCTCAGGACGTAATCACCGAGCAGCACTCCGATCTCGTTGCCTGTCAGGTTCCGCCATTTGCCGGCATGCGGGACTACGGCAGCGAGTCTGTCGGCATCGGGGTCGTTGGCAATGATCAGATCGGCGTCAGACTCCTCTGCCAGATCTCTGGCGAGATCCAGGGCGCCGGGCTCCTCGGGGTTGGGGAAGGAGACGGTCGGGAACGAGCCATCGGGTTCGGCCTGCTCGGGCACTTCGGTGACTGAGTTATGCCCGGCCCGACGCATCAACTCCAGCAGCACATCACCGCCGACTCCGTGGATCGGGGTGTAAACGATGTCGAGATCGGATCCTTTCGTCCGGACCCTCGCGTCGGAAACCTCCTCCCAGTAGCAGTCGAGGATGTCTTCCGGCACGGGGCGCACGAACTCACTCGTGCCGTCGAACACTCCTTCAATCCTGGGGACATCGGCCGCGCCTGGCGAGTCATCGATCCCTGCCTGAATCTCAAGGTCCACGGGGGAGACGATCTGGGACGCCTTCTCGCCGTACACCTTGTAGCCGTTGTCCGCGGGAGGGTTGTGCGACGCGGTGACCACGACAGCTGCAATCGCACCAAGATGTTTCGCGGCAAAGGCGACGAGCGGTGTCGGAGTCACCTTCGGGAAGTAGAGAACCGGGATCCCGGCAGCAGCCAGGACTCCTGCAGTGTCCTCGGCGAAAGAGCGACTCGTGGGGCGGGCGTCGAATCCGACCACCACCGGACGTGTGGCGCCGGCGAGATAATCGGCCAATCCGAACGTCGTCCTTATCACGACAGCCCTGTTCATCCGTCCTGGCCCGGCGCCCACCTCTCCTCTGATCCCGGCAGTGCCGAAGGTCAGAGCTGTTTCCATCCTCGACTCGAGATCGTCCAAGTCTCCTGAGTCGATGACTGCCGCCAGCTCGCGTCTGGTCCCAGGGTCAGGGTCGGTCTCGATCCATTTACGGGCGCGCTCGATCAGGTCGGTCACAGAGAAATCCAGGCTAACTGGTGTCAGCGTGAGCGATCCTGCCAGTGCCACGAGTCGGCGCACATGGCTGCGAGGTCTCGTGTGGCGACCCAGCCCAGTTCCCGTTCCGCCTTGGAGACGTCCGCCCAACTCTCGGCGACGTCTCCGGGCCGACGGTCGACTATTTCATAGGGCACAGGACGCCCCGATTCTTCCTCATAGGTCTTGACCACTTCGAGCACACTATGCCCGCTACCTGTGCCCAGGTTGTAAACGTGAACGCCTGGCTGATCGGCGCGCCGTTCGAGAGCCGCAACATGCCCGTCAGCCAGATCCACGACGTGGATGTAGTCACGGATCCCGGTCCCGTCCGGGGTCGGATAGTCCCCGCCGAACACGTTGAGACGGGGCAGCATCCCTGCCGCCACCTTGGCGACATAAGGCATCAGGTTGTTGGGCACACCTCTCGGGTCTTCACCGATCAGACCTGTGGGATGGGCTCCTACGGGATTGAAGTAGCGCAGCAGCGAGACACTCCATTCCGGGTTGGCCGCCTGCACGTCGGAAAGCACCTGTTCCATCATGATCTTCGACCAGCCGTATGGATTGGTGGCACTACCAACCGGCATGTCTTCCCGCATGGGAAGCTCGGTTGGCTCGCCGTAGACGGTCGCCGACGAACTGAACACGAAGTTGGTCACACCGGAGTCGAGCATCACATCGACCAGGGCGACGGTGCCTCCGACGTTGTTCTCGTAGTAGTCGATCGGACGCTGCACCGATTCACCAACCGCCTTGAATGCCGCGAAATGGACACAGGCGTCGAAACCACTACTTGCGATCTCGGCCATCGTGCTGTGGTCCCGGATGTCCGCCTCATAGAACTCAGGGGCGCCTCCCGTGATCTCACCGATTCGTCTGACCACCGATCGATCCGAGTTGGTCAGATTGTCGACCACGACAGGCTCATGCCCCGCCTCCATCAAGGCGACGACCGTGTGGCTGCCGATGAATCCGGCACCGCCGGTCACGAGAATTCGCATTTCGGGAGAGGTTAGAGCGCAGCTGGGAGCGTCACCACGAACGCAGAGAACCCGTCGACGTGTCGATATACCAGATAGCCGTTCATCAGACCGGCGAGCTTGCGGGCGACGGAGAGTCCGAGCCCTACCGATCTGGCGTCGAGAAGACCACTCCCCCGCTCGTACGGCTCGAAGATCCTCTGTGCCTCGTTGTCGTCGAGTGCCGGACCGTCGTCGCAAACGAGGATGTCAACCGAGGAATCCGAGCGCCTGGTTTCCACCATGACGGTGTCACCGCCATATTTGACGGCATTACTAACCAAATTGCGCAGTATCTGACGGGTTCGCCGTGGATCGGCGGTGACCATCCGGGCCCCCTCCCCCACTCTCAGGTCGATTTCCTTTTCGACACCTTCGAGCACGCGTCTGATCTCGTCCACTACGTCGAATGTCTCCGCAGTCACGGTCACCCTGCTCAGATCTTCGCGATAGGCGACCAGGAGGTCTTCGATTATCCAGGAGGCGTCGTCTGACTGCCGGGCTATGACGTCAGCGATCTCACGTCGCTCTGCATCACTGAAACCGTCATAGTCACTGGCCAGTTCCTGAGTGAGACCGAGGATCACCGAGATCGGGTTGCGCAGCTCGTGGGAGACAGTGGCTACGAACTCATCGCGAGCTTTCTTCGCCTTGACCTTCTCGGTGACGTCCATGAGAGCACCCTCGCAATAGATCAATCTGCCGTTCTGGTCATAGACGGCGCGAGCGGTGTCCTGAACCCAGACGGTGCTTCCGTCACGACGTCGCAACTCGACGTCGAAGTCACGAACCTCACCGGCTTCGGAGATCTGGTTGAGCCACAGTTCACGGTTGGAACCGTCGACGTACACCGATTCGACGTTTCCGATCGCAGCCTCGAACTCCTCTATCGACCGATACCCGAGCAAGTTGGCCAGGGCCGGATTGCCGGCCAACAGCTCACCGTCTGGCGCGGAGCGATAGAGGGCCACTGGGAGTCGTGCGAAGAGCTCCTCAATGCCCCCTACGAGCATCGTCATGTCATCTCTATCGGCAAATTCCTGTGAATTCTCCATAGCCTCCGATGAGACCCGCCGCCGGTCCAGGTACCGAAGATAACCGGCGTCAGATTATGTTGTCACCCGAGTGGCCGACTATGTGATCGTCGGAGCCGGGTCTGCCGGATGTGTGCTCGCCGAATCCTTGTCGGCTCGGCACTCAGTGACGCTGATCGAGGCCGGAGGAAGCGACCGGGTTCCCGAAGTTGCGATCCCGGCCGCCTTCTCGAAGCTGTTTCGGTCTGAGAGAGATTGGTCCTATTGGACGGAGCCGGAGCCGGGCGCGCTGGGCCGGCGACTCTTCCTTCCCAGAGGAAAGATGATCGGTGGGTCGTCTTCGATGAATGCCCAGCTCTATATCCGTGGCAGACCATCGGACTACGAAGGTTGGGCAAACCTCGGTGCGGCTGGATGGGATTGGGAATCGGTGCTCCCGGCCTTTGTGGGAATGGAGACCAACACGAGAGGCGGTCCCAGCCATGGCGACTCCGGACCGTTGTTGGTGTGCGACCAACGCTCCTTGAATCCGTTGAGCCGTAGGTTCGTTGCTGCCGCACTGGCCACAGGGATCCCCGCCAATCCCGACTTCAACGACGGCCCTCAAACTGGCGTTGGCTACTTCCAGGTGACCCAGAAACGAGGTCGTCGCTGGTCCGCTGCCGACGCCTTTCTCCGTCCCGCACTGCAACGCCCCACCTTGCGTCTCGTCACCAACGCCACCGTGACGAAGGTGGTCATCGCCAACGGAAGGGCTGTGGGAGTGGAGTCCGTGATCGGGGGGAGACCCCAACTCTTCCGTGCCGAAGCCGAGGTGATCGTGGCGTCTGGGACGTTTGGGAGCCCTCATCTCCTCAACCTGTCAGGCATCGGTGATCCTGACCACCTTCGGCAGTTGGGCATCGAACCGTCCGCCGAGAATCGCAACGTGGGAGAAGGTCTGCAAGACCATCCTGCGGTGACGGTCATGTACGACTCACTCCTGGGTGGGACTCTCGACGACGCCGACAACCCGGTGGAGCTGGCACGTTGGGCGATGTTCCGACGTGGACGGCTCACCTCGCCCGTTGCCGAAGCCGCAGCCTTTGTCACGTCGTCGGAACGTATAGAGGAACCAGATCTCCAGTTCCACTTCGGACCGGTCAACTTCGAGAACCACGGAATGGATCGATACGACGGACACGCCTTCACCCTCGGCCCGGTCCTCATAAATCCCGAGTCGAGAGGCTCGGTGCGAACGATGTCAGCAGATCCCAATCAGATCCCGACGATCGTCACCAATGCCCTCACCGAGCCCGCCGATCTCAAAGCGTTGATGTCAGGTGTCGAGATGGCACGCGAGATCGCTGAGCAGAGTCCTCTTGCAGAGGTTCGTGGGGTCGAATTGCTCCCGGGACCAACCATGACCGATCTCGAGCAATTCGTCAGGAGTCGTGTCGAGCTTCTCTATCACCCCGTCGGGACGTGTCGGATGGGCTCAGATGATGAGGCGGTCGTCGACTCACAATTGCGGGTACGCGGTGTCGAAGGGCTCCGTGTAGTCGACGCCTCCGTGATGCCAAAGATCGTAAGCGGAAACACCAACGCACCGACGATGATGATCGCCGCCAGAGCGGCCGAGCTGATCCTGAATCAGCCCTCGAATGGCAGCTCGAGCTGAGGTTCCGGACGTTCGTAACGCTGTAGACCATTCCACACCAGATGGTCCATGAACACCCACGACCTTCGGTGGATGGCGCTCGGGCCCATCGCCTGGAGATTGGCCTTGTGCGTGGGGCACGGATACCCCTTGTTTGCCTCGAAGTTGTAGCCGGGGTATTGGTCGGCGATATCTCGCATCATGCGATCCCTGGTGACTTTGGCCAGGATCGAGGCGGCGGCGATTGAGAGCGACGTCCGATCTCCGCGAACTATTCGTGTCGCTCCGCCTACGAAGTCCCAGTTTCCGTCGACCAGCACATGGTCGAACCCGACACCGAGGCTCTCCAGGGCTCTCCGTGCGGCGAGTCGTTGCGCCGCAGACATGCCCAGTTCGTCACACTCGATGTGCGTGGCGTGACCAACCGCCCATGCATCACACCAGCCGGCGATCCGTTCGAACATCGACTCGCGTTCTTCTTCGGTGAGCATCTTCGAATCCCGGATCTTGTAGACCCTGCGATCCCGCGGCACCACGGCGGCTCCAACCGAGATCGGTCCCGCCCAAGCGCCTCTTCCCACCTCGTCGACCCCGACGACAACCCTGGTATCAGCCCCCCAAAGGGCGCGTTCTACGGAGAGACCCGGAGACTGCCGCTTCAGACTGGGTCGGAGACGAGGAACGCTTCCGACTGTCATCGTCTCTCAGAGTAGGCATGAATTCTCCCGAGCCGCGGTTCAGCCCACAGTCATCGTCCACACGCCATTGGCAGGGATGGGGACGGTGAGGACGTTCTGGGCGGAGCCGTCCTCAGCTGAGTAGGTGAGGAGACGGATCGACGTCTCTCCACCGACGATGAGCGCTGCATCGATATCGACGGTGAAATCGCCCCAACAGCCAGTGCCGCAAGTCGCCATGGCGTACTCCTCATGGATCACGTCGCCATCGCCATCGATCACCTGTACCCACAAGGATGCCTCGAAGGCATTGGCCCTTCCGGTGACGGTGTACACACCTTCCAGAGGCACCAGGGGCTCTGTGAGGAAGATGAGGGCCAACTCCTCGATAAAGGTGTCGCGATCGACAGGAGCGCTCAAATCGAGTCCTTCACTGCCAAAGGCGGTCACCGGCTCGCCTGCAACGGTGAAGAGAACACCGACGTCAGAGCCCTCGCCCCAGGTGATCGTGTAGATCAACTGGTTGAGCATCGTGTAATCGGCGAGCAGACCACCGGCCCCGGCCAGGAATGCCTCGTTCATGTCGGCTGTCCAGACCCCGGTGCCATCGATTGTCGCTGTAGACAGATCGACGATCTGGACCGAAGCGGGAACCGCATTCACCAATCTCGAGTCCGCGGGTAGTTCGGGTAGCTCAGAGCCTAGAGCAGCAAGGGCCTCGGTGAAGTAGTCGTTCTCGAGCACTTCACCCGAGTTGTCGGTCATGACCAGCGAAATGGGCACCATTGCAGGATTCTGCACAAAGCTGTCCTCGGGCATCTGATAGAGAAACACACCCCCACTCCAGGTAGTGGCCACTGGGACCGTCGTAGTTGTCCCAGCAGTAGTCGACGTCGTCGCCGGGATCGTCGTCGAGGTGGCGATCGTGGTCGATGACGATGGCACTGAGGTGGTGGTCGTCGAAGATGCGGCGACGGGTGGTCCTGAGCCGTCCAGGAAGAGCAACGGGACCAGCACGGCTGCAACTATTGCTGCCCCAGCGGCGAACATGAGAATCGGGCGTGGCTTGGACTTCGCAGATGGTTTGGCCATTGGGCTCTCCTCCGGGAAAGGTGGTGGCTGTGGTGACATCCCGGCCAGGCGATGGATCAGGTCACGGATCTTGTCGTCGCGGTTCATGACAGAAGCTCTCCAAGTCGTTTCCGGGCTCGGGCGAGATGACGTTTGACCGATCCCTCGGAGACGCCGAGACGGTCCGCAACGGCCGATGGGGGCAGGTCTTCCCAGTAAGTGAGGAAGATCACAGAACGCTGCTGTAACGAGAGACGCTCTACGGCGCGGAGGACGTCGATGTCCTCATGTGTGGTCTCGACACTTGGCGGTGTCGCCGTCTTCAGTTCACGCATCCGCCGGGACAGAGTTCGACGGTGGTGGTCGGTGGCCACTGACAGCACCGTGCGGTAGAGATAGGCCCTACGGTCGACCACCTCGGGCCAACTCGGGCTGTCGAATGCCCGAAGACAAGCATCAGTCACCACATCAGGGGCATCGAACGGCCCAACTAGTCCTGTGGCGTATCTGGTCAGCTCCTGGCTGTATCGCCGGTACGTCTCTTCGTCGTTCATCACACGCGCAGCGGTGATCATGCCCCTGAGACGCAGCAGAGGTGGGTTTTGGGTGACAGTCAGTTCATCTCGACATCATCAGGGAATGTCGAGACGATCGAAAGATGACCTGACTGACGACGGAGAACCCGCCTCCATTGATCTTCGTCTGCGTCAAATGGGTCGTCAGGCGAAGCTTGCACCAAGTACCACGAACCGGTGGCGATCTCTCCTTCTAGTTGACCGCTCCCCCAGCCCGAGTATCCCGAATAGATGCGGACCGGGCTGGTGTGCTCGTCCGGCCCTTCGCTGAGATCGATGATGCTGAGCCCGGGCACACCGGTCGGCATTCCGCTCTGGCTGAGGGAGAGACCGATGGCAACCGCTGGATCCACCGGACCGCCATAGTTCACCACACCATCCCCACCGACGAGACCCGCCCACTCGGGGAGATGGTCGGCCACCGGTTCGACGGTGGGACGGTTGAGCACGACCCCAACACAACCGTCTTCGTCGTGCTGCATGAGGAGCACAACGGTCCTGTAGAAGTTGGGGTCCAACAGAATCGGCGTCGCAACCAACAGGCTTCCGGCCAGAGCGTCCATCCCGGTCAATCGTGGCAGAACGGCGGAGAATCCGTGGCTACCGTCATCGATGTGAGAGCTCTGGTCAAGCATCCCGACGAGAAGGGCCTGCGGTTGGAGGACGTGCCGATCCCCCAGCCGGGGCCTGACGAGATTCTGATAAAGGTTCACACCACCGGAATCTGCGGCACCGACCTCCACATCTACGAGTGGGACGACTGGGCTCAGGCCAACATCCCAGCTCCGATGACGGTGGGGCACGAGTTCTCGGGGTACATCGCTGAAGCAGGGTCGAATGTCTCCGGTTTCGTCGAGGGCGAGTTGGTAGGTGCCGAGGGCCATGTCATTTGCGGTTCATGCCGGAACTGTCTCGCCGGCCGGCGACACCTCTGTCAGCATCCAAGGGGTCTGGGCGTGGACATACCGGGTGCATTCGCCGATTACGTGCTGGTGCCGAAGACAAACGTATGGCGACACATCGAGGACCTCGATCCCGAGGTGGCTGCCTTGTTCGACCCGTTCGGCAACTCGGTACATACTGCGATGGAGTTTCCTGTGTTCGGGGAGGACGTCCTGATCACCGGTGCCGGGCCGATTGGCCTGATGGCAACCGCCGTGGTGCGTCACGCCGGCGCAAGGAATGTGGTGGTGACAGACGTGAATCCTTACCGTCTCGATCTGGCCAGGACTATGGGAGCGACCCGCGCGATCGATGTGACACAGACCGACCTGGCTCTGGCCATGAAGGAACTCGAAATCCTCGAAGGTTTCGACGTGGCCCTGGAGATGTCAGGCAGCCCGGGCGCCATGGACGACATACTCGCCAACACGATCCACGGCGCCAATATCGCCCTGCTCGGCATTCCGAATCAGGCGTACGCCATCGACTGGTCCGTGGTCATCTTCAACATGCTCAACATAAAGGGCATCTATGGCCGCGAGATGTACGACACCTGGTACAAGATGAACGTCCTGATCACTTCGGGCATAGAAATCGCTCCAGTGATCACGCATAGGTTCGGAGCTGAGGAGTTCGACTCGGCGTTCGCCGCCCTGGGCAGCTCCGAGTCTGGAAAGGTCATGTTGCGCTGGTGGGATTAGTCCCGTTCTAGAGCTCGGCCAACTTCGTGTCCAGCCAGGCGACGATGTCGGCAACAACCTCGGGGCCTTCCGGCTCGTTCAAGACCTCGTGTCTCAGACCCTCGTATACGGTTCGATCGACGCATGCGACGTTACCGAGCTCCTCGGAGCACCACGTTGGCACCAATCGGTCCTCACCCCCGTGGATCACCAGCGTGGGAATTGTGAGACTCCCGAGTTCTTCGTTCAGACGGGCCAGTTCGGAGAGCGCCTCAGCCCCGAAACCGAGAGTTGCCTTGGGCTCGACGAGAGGGTCGGCGAAGTAAGCCTCGGCGACCCGGGGGTCACGGGACAGGTGCTCGCCCTTCACCGGGTTGGGAAGGGCCAACCTTGGCAATGCCCTACCCAACACCGGGATCACCGACTTCTGCCATCCGTCACCACCTGCCAGCGCCGGTGCCGAGAGAACCGCGAGATGGGGGCGGGGGCGCCCCTCATCGAGGAGGTAGCCAAGTGCGATCGCACCGCCGATGGAGTGACCCATGAGGATCACCGGGCGCGTCTGTTCCAGAGCCCAGGTCACATGTGACTCGACCTGGTCGTGATAGAGCGACCACTCCTCGACATGCCAGCGTCTGCCACCGGAGCCACCCGCTCCCATGAGGTCGAAGGATCGGACCGCGAAGCCGGCCTCGGCGAGCAACAGTCCGGTCCTCTCGTACCGCCCGGAGTGTTCCGCCAGCCCGTGAACCAGGACCACCGTGGCGCGGGGGCTGCCGACGGTTGGCCACTCCCTCACCAACTCGGTGCCGATGTCGGAATGTGGTCTGGCGTGTGCCGAGCTTGCCATTTCAGAACCTGAACCTGGTGAGATCCGAGGGAAAGGTGGTCCAGGCGAGCACCTTCTCCGGCTCGAGGTAGCGCATACCGCCTGCCAGCTCTCCGGACCACTGGTCCGGGGACGGTTGGTAGTCGGGCCCGTACTTACGGGAGTACTCCGCGGCGAGACGCTGCCCGAGGTCGGCGGTGATGACGTCGGGCATCTGTGATCTCCCCTCGACGATCACGACCTCCCGGCCACTCTCCAGATTCAGCGTACAGCGAGAGTCGGCCTCGAGATTTCGAACGTGCAGAGTCTCAGGAGACCCGTCGTACCAGAATCTGTCGTCGAGCCAGACACCCCATCGCGGCACCACGTGAGGTCGACCGTCGGATCGCGTTGTTGCAAGCCAGTAGTGCTTGCTCTCGGTGAGTCGATCCACGACGTCTTCCCAGGCTACGTAGGCGGTGGCCGACTCCACGCCGTACCCCTGCGGCATCACCGGTCTATCGGTCTGTGGATGAGTCACGATTTGTGAAATGGTGGGCGGACCATACGACCGGGGATACTACGACCCCGGATCACGACTTCGACATGATCACCGTCAGCCGCCGGTGGGGACATATAGGCCAAGCCGACGCCTTTCTCCAGCATTGGGCTCAGGTTCCCGGAGGTGACTGTGCCTGTGGAGCCGCTCGAGGTAGTGATGTCATGACCGTGTCTGGGGATCCCCCGCTCATCGAGTACGAAACCCCCCAATCTCCGCGACAGTCCGGTGGCCTCCTGGGTGACCAGGGACTCCCGACCCACGAATTCATGATCCATGGAGACGGCAAAGGCGAGATCGGCTTCGAGAGGAGTCGTCGTCTCATCGATGTCCTCACCCCATAGCGGAAACCCTGACTCGAGCCGAAGTGTGTCCCGTGCTCCCAAGCCGGAAGGCACCGCGCCTGCATCGATGAATTCGCGCATGAGCTCCTCCCCCACTTCCTCCGGGGCACAGATCTCGGCGCCGGGCTCACCGGTATATCCCGTCCCGGCCATTGCCACCCGCACACTTTCCCAGTCCACGGTGAGGCAACGGAGGCGCCCTGGCTTCTCTCCGAGGACCTTCTCGATGGCGGCGGGTGCATGAGGGCCCTGCACTGCCAGGAAGACGGTCGATCCCTGGAGGTCTTCAACCTGACAGTCGGGCTGATCGGCGAACATGTCCATGACCCGGTGGTGGTTCGCAGCATTTGGCATCACCCAAAGACGAGCAGGCTCCCACCACCAGACGATCAGGTCGTCGATGATCCCGCCATCCTCGTTGAGCGCCATGGTGTACTGGCAATGCCCCGGCTCCACCCGTTCGATGTCGTTGCAGAGAAGACGTGCCATCGCATCGATGGCGCCGTCCCCGGTCAGTTCGAACCTACCCAGGTGGCTCACATCGAAGACTCCAGCGGCATCTCTGACTGCCCGATGCTCGGCGAGAATCGACGAAAACTGAACAGGCATCTCCCAACCACCGAAGTCCACGAAACGAGCCCCGAGTTGATCGTTGAGAGTGTGGATCGGCGAGCGGTTCATCCGGTGAGACGTTCGCCACGGTCCTCGAGGCGAACAATCTCGGGGCGACCCGGCAGACGGGTCGGCGCCACTATCTCGTCGAGGTGGTCAGGTTCCTCGAGCCCGTATTTCACCACCAGGTGCAGGTAGTCACGCTGATAGAAGATCTTGCACTTCACATCGGGGTGATATTGCTTGAGCAGCTTGACCTTCTTGTTCTTCCTGGTCACCAATTTCTGGTTCATCGTGGTGATCTCGATGAAGAGATCGTCATCGATCAAGTAGAAGTCTGGTGTGAAGAACTTGACCGGATCGCCATCCTGGAAACCGATCGGGAAGCTCTTCGGTTCGTACTCCCAGGGAACGCCGTAGAAATCGAGTAGAAGGGCGAACTGCCGCTCACTGTTGTGAGCGAACTCGATCTGGTGAGCAGTCAGTGGTTCGTTGCTCAGGGGGCTCCCACCTCGATCGCCCCGGCATAGTCGCCTACGTCTGGAAACAATTGATGGATCGCACCCTCGACCTGACTCTGAACGGGCCCTATCGCGATGCTGAACACGCCCTGGCCTTTGCGGAGGACATCCACGACTTCCTGATCGGAGTGGGCGGCGTAGATGGTTTGTCCATCACTGAGCAACGTCACGTCGGCCAGAGGTTGGTCGGAGTCGAGCTCGGCACGGAGGATCTCGACTGCGGACCTGATCTTTTTCAGGCTCATTCCGGCATCCAGGAGATTCTTGATGACCTTGAGTTGGACGACATCGCTGAATGAATACATGCGCTGCGAACCAGACCCCTGGGCCTGTGCGAGCGACGGGACGATGAGACCCGTGCGCGCCCAATAGTCGAGCTGGCGGTACGTGATACCGACCAGCTTGCAAACCTGTGGGGCGCGGTAACCGCCCATTTCCCGCTGTTCGGTCATATCTCCTCCGGGTTACATCAGTGTAACTCCGCCGCTGGGAAAGCTACTTACCATCGGTAGGTGGTGTCAATGCTTTCCTGTGGAAAACTCGGGGTCGAGCATTTCGGCGGCCCGATCGACCTGGTCCTTGGTGCCACGACCACGAGTCGCTCCCCAGCCCTGAGCATCACCTCTGGGCCCGGATTGACTATGACGCTGTCGTCGCCCGATTCGATCGCCAGGATCGTCGCCCCGCTCTCCTGTCTGATCCCCGAGTCACGGATGCTCTTGCCCGTGAACCCGCATTCCGGAGCTATGTCCAGTTCCTCCACCCTGAACTCGACGGCATTGCCATTGATGACCACGTCGAAGATCTGGGCCAGCTCGGGCTGGAGGGCCATCATGGCGAGACGTTCCGCGCCAACGGCCTGAGGCGCGACTACCGCATCGGCCCCGGCGAGCAGGAGTTTGCGCTCCGACTCGATCTCGGTGGCACGGCAGATGACTCGCAACTCCGGTCGCATCGATTTCACAGAGAGCGCGATCACGAGGTTGTCCGAATCGTCGGCGACACAGGCGATCACGGCATCGGCGCGGTCGACCCCCGCCCTCTCGAGGGTGTCATTGTGAGTGGCGTCGCCCTGGACCACGAGGGCCCCCACATTCAAAGCGGACTCGACACGGTCAGGGTTCGAATCGATTATGGCCACCGGTACGTCGCGATCTCGGAGGGTCACCCAGGTCGCCCTTCCCACCCGACCGAAACCACACACGATCACGTGTGCGCTCAGACTGGAGATCTCTCTCTGCATGACCCTCCTCTTTCTCTCATCACCCAGATCGACCAGATACTCCACTGAAGCAACTGCGG
>DASTBQ010000041.1:0-2344 GCA_035711995.1 Acidimicrobiia bacterium | reverse complement strand
GGCTCGGTGGCGACGTTCTGGGCGGGGAGATCGAAGTCGATGGGTGCAAGTGCGAGGGTCATGCTGACGCCAACAGATCGGATGCTCGGTAGTGACCTGAAGGTGGTCGCTGCGCGATCAGACGAAGCAATGCCGATGCGCTCTCCTCCGGGTCAGGGCGATCCGAAATGTCCTCACCGGGGAATGCTTCCTGGTGCATGCGTGTGTTCATGTCTCCCGGATCGAAGGAGTAAACGGATAGTCCGGTCTCCTCGGCGGCGAGGATGTTGGTGATCTGGTCCAGGGCCGACTTCGATGAGCCGTAGCCGCCCCAGCCTTCGTACTGCTCCCGGCCTGCGTCGGATGTGACGTTGATCACGGTCCCGCTCACCCCTCTGAGCAACGGCAGGAGGTCCTGGGTCAGTGCGAGGGGAGCCACCACGTTCACCTCGAGCACGCGGCGGTAATCCGCGATGTCGTAGTCGGCGAGGTTCGGGCGCGGACTCGGTCCGAGTGTCGAGGCGTTGTTGATGAGGGCGTCGAGACGTCCGAAACGGCGCACCGCGCCGACCAGCTCGCTGCGATGAGCCCGGTCGGAGATATCACCGGGGATAGCGGTTGTTTCGGTGCGTTTCGCGAGGTCCCTCCGTGCAGCTTCGAGGGGCTGGGCCTCCCGGGCATCGATCAGGAGCCGCCAGCCGTTTTCGGCGAGCCGGCCAACCACTGCGAGGCCGAGACCACGCGACGCTCCGGTCACCAAAGCGACTCGTCCTTCTGGTTCTTTCATGAAGCTCAACCTACAAGTTCAAGTTGACTTGAAGTCAACCCCTTAACGGCTTCGCGGGTAGATTTGCCCGCGATGCAGTTGACCAGTGGGCAACGAGAGTTCATCGAATCCAATCCGTCGGCGGCGATGATCACCATTGGTGGTGACGGATACGCCAAGGCAGTCCGAGTCGGTGTCGCCATCGTCGACGGAAATCTTTGGAGCAGTGGAACCCTCGATCGGCTTCGCACATGGCGTCTCCGCCAGGACCCGAGGTGCACCCTCTTCGTGTTCGGGTCAGGGTACGACGCGCTGACCCTGGAAACAGTGGTCACGATCATCGAGGGTGGCGGGGCCGTGCCCCGCTCGGTCGAACTGTTCCGGGCGATGCAGGGTCGTCCAGACGGATCGTTGGTGTGGTACGGCGAAGAGCTCGACGAAGAGACATTTCGACGCAAGATGATCGATCAGAAACGACTGATCTACCAGTTCGAAGTGATGAAGGCCTACGGCGTGGCCTAGCCCGGGAGCTAGTCGGCTACGACAGAGCCCGTGGCTGGGGTGTTGGCGAGAGTGAGCCTGAACACCCAGAGCCCGGAGTGGTGATCGGAGACGTAGACGAGGCCGTCGCGGCTCGAGACGTCCCAGACCATGGGGAACTCCGTCGACCCGTCGGCGCCGATCCACCACCGTTGGGGATCGAAAGCCGCTCCGGGGACCATCATCGCTACGACGTGGTCGACGCCGTCTGCACGCTTGTCCACGACTCGGGCTCCATCTGACATCGAGGCGTTGAGGGTGCCCAGCGGGCCGATGTCGACGGTGCGCTGAGTGAACCGAAACCATTTGTCTTGTTCCACCTCTTCGTCTTCGGTTTCCGTTGCCGGGGTCGGTGGCTCGATCGCTGTGAACACCGGATTTGCGAGATCGCTCACGTCAGCCAGCAGGACCGATCCGGTCCGGGTCGTGGCCGAAACCTGGGACCACGAGGTCCAGGTGACACTGCCCTCGCCATGACCTACCGGTTCGGTGGCCTCATCGCTCGTCGGGACCACCAGCGTCGACAGCAGCACGGGAGTGGTCGGGTCGGTCACGTCATAGAGACCGATCAGCTCACCACCGCCACCCTCCGGTGTCGAAGGCAAGGCAATGATGCCTGCCACCGTGATCCGTTCGGGAGTCACAGAGACGTCGAGATGGGTGAGACCTTGAGTCCCCGTCTCCAGTACCGATATGAGTGCCGGTGCCGCGAGGTCTGTCAAGTCGTAGACGGCAAACCCGACGACATCGTCGGGCGTCGGTCCGGTCACCGTGGAAGCGCAGCTACGTAACGCGATGATTCCGAGCCTGCCCTCGAAGAACTGGTTGCTCACATTGCCCACCCAGAGCGACTGAGCGGCGGTGCCCGGGAACTCGTTGTGGCTGGCCACCGATCCGACCATCGAGACACCCTCGGGGTCGAGAATGTCGATGATCCTGACACCGGTGCCCGGACAGCGTTCACCATTGCCCCAGGTCCCGACGTAGGCGTGGTCATCGACGATTGCGATGTCTGTGTTGAAGCCACCGTCGAGGAACAGATGTGACACGAGTTCGGCA
>DASTBQ010000040.1:0-17147 GCA_035711995.1 Acidimicrobiia bacterium | reverse complement strand
CACTACGCCACAATTGCGAAGGAGGCGCTTGGCGACCTCGTCAAGCTCTGGTCAACGGTCAACGAGCCCTGGTGCTCGGCTTTCCTCGGACATGGGTCCGGTGAGCACGCCCCCGGGATAAAGGATCCTGGCTCGGCGTTCGTGGTGGCTCATCACCTCATGCTCGCCCATCACGCTGCGATCGCCGCGCAGCGGGTCACCAACCCCGACCCCGAGGATCAACTCGGAATCGTGCTCAACCTGATCCCGGCGTGGCCTGTGACCGATTCGCCTGAGGATCGATCCGCCGCCCACGGCGTCGACGCCGTACAAAACGGCCTCTTCCTCGGCGCAGTCTTCGACGGCGTCTACCCCGAAGAGGTCCTCGAGTACCACGAGCGATTCGGGGTGGCCGACCGGATTGATCTGGAGTGTCTCGCACGTGCAGTCCAGCCAATCGACTACCTGGGGGTCAACTACTACAACGTAAACCACATCAAACATCAGAGAGGTTCGGGAATCCTGCCGGCTTGGCCAGGGCCTATCGATGCCACCCTGGTGCGACCACCTGGCGAGCTCACCCAGATGGGTTGGGGTGTCGAACCAGAGGGTCTGACCTGGATGCTGGAGCGAGTGAGCCGTCTTCACCCAGGTGTACCGCTGATGATCATGGAAAATGGTGCGGCGTTCGCCGACGAGATTCCGGCAGCGGGCGAGATTGTCGACGAGAGACGAATCGACTATCTCCGGGGTCACATCGCGGCGGTGCACGAGGCGCGTCAAAACGGGGCCGACGTCGCCGGCTACTTCGTGTGGTCACTGATGGACAACTTCGAGTGGGCTCACGGTTACTCCCAACTCTTCGGCATCGTCCACGTCGACAGGACGACGATGAAGCGACGGGTCAAGGCGAGCGCCAAGTGGTATCGGGACTTTCTCAGCGATTGACGTCGTAATCTCGCCCGGTGCCTGACACCTTGGACCTCGGGTCTCATCGTCTCCCCCTCGGTGGAGTCACCCATGTGATGGGGGTCATCAACGTCTCACCTGAGTCGAGGAATGTCCACACAGTCGCAAGCGGTGTCGATGAGGCGCTGGCGATGGCAGACCGCTATCGGAGATGGGGTGCCTCGATGATCGATCTCGGCGGACAGTCTTCCTACCTCGACAACCCCACGATCGGGGCAGCCGACGAGGTGTCGCGCGTGGTCCCGGTCATCGATGCTCTTTGCGCCGAAGGCCATGTGGTCTCGATAGACACTTGGAAGGTCGAGGTGGCCGAGGCTGCGGTGGCGGCCGGTGCCGTGATCGTCAACGACACCGGAGGTTTGGCAGACCCAGCCATGCGAGATCTCGTGGCCAGCAAGGACGTCGCTGCCATCGCAGTCCATGTCGAAGGGGCAAATCCCCATGCCGTTGACGAGGTCGATGTTCGCCCTGACAAAGCCGAGTACACCGCGGGGCTCTTCCGTGGGTTGCTCGGCGAACTCGCCAGCGCCGGAATCGAGAACGTGATCCTCGACCCGGGCATCGCCCTCAACTATCGCGGCAATTACAAGGCTTACACACGGCTCCAGCTAGAGGTGATCGCCGATTCGAAGCATCTTCGCTCGCTGGGGAAACCTGTCTTGATACCGATTCCACGCAAACGCGACGGTCACCGGACCGCGGTCTATATCGGTCTGGCAGTGGAGCACGAGGCTGACATCATCAGGGTCCACGACGTTGCGATGGCTTGCGATCTCGTGGACCTTTTTGGTCGTACCCCGTGACTACGTTGGTGCCGTGGCATTGATGGTTATTGCCGGTCCGGCGAGCCCGGGGCCGGGGGAGCGTGAGCACATGCTCGAGTTGGCCGGCAAACACCTCGCGGGCCTGGGCGTGACCCCCGACCAGGTGGTCCGAATCGATGTCCCGGGGAGGGGAGCCGGAGAAGAGGGAGATGGTGTGATCCGCGGCGATCTCGAGCCGATGATTCCCTTGCTGCAGTCTGGTTCGCTCTTCGAGGAGAGACAGGGCCTGGAGCTGGTAGACGCACAGAACCTGCAGAAGACCGAGGTCGAGACTCTCATCGAACTTATCGCCGGTGCCGACCTGTCGACCATCGAGGTGGTCCTCATTTTTGCCGGTGCGGTCCCGAAGCCGGTCAAAGACCTCAACGGTCAGACCTTCTCGGTCAAGAAGATGTGGGAACGGCAGGCGGCCCAGTGGCTCGATGCCGAACTCAGGGAGAGGGGTCTCGACATCGACAAGTCGGCGGCTCAGGCCCTGATGAAGCGGTTCGGGACCGACACAGCGAGCATGGGTCAGGCCCTCGACCAATTGGAAGAATCGACTGGCAGGATCACCGCAGACGTGGTCCTCGGCAGATTCAAGAATCGCCCTGACGAACCGGCGTGGAACATCACAGATGCAATCGAGAAGGGCGATGTGGCGACTGCGCTACGCCGTCTCTCCGACTTTCTTGTACACGGCCATCCTCTCGTCTATCTCGCAGCCCTCGAAACCGACTTGAAGAAACGAGCACTGGCCGCTGCAGCACCAGATCAGGGAACGCTGCAACAGTGGGTGGGCGGCTCGGAACGTCAGCTGGCGCGTCTCTGGTCTCAGCGTGGCAAGGTGCGGGAGTCGTCGCTGCGCAGGGCTCAGCAGGCGTTAGTCAGAGCCGACCGGGTGATCAAGACCCATCCCGAGGAGGTGCACCGCGTGACACTGGAACGTCTCACCGTGGCCTTCTGCAGGTGGTATTCGTAAGTATCGGGGATGGAGACGGAGTCCTGGGATTGCGCCCAGCTCCCCTTACTCCCTACCAGCTACTTACTTACTGAGGCGGCGAGACGAGACTTCTTGCGCGCAGCCGTGTTGGGGTGCAGCACACCCTTGGCCGCGGCAGTGTCGATCTTCTTCTGGGCCGTGCGGTAGAGCTCGTCGGTGGGTTCACCGGCGGCGGCAGCCATTTCGACCTTCTTGATCGACGTCTTGAGGTCACTCATCGTCGACTTGTTGCGCTGGCGGCGGGTTTCGTTCTGCCGGTTGCGCTTCTTCTGTGAATTGATGTTTGCCATATCTGAACGTGTGAAAGCCCAACTAGTGGTTGGAGACCGAAACAGCGAGAGAGTTCGTGCCCCGGCGTTGACGAAGAGTAGCAGCGGTCCAGGTCAAGGTACAATGCGTGCTTCCACCCCCACGTCATGACCGATCAAACGCGCATACGCAACTTCTCGATCATCGCCCACATAGACCATGGGAAGTCGACCTTGGCAGATCGTCTTCTCGAGAAGACTGGTGCGGTGAGTGCCAGAGAGATGCGAGAGCAGGTGCTCGACACCATGGATCTCGAGCGTGAGCGTGGCATCACGATCAAGGCGCAAACGGTGAGACTCGAACACAAGGCCGACGACGGTGAGATCTACGTGCTCAACCTGATCGACACGCCCGGTCATGTCGACTTCTCCTACGAAGTGAGCCGTTCGCTGGCAGCGTGTGAGGGGGCACTGCTGCTGGCTGACGCGGTTCAGGGTGTCCAGGCCCAAACCGTCGCCAACTCCTATCTGGCAATCGACGCAGGGCTCGAAGTGATCCCGGCAGTCAACAAGATCGATCTTCCCGCAGCGGACCCCGATCGTGCTGCCAAGGAGCTGGTCGGGATCCTTGGCGGTTCGCCCGGCGATGTGCTTCGCATGTCTGCGAAGACGGGTGAGGGGGTGGCTCAGCTGCTGGAGACTCTGGTAAGTGAGGTTCCGCCCCCGACGGGCGACCCGGCGGCGCCACTCCGGGCACTGGTCTTCGACAGCTACTTCGATGCGTACCGCGGCGTGGTTTGTTACGTCAGGGTTGTCGACGGTCAGCTCGACTCGGGTGACAGCGTTCGGTTCATGGCGACGAGGGAGGTTCACGATGCAAACGAAATCGGCGTTCTGACCCCCAAGGCCAAACCGGTGGCGTCCATGGGGCCGGGCGAGGTGGGATATCTGATCACCGGGGTCAAAGAGATCGACCGGATCAAGGTTGGGGACACGATCACCAACACAGGCCGCGCGGCAGTCGAACCGCTGCCCGGGTACGACGAGCCCAAGCCGATGGTCTTCTCCGGTCTGTTCCCAACCGACGGCGACGATTTCGAGAAGCTGCGTGAAGCGCTGGAAAAGCTCCGCCTCAACGACGCCTCCCTGGCCTGGGAGCCGGAGACCTCCAAGGCGCTCGGCTTCGGGTTTCGTTGTGGTTTCCTCGGCCTCCTCCACATGGAGATCGTGCGGGAGCGCCTGGAGCGGGAGTACGACCTCGATCTCGTTGCCACCGCCCCGTCGGTCGCCTATCGGGTGACTGTGCCCGACGGCGACGTGCTGGAGATCAAGTCACCGCAGGACCTGCCCGACCCAACCGACAGGACCTCGATATCAGAGCCTTATGTGAAGGCGATGATCCTGACTCCAAGTGAATATGTGGGACCCATCATGGAGCTCGCCACCACTCGACGGGCGATCGTGGGCAACATGAACTACCTGAGCGCGGATCGAGTCGAGCTCGACTTCGAGATCCCTCTCGCCGAGATCGTCTTCGACTTCTTCGACCTTCTCAAGTCGAAGACCAAGGGCTACGCCTCACTCGACTATGAGCCGGCCGATTACAGGCAAGCCGACTTGGTGAAAGTGGACATCCTCCTCAACGCCCAGCCTGTGGATGCGTTCTCCGCGATCGTCCATCGCGACAACGCACAGGAATACGGGAGGAGAATGACGACGAGATTGAGGAGTCTCATCCCTCGTCAGTTGTTCGACGTCCCGATCCAGGCCGCAATCGGCGGTCGCATCATCAGCCGGGAGACCGTCAAGGCGAGACGCAAAGATGTGACCGCCAAGTGTTACGGCGGCGACATCTCCCGAAAGAAGAAGCTTCTCTCCCGTCAGAAAGAGGGCAAGAAGCGAATGAAGATGGTTGGTTCCGTGGAGGTCCCACAGGAGGCGTTCGTGGCCGCCCTCAAAGTCGACGACGAGTCGTGACACCTGAGCGCGCCGACGAATTCTCCACGGTGCCAGCAGCCTACGTTCACGTGCCGTTCTGCTCCGCGGTGTGTCCCTACTGTGACTTCGCGGTCGTGGCCGGTCGTGACGATCTGATCGAGAGGTATGTCGGCGCACTGCTTGGGGAGATCGCGCTGACGGAGCCGTGGCGGCCTTTGGGAGCGGTCTACTTCGGTGGGGGCACTCCTAGCCACATCGAGTCGGCTCTTCTCGGTTCCGTCCTGACCGCCCTCGAAGACACTCACGGGCTGGAACCGGGGGCGGAAGTGAGTCTCGAAGCAAATCCGGAGGATTTCACAGCAGGTCGCGCCCAGGAACTGGTCGAAATCGGGTTCAACCGGGTGTCCTTCGGGGCGCAGAGCTTCGACGAAGGAATCCTCGTTGCTTTGGGGAGACGTCATGACGCCTTCGACATCCAGACATCGGTCGAAAACGCGATCGAGGCAGGGTTCGAACGCACTTCGATCGACTTGATCTTCGGGACACCAGGTGAGACCGACCGGTCCTGGATCGAGACGGTGAGCTCTGCGGTGGATCTGGGGATCGGTCATGTCTCCTGTTACGCCCTCACGGCTGAGCGGGGGACCGCCCTCGGTAGAGAGGTTCAGGACGGGGCGCCGGGGCCGGATCCGGACCTGCAGGCAGACAGATATGAGGTCGCCGATCGTTTGCTGGAAGAGGCAGGTCTTCAACGATACGAGGTCTCCAACTGGGCTCGGGACGGTGAAGAGTGCCGATACAACATGGTGGTGTGGGCACAGGGGGAGTACGAGGCGTATGGGAACGGAGCCCACGGGTTCCGGGAAGGCAGGCGATTCCGCAATCACAGACGGGTGGATGCCTATGTCGAACACGTCGAGAAACGACTGCTGCCTCGCGCAGGGACCGATCGCATTGCAGGCTGGGACGGCGAACTGGACAGGGTCTTTGTCGGGTTGCGTCGGTCGGTTGGTGTGGAGAAAGGTGAAGGAACCGAGGCTCTTCTGGCGTCAGTCGAAGGCAAGTCGCTCGTGAACGCCGGGGTGATCGCGAGCCGGGGGAACCGGCTGGTCGTGACTCGTCCACTGCTGACAGATGCAGTGCATCGTTCCGTCATGGCGCTTTCCGGTCCTATCGTCAGGAGCGATAGCCATGCTTGAAGACCGTCGGTCCGAAGTTCTGCGGGCTCTCGTCGAAGAGCACATCAAGACCGGTGAGCCGGTGAGCTCACGCGCGGTTCTCGACCGTTCCAGGCTCGGCGTGTCAGCCGCGACCATCCGAAACGACCTTGCAGCCCTGGAGCAGGAAGGGCTGGTGATGCAGCCCCACACCTCCGCAGGGAGAGTGCCCACGGTCTCCGGGTACAGGTACTACGTCGATCATCTCGGTCCGAGCCGTCTTCGCCAGGCAGCCCAGGACAGGGTCACCAGCGTGTTTGGTGACGTCCATCTCGAGTTGTCGAAGCTGTTGAAGGCCACCTCCGACCTGCTGGTCGAGATCACCGACCTGCCATCAGTCGTCGTAGCTCCCGGGGTGACCCGGGAGAACATCAGGACAGTTCACACGGTCCAGGTCTCCAGCGACCAAGTGCTGGTCGTCGTTGTGACCGAGGCGGGCAGGGTCGTCCAACAGAGAGGGAGGATCCGGGTGCCTGTCACACCCATGGAGATCGCGGAGGCTCAGGACCTGATCAGCTCGATGGTCGTGGGTACCACCCTCGGAGCAGTCCCGGAATTGAGCGAGACCTATGGGCAGAGCCTGTCCAAGCCGGTAGTTGAGACTGTGCTGACCATTGCCGACTGTCTCCATCTCGCCGGAACCGGGAGTACCGAAGTGTTCCTCGGAGGGACACAACGGATGGCGCAGGTGTGGCAGGACCTGTCGACAGTCCAGCGAATACTCGAGATCATGGAACGTGAGGCAGAGGTGCTCAGTCTCATGGCCGCTGCCCCTGGAACGTCTGTGCAACTCGGTGATGATCTCGATATGGCCGTCGTATCGAAGGCGTATGACAGCGGGGGCGAAGGCGGGTCGGTCGGGGTAATCGGGCCGATGCGCATGAACTACAAACGAGTGATCTCGGCAGTGGAGGAAGTGACCCGCGAGCTCGAGGAGCAGATCGGCACCCGGTCGGACTGAGATGGCGACGGATTACTACGAGATCCTCGGCGTCGATCGCAAGGCCTCGGCGGAAGAGATAAAGAAGGCCTTCCGTCGAGTGGCACGTGAGACCCATCCCGATGCCCACCCCGAGGATCCCACTGCGGAGGCCAGGTTCAAGCAGGCGGCCGAGGCTTATGAGGTGCTCTCCGACCCGCAGCGTCGACAGCGGTACGACAGGGGCGACACGATCGATCTGTCGGATCTCTTCGCCGGGATGGGCGGACTCGACGACCTGCTCAGATCGGTCTTCGGAGACTCAGGACTGTTCGGATCTCGTCCATACCGGCCACCGCGAGGGCGGGACGTGCTTGTTCGGGCCGAGGTGTCGCTGGAGGAGGCAGCGTTCGGGACCGAGACAACCGTCGAGTACACCTCGCTCATCGGGTGTGACAACTGCGACGGCACAGGTGCGAGCCCGGGCACAATTCCTGTCACCTGTCCTGATTGCGGCGGAGGCGGCCAGGTGCGCATGGCGCAACGATCGGTGTTTGGCACGATGATGTCGGTGACGACGTGCCCGACCTGTCAGGGTGAGGGTTCCCTGATCACCGACCCATGCCCGGAATGCAGCGGCTCGGGCGCCCGGCCCAACAAGATGACGGTGAATGTCGAGGTACCCGCGGGCGTCAGCGATGGCACGAGACTCAGACTCACCGGTCGTGGCGAGTCCGCAGGGAGGGTCGGTCAGGCCGGTGACCTGTTCGTAGAGGTGACAGTGACGCCGGATCCCCGTTTCGAGCGCCGCGACAACGACCTGGTCCATCGTCTCTCGATCGGAGTCCCAGAGGCCACCCTGGGAGCGCATATCGAAGTGCCGACGATCGACGGTGTAGACGAGAGCCTCGAGATCCCATCCGGAACCCAGCCAGGTTCGGTGTTCACGCTGTCCGGTCGCGGTATGCCTCAGCTGGGGAGAAGGAACCGGGGTGACATGCACGTGGTCGTCGAAGTGGAAATACCCGAGGTGGTCACAGACGAAGAGGCAGAGCTGATTCGTCGATGGGCTGAGCTGCGAGGGAAATCCGTACCCCGGTCCGAGACCAAGAGGTGAAACACGTCCCCCACCTCGTGGTGGGTGCACCTTGGAGGGATGGACCGCTCGAGCTGACCGTGATTCAATGGCGTCATCTCACCAAGGTCCTCAGGATGAGCCGGGGCGACCGTGTCACCTACACCGATGGCATCGGGACCATCGGTGCAGGTCAGGTGGCGGACCGCTCGATCGAAAGAGGGTCAGAAGAGAAGGTGGACCGCCCTACACGGCTCACCGTTGTAGTCGCCGCTCCAGCCAACAAGGATCGTCAGAGGTTCCTCGTCGAGAAGCTGGCCGAAATCGGGGTCGAACGATTGCTCTGGCTGGAAACCATGCAGGGACAGAGTCGGCTGGCCAGCCCATCAAAGGTGTTCTCCTGGGTCCTGGCGGCGACGGAGCAGTCCCGGGGGGCCTGGCTGATGGAGGTCTCTAGCCAACCCGTACGCCTGACAGACCTAGAACCCGGCTGGGTGGCGTGTCATCCCGGTGGGGACTCGATGACACCTGTCACAGACACCGTTGTGATCGGGCCCGAAGGTGGGTTTGCCGATGATGAATTACCGATCGACGCCAAGTTGTGGGATTTGGGGCCGACCATCTTGCGAGTGGAGACTGCGGCTCTGGTCGCAGCGGCAAAACTCAAGTGATTGACGGTGCAATCGCAACCCCGGCGATATATGATAACTGTGGCGAAATGGGAGCGGAATCCGTTGGTCGAAGACTTTAACCACGCGCTTGGACAACGCCTGAGAGCAGCGCGCCGCCACCGAGGGTGGTCGCTGGGAGACGTCGAAACCCACACCGACGGTGAGTTCAAGGCGTCCGTCGTCGGCGCCTATGAAAGGGGCGAGCGTGCCATTTCGGTACAGCGTTTCTCCAGACTCGCCGAGATCTACGGAACGCCCGCCTCGGAACTCCTGCCGGCCCCCAGCGATCCCGGGCTCGTGATCGATCTCGATGCCCTGAGCGTTGGAGACGGCGATCTGCTGGAGCGTTATCTCGCCGCAATCCAGATGCTTCGCAAGAGCCCCGGTGTGGACGAGGTGAGGGAGTCGGACCGCATCGTGATCTCCTCGCTCCTGCAGTCGGCGCCGAACACCCCCACTGACTGACCTCCCAGCCGACTAACTGCCTGGCTCTCGAACCGAACCCAGGTAGAATGGGCGCTCCACCCGTCCACCAAGGCTTTTATCCGTGTCCCCTGACCCCATCGAATCGCGGTTACGCGTACCCAGCCATCATCTGTTGCTGGATCTGATCGGCGAGTCCGATCGGCACCTCAGACAGGTCGAAGACCTCATCCCCGAGGTTCGATTCGTCGCGCGAGGTGACGAGGTGGTGCTGACTGGGGAGCCCGATGATGTCGAACGAGCCCGGACAGTGCTCGACGAGCTGCTCATCCTCGTTCAGGAGGGCCAACAACTCGACGAACGGCGGGTGATGGAGATCGTGAAGATGGTCACCGAGGCCGTGCCCAGCCCTTCTGGTGTGCTCAGTGACGGCATTCCCGTCGGTCGTGGACGCATGGTTCGGCCCAAGACACACGGTCAGCAGAGATACATGGAGGCGATCAGGGAGAACACCCTCACCTTCGGGATCGGACCCGCCGGAACCGGCAAGACCTATCTGGCGATGGCCGCTGCAGTCGACAGTCTGATCAACGGTTCGGTGCGCCGCATCATTCTGACGAGACCAGCTGTCGAGGCCGGGGAGCGTCTTGGGTTCCTCCCTGGAGATCTCACCGCCAAGGTCGATCCGTACCTGCGTCCTCTCTACGACGCTCTCTGGGACATGCTCGGGCCAGAGGAAACTGCCTCTCTGATCGACCGGGGAACCATCGAGATAGCTCCGCTCGCTTATATGCGAGGAAGGACTCTCAACGATGCATGTGTCATCCTCGACGAGGCGCAGAACACAACACCCGAGCAAATGAAGATGTTTCTGACCCGTCTCGGGTTCAATTCCAAGATGATCATCACCGGGGACATCAGCCAGACCGACCTCCCCACCGGGAAGCGATCGGGTCTGCGGGTGGTCCGTGACATCCTGACCGACATCCCTGGTGTGACCTTCGTCGAGCTCAGTTCGCGTGACGTCGTTCGTCATCGCATCGTCGCCTCGATAGTCGAGGCGTATCAGCGATTCGAGACCGCGGAGTCGTGATGGAACGCTCCACGATCGTTCGTGGCGCCATCTTCATCGCCACTGTTGGTGCCTGTTGGGCCGTGCTCTCTCTGGGTATCGAGCCCACCACACCCAACCTAGAGATAGGTGCCCCGGCGCCGCAGACCTACTACGCCGAGCGAAGTGCCACAGTCCCCGACGAAGTGGCCACCGAGGACGCTCGGGCCGCCGCCGAAGAGAGTGTCGATCCCAACGAGGCCCGTGAGCGCCAACCCCAGGTGGAGACTTCGGTGGAGCAATCGGTCGAAACCGTGTTCGGCGATGTTGCAGCCGCCGTGATTGGTGCCGGAACCGGTGTCACACAGCCAGAGACCCCCGTCCTCCCCGAACAGCCAACCGAGACGACGGAAGCGGCGAGCGAGGGTTCGACCACCACGACCCTCGCCCCCGAGCCCGTGGCAATCACGGGTCAGGTCTTCCTCGATCTCGACGGTGACGGCGAGTTCGATGAGACGTCGGTGGATGGTGAGGCAGATCGGCCTCTCCAAGGCGTGATGGTCCAACTGGAGAACTGGAGCGGTGCCTTCACCGTCTCCACGGGGGCCGACGGCGTCTGGACATCAGAGGTGCTTCCGGGGCCGGTGGTGGTCACGATGGAAGGTGAAGCGGCTATTCCAAATGGCTTCGTCCCCAGCACCGCCAATCTGGGCCAGCTCGTCGAGTGTGGCGCTGACGAGACCTGCGTCGTCGAGCCGATGGGATTCGCCGTCGAGCTCACACCGATTGAAGATGTCATCGAGGCCATCTCAGCCGAGTACCCGGGTCTGAGTGCCGAGACAGTCGAGTACCTCGTCCTCACCGCCGGTGCCGATGTCACCAGGACCGCCCTCGGAGAGCCATCACATCTCCAGAACGTCAGGGCGGCCGCACTAGAACGTCTGCGTTCCGAGTTTGGGCGGCGCATCACAGAGAACGATCTGCAGGAAGTCAGGGCGTCGCTGGTGACCAGCCCACCGCTGGTCCTGCAGGCCGACGGACCAGACGCCGAAGGTCAGAACGCTGCCGGCGACGTTGTCTCCACGTATCTCCAGGCCAACTACACGATCAACCAAACCCGGCTTGGTGAACTGCGCACCGAGGCGGCCCAGGCGGTGCCCGAGGTGACGCAGGACTTCGTTCAGGACGAACTCATCGTCAGCCAAGGCGAGACGATGAGCAGCCTGATCATCGCGGCGATCGACGCCACTTCTACACCGACTCTGGACGAGAGACCGGAATGGGGTTTGATGGCGGTGCTGTCCGTCCTGGTGGCATTGGTCGGGGTCTATCTGGCGACCTTCCGCCCCGAGTTCTGGGCCCGTCCCCGAATGGTCGCTTTGCTAGGCATCATGCTGGTGTTGGCCGCCGCCTCGGTGAGGCTCACCGTGGCTATCGAGGAGTCATTCACGTGGTACGTCCTGCCCGCGGTGGCCTTCGGTTTCGTCACGGCGGTTCTCTTCGATCAACGGATCGCAATCCTCATGGCACTCTCGGTCGGGATCCTCACGGCTGTGGGCACCCTGGACATCGGGGTCACCGTTTACGGGATACTCGCTGCCCTGGCCCCGATTCCATTCGTCTCGGCGGTTTCGACGCGCGGGTCTTTCCGCAACGCCGTGGTCCTCTCGTCCTTGGTGGCCGCCGGGGTCGCCGCAGCCACCTCGTGGTTCTTCCACGTCGGTCCCAACGAGTCGACATGGGAGGTCGTTGGTATATCGATGGCGTGGGCTTTCGGCATCTCTGTCCTCGCCTCACTACTTGGTCTGGCTGCCCTCCAGTTCTTCGAGTCGGCCTTCGACATCACAACGACCCTTGGTCTGCTCGACCTGACCGACCGTAACCACAAGGCTCTTCAGATGCTGCAGGACAAGGCCTTCGGAACCTTCAACCACTCGCTGATGGTCGGGACTCTCGCCGATGCCGCTGCCCGCTCCATAGGCGCCAATGCGCTTCTTGCCCGGGCCATGGCGTACTACCACGACCTCGGGAAGACTGAGAACCCCACGTTCTTCATCGAGAACCAGTTTGGTATCTCCAATCCTCACGATCTGCTCGACCCGCGCGAGTCGGCCGAGGTCATCAGGGGCCATGTCACCGCAGGCGTTGCCCTGGCACGGGATTACAAGATCCCGACCGATGTCACCGAGGGCATAGTCAGTCATCACGGTGACGGTGTCATGCGCTACTTCTACGAAAAGGCACGTCAGCAGCAAGGTGTTGACGTCGACATCGACGACTTCCGTCATGTCGGCCACAAACCGAGGACCGCTGAGTCGGCCATCCTCATGCTCGCCGACTCTCTCGAGGCAGCGTGCCGGGCCAACTTCCAATCGACGGAGCCCACCCCGGATGCCATCGAGAAGGTGGTCAACCGGGTGATGGACGAGAAGCTCGAAGATGGCCAACTCTCCGAGTCACCTTTGACTTTGGGCGAGATCTCCAAGATCCGCGCTGCGTTCCTCGACTCGCTCGTCGGTCATTACCATCAGCGCATCGCCTATCCGAACTTTCCCGGCAGCTGATGGACGACCCTTCTTTCAGTCCCAAGGGGCTTAGCCCCCGGTGAGCGTTTTCGTAGCAGACGAACAGGGTGATGCCGTCGCCCTGAGCGAGTTGCATCAGTTGGCTGAGATGGTGATGCGCGAAGAGGGCTATCCCGACGATGCCGAGGTCACCCTGCTGTTCGTGGACGAGAGCGAGATGGCCTCGTACAACGAGCGATTCCTCGACAGACACGGGGCCACCGACGTTCTCTCCTTCCCGGTCGAGGAATTGATACCCGGCGTGGTGCCCGACACCGATCCTCAGGGCCCCCCGCTGATGCTCGGCGACGTGGTGATCGCACCTGCATATGTGAGACGACAAGCAGCAGAGATGGGGGTCACGTTCGAAGACGAGTTGGCGCTCATGGTGACTCACGGAATACTCCATCTCCTCGGCTACGACCACACCGAGGACGTCGAGGCGGAGCGCATGGAGACACGTGAGCGGCATCTGCTCTCCATAGTGGGACGGACGAGGCGATGACTGTGCCCGCCCTGGTGACAGCGGTTCTTCTTCTCCTCTTCGCCGCCTGGTTGCGTGGCGCGGGTACAGCGATCACCTGGGTTCGTCGCGCTGACGCTCTCCGGGATGCTTCCGACGACGTCTCCGGTGCCGGCACGGTTGCCGAACTGTTGGAGGAGCGTGAGACGATCGCACCGGCGGTTGGGGTGGTTGCCTCGGCGTTCATGGTGTTGGGAGCCGCAGTTTCGACTGCGGTGTTGGTAGCCAGCATGACCTCCGGATGGGCCGCGGTCGCGGTGGCAGCAGGTGTCGGGGTGTTGTCGTTCCTCAGCTCGGATCTGATCCCCCGGCGTCTGGGTCGACTCAATCCGTCACGTCTTGCCTATGCGTCACACGGCGTTCTCCACTGGGCGGTGCGGCTTGGAAATTGGGCAAATGGCTTGATCCCCGAAGTCGAGAACGATGACGACGCGGACGACGACGAGGGCGACGAGGAGACAGACGAGCAGGAGCGCGAGCTGATCGACTCGGTCCTGGAGTTCAGCGAGACGATCGTCCGTGAGGTGTTGACGCCGCGTCCCGACATGGTGACGATCGCGGTGACCGCATCGATCCAGGAGCTGATAGAAGTGTCGACCGAGGCCGGATATTCGCGTGTGCCGGTCACGTCCAACGGTGACATCGTTGGGATGGTGATCGTCAAGGACCTTTTGAGAATGTTGACCGACGCCACAGACCAACCCGAGACCGTTGCCGAAGTGATGCGACCCGTCGAGTTCGTGCCCGAGACCAAGCTCGCTGCCTCCCTGCTGGCTGAGATGCAGGAAAGTCACACCCACCAGGTGATCATCGTCGATGAGTACGGGGATGTGACAGGTCTGGTCACCATCGAAGACCTGCTCGAGGAACTGGTCGGGGAGATAGCCGATGAGACGGATCTCGAAGAGACACTCATCGTCGAGTCAAGCGACGGATGGTGGGTCGACGCCCGTCTCCCTGTGGACGTCCTATACAAGGCGACCGGCATCGACGACCACGACTCCGAAGGAGACACGGTCGGCGGACTCGTCCTCGGGCTCGCCGAGAGAGTTCCCGAAGAGGGTGAGACGTTTGCGCTCGAACATCTTTCGTTGACTGTGACCAGGATGCAAGGTCGCAGGGTCGCCGAGGTGGCAGTTGTGGTCACCGAGCCCGTCGACGCCCCGTGAAGTCGGGGTTCGTCGCTGTCGTAGGAAGACCAAACGTCGGTAAGTCGACCCTGGTGAACAGTCTCGTGGGAACGAAGGTGTCGATTACATCGAGCCGACCACAGACGACCCGCAACGTGATCCGTGGCGTGGTCAACGGTGACGGGTATCAGATAGTTCTCGTTGACACGCCGGGGTTGCACAAACCGCGCACTGAACTTGGCACCCGTCTCAACTCGATGGTGTATGGAACTCTTGCCGATGCGGACATGGCGGTTTTCGTCATCGACGCCACGATGCTGATCGGACCCGGCGACCGGCTGATTGCAGAGAGATTGGTCGAGTCCGGCGCGGACACAGTGGTGGCTGTGAACAAAGTCGACCGGGCCAAGAGGGAACAGACGATCACTCAATTGGCCGAGGCTTCGGCGTGGCCCTTCGAGCACTACTTCCCGATCTCCGCGGTCACCGGAGACGGTGTCGACGAGTTGGTAGGCGAGATCGTGGCTCGGCTCCCAGAGGGACCGCAGTTCTATCCCGAGGACATGCCCACCGACCAGCCGGAGACGTTGATCATCGCCGAGATCGTCAGGGAGAAGTTCCTGGATCGGCTCCGGGACGAATTACCTCATGCCCTAGTCGTAAGGGTCGAGGACATGTTGGAGAGAGATGATGGAGCTCTCGACATCGCTGCAGACGTAATCGTCGAGCGGAAGAGTCAGAAGGGGATCGTGATTGGAAAGGGTGGGACTCTCCTCAAGACGGTGGGGAGCGAGGCACGCCAGGAGTTGGAGACACTCCTCGGCACCAAGGTGAATCTCATGCTTCAGGTGAAGGTCGAGAAGGACTGGCAACGGACTCCACAGCTTCTGGATCGTCTCGGGTTCGAAGAGTCCTGAAGGTCCGACCATGGTGACTCCACCGGACACGAAAGGCACCGAGGTTCTGTGACATGAAGCGCTTCGACGTGGTGGTCGCCGGTGTCGGGGGGATGGGCGGTGCGGCGATCTATCACCTGGCCAGTCGTGGGGTACGTGTCCTCGGGTTGGAGCAATACGACATTCCCCACGCGATGGGATCTTCCCATGGTGTCAACCGAATCATACGGATGGCATACTTCGAGAATCCCTCCTACGTCCCGTTGCTTCGTCGGGCCTATGAGCTGTGGCGGGAACTCGAGCAGGTCTCGGGGGAGAGAATCCTGGAGATCACAGGTGGTCTGGACGCAGCGCCCGAGAGCGACAGGGTTTTCCAGGGTTCATTGGAGTCGTGCCGCCAACACGGGCTGGCTCACGAGGTCCTCACCGCCACGGAGGTGAGCACACGGTTCCCCGGCTACAGACTTCCGCCTTCGCACATGGCTGTTTTCCAACCCGATGGCGGATATGTGATGTCGGAGCGGGCGATAGTCGCCCATGTCGAGGCGGCATTGGCTTCAGGGGCCGAAGTGCACGGTCGGGAGCAGATACTCGACTGGGAGCCCAGGGGTGGCGGCGTTGTGGTGACCACCGATCGTGACCGCTACACAGCCGACAAGATCGTGTTCACAGCCGGGGCCTGGTCTGGGGGTTTGGTGAGGGAACTGTCCCCTCTCGCACTGCCGGAACGGCAAGTGTTGGGCTGGTTCCAGCCACTCAAACCCGATCTCTTTCAACCAGCGACGTTTCCCATCTTCAACCTCGAGGTGGACGAGGGCCACTTTTACGGTTTCCCGGTGGAGACGATCCCCGGGTTCAAGATCGGTCTCTATCACCATCTCCGCCAGCTGGTGGATCCGGCAAGCATGGATCGGGAGGCGAACTCACGGGACGAAGAGGTCCTGCGAACCGCGGTCGAGCGCTACTTCCCCGAAGCCTCCGGGCCGGTGCTTTCGTTGAAGACCTGTATGTTCACCAACTCCCCTGACGAGCACTTCATCGTCGACGTCCATCCGGAGCTGGACCAGGTCGTCGTTGCCGCCGGTTTCAGCGGACACGGTTTCAAGTTCGCTTCGGTGATCGGGGAGATCCTGGCAGACCTGGCCATCGACGGAGGCACACGTCACGAGATCGGCCTGCTCTCGATGAGGAGGTTCGTCAGCTAGCTCGAAGGAATTGCTCTAGCGTCGCTCCATGGATTTCTCAGCTTACGAGTACCTCGAGTTCGAGCAGCGCGACGACGGAGTCCTCGTCGTCACTTTGGGCAACCGAGATCGGTTGAATGCCGTGACCGCGACAGGCCATCGCGAGTTGGTCGAGGTGTGGCCCGAGATCGATCGCAACCCCAGGGTCAGGGTCGTGCTCCTCGAGGCGAAGGGTAGGGCGTTCTCTGCCGGCGGTTCGTATGAGATGATCGACGAGGTCGTCGCCGACCACGAGGCACATCGCCGCGTCCTCAAGGAGGCAAGAGAGCTGGTCAGGAACATCATCGAGTGCTCAAAGCCGATCGTCTCAGCAATAAATGGGCCGGCGGTTGGAGCGGGTCTGGCCGCGGCCCTCATGGCTGATATACCGTTGGCCGGAAGGGCGGCGCGCATCATCGATGGCCACACCAACATCGGCGTCGCAGCCGGGGATCACGCCGCCGTGATCTGGCCCCTTCTCGTGGGTATGGCGAAGGCCAAGTACTACCTGATGA
>DASTBQ010000039.1:0-8499 GCA_035711995.1 Acidimicrobiia bacterium | reverse complement strand
GAGGGTCGTGGGACCGTCATGGCGGTGATGACGATATCCATCTCTACGTCGCCCTCTATCTCCTGGGCGCCGCTGCGGTCGCCTACGGCATCCCATGGAAACAGTCGTTCTTCGGATCCCTATGCGCATCGCCAAGGATCGGGGTCGGTCGGGATCACCGACGCTTCCATGCCCGCACTCTTTACAGATGGTGTACCTGCTTCAGATGGGGGGGAAGGCCCGAGCTTGTGCCTTAGCACCGGTGAGGAGGACCCGTCTCTCCCGGTCAGGATCGAGGTGGGCTGCGTGACTCAGAGCCGGTTCCTCGATCCAGTCCCTGCTGATGGTTAGAGCGAGTACATCGAGGGTGGTCTGGTCGGTGTCCGTGACCACATGAGCGTGTTTGCTTGGCGGCCGCGGGTGAGCGGCGTGTAGATGCCTCGACTGTCGATCTCCGAGCAGAGACCCAACGGAGGCCGAAACTCCAAGTGGGCGAGGGGGGACTTGAACCCCCACGATCTTGCGATCACAGGAACCTGAATCCTGCGCGTCTGCCAATTCCGCCACTCGCCCGGGGAAAGAGAAATCGTACTGTCGACCTGCCTGTTCCGGTAGTCGGAAGCACGGCGTACCCCCCTAACCTCAGTGGTCGTGAACGTTGTGCGGAACCTCGAGCGTCGTCTCGAGCGGATGTTGGAAGGTGTCGGCGGCAGGTTCTTTGCCGGAAGGCTCCACCCTTCGGAACTCGCCGGGAAGCTAGCCCGGGAGGCTGATTTCGCGCGTTTCCAGCATTCGACAGGCCCGGCCACCGCCAATCACTTCGTGATCGAGGTGAACCCGGCCGATCTCACCGTGGACACACCCAAACTGGCCCGAATGCTCGCCGCCGAGATGACCGCTTACACCGCCGAAGAGGGACTACGACTCGAAGGCCCGGTGTCAGTGGACATACGGCCGTCGGAGGGTTCGATCTCGGGACGGGTCGATTGCCACGTCGAAGTCGTGCCAGGACCGCCTGTGGCCTGGGCCAGGCTGAAAGCGAAGGACGAGGGCTTCGACGTCGGTCGAAACCGAGCGGTCATCGGCAGGTCCTCCGAGGCCGATGTCGTGATCGCACACGACGACATAAGTCGCCGACACGCCCTGATCTACACCGAAAAGGGCCAAGCCCATCTCTCCGACTTGAAGTCGGCCAACGGCACGCTCGTCGATGGGGTCCGCATCGGAACGACCCCGGTCCTCCTGTCGGAAGGGTCGATCGTCGAACTGGGTGAGCACCGTTACCGGTTCGTGAGGGTCTGAGTTGCCCGACATCATCCTCGCGGTTCTTCGAATAATCTTTCTGGGACTGGTCTATCTGTTCGTGTGGCAGGTCGCCCGTGCCATCGGGGCACACCTGGGGATATCGGTCAAGCGCAAACGCAAGGAGGGATCTCGAGTCCTCTTTGTCAGATCCGAGAGCCAGCAGGGCCAGGAGTTCGAGGTCAACGACGTCGTGGTGATGGGAAGGTCGGCCGAGACCGACGTTGTTCTCGACGATCCCTACGCTTCTGAGTTCCACCTCAGGCTCGTCGCTCAGGAAAACGGAATGATTTTGCACGATCTGGGAAGCACCAATGGCACTTACGTCAACGGACGGCGGGTGTCCGCACCCACCCAACTGCGGCACGGTGACACCATCCAGGTGGGCAAGACCGTCATGGAGATCCGATGACGACCGACACCCGAATCGACGCCGAGGTGAATCGGGCCGTTGCCCTGCGCGAGAAGGGCGCCGATGAGGATGCACTGGCAATCCTCCTTGCACTCGTTGGCGACAATCCAAACCACGCAGCAGCGAATCTGCAGTGCGCCTGGACTCACGACAAGCTGGGTCTCGAGACCGAAGCGGTGCCTTTCTACGAGAGGGCTATCGAGTTGGGTCTGCCGTCGGAGGACCTCGAGTCCGCTCTGCTCGGTCTCGGAAGCACGCTGCGGGCCCTCGGCCGCTATCCCGAGTCACTCGAGGTCCTCGACCGCGCCGTTTCGGAATTCCCGGACAACCGGGCCCTTGAGGTCTTTCGTGCCATGTCTCGGTACAACAACGGGCAGACGAAGGAGGCCGCCGAAACGCTTCTCCGGCTTCTCGTCGCCACCACATCGGCACCCGACATTCGCTCCTATCAGACGGCGCTCGACATCTACTCCGAAGACCTGGATCGGACCTGGCGATGAGATACAACTGGGCCACCGCTTCTCACCAGGGCATGGTGCGGGACAACAACGAGGACGCCGTCTTCCCCACGTCGTCAGGTGACGCCCAGGACCGCGCTCTGGTGATAGTTGCCGACGGAATGGGTGGACACGTCGCAGGCGAAGTGGCCTCGAGGATTGCCATCAATGTCGCTGCTTCGTCCGACCTCGACCCGTCGGACCGTGTGGCCGCCGGCAACCGGGCGATTCGCGAGGAGGTCGCCCGGGAACCAAGTCTCGAGGGGATGGGAACCACGATGACCCTCCTCAGCATCGAAGACGAAACAGCAACAGTGGGACACATCGGTGACAGCAGGGCGTATCTACTTCGTGACGGCGAGTTCACTCAATTGACCGACGACCACACGGTGGCCGCGGAGTACGTGGCGATAGGCCAACTCGACCCTTCGGAGGCGGCGAGACACCCGCAACGCCACATGCTGACCAGGACACTGGGACTCACCCGGTTCGTGAACGTCGACGAGTACAAGTTCGACGTGGCCCCAGGGGACCGGATCCTGCTCTGCTCTGACGGTCTCACCGAGATGGTCGCCGACGACGCGATCGCCGCCATAGTCGCCGACCGAACACCGGAGGAGGCGGTCTGGGCACTGGTCGAGTTGGCAAATGAGGCCGGCGGTGTCGACAACATCACAGTCGCTGTGATCGAAGCTCAAAGCTCCTCCGCGAGCTAGCCAATGAGCCGCAACGCCGAGACGATCACGATGATGGCGGCCGCGCTTCTCGGGGCCTTTGCTGTCGCACTGGTCAACTTTGCCAATGGCGGGAGTGTCGACGCACAGACCGGGCTCACTTTCCTCGTCTTCCTTCTCGCTTTCGGCTCGACGCTTGCCGCGGTCAGAGCGTTCGCCCCTCGGGCGACACCTCTTCTGGTGCCACCAGTGGTGGCACTTGTTGCCATCGGATTCTTCGAGATCTACCGACTCGACCCCGCGCGCGCCGGCTTGCAGAGATGGTGGATGCTCATCGGAGCAGGTGCTGCGGTCCTCACTTTGATGTTGCTGTCCCGGGCAACCACTTCGATCCTGCGTCGCTATCGCAATCTGATCCTCCTCCTTTCGATAGGGCTACTCCTCCTGCCCAACCTCCCCACCGACCTGCCCTTCCTCCACGGACTCGAAGTGAACGGTTCACGTCTGTGGATCGTCCTCGATCTCGGTATCACCCGAATGCAGTTCCAGCCTGCGGAACTGGCCAAGCTGGGGATCGTTGTCTTCTTCGCCGGCTACCTCGCCGACCATCAGAAGGCTTTGCGCGAGGCCCATCGCCAGCTCGGTCCGATCAGATTGCCCGAGCCTCGACAGCTGATCCCTCTGATCCTCGCATGGGGAGGGAGTCTCTTCATACTTGTCTGGCAGCGCGATCTCGGGGCGTCACTGCTCGTCTTCGCAGGATTCGTTCTGCTGCTGTACGCCGCTACCGGGGCTACGGGGTATCTGGTGGCCGGCGGTGCCCTCACACTCACCGGGGCCGCCGCAGCAGCCTTTCTCTTCGACCACGTCCAGCGTCGCATCATCGCCTGGGTGGCACCGTTCGAGCACTACCAGGACGAGGGTTACCAGATCGTCCAGGGGATCTTCGCCCTGGGAACCGGGAGTCTCACCGGGTCGGGCCCCGGGCTGGGGCGACCTGATCTCATTCCTAATGCCTCCACTGACTTCATCTTCGCCGCCGTTGGCGAGGAGCTCGGGTTCGCCGGGACCGTCGCCGTACTGGCGTTGTTCGCGATCGTCATCGCGGTCGGACTGGGCATCTCGTTTCGAAGCCGCGACACATTCCGCAAGCTCCTGGCAGCAGGTCTCACCTTCGTTCTCGCGGTACAGGTCTTCCTCATCGTTGGAGGGGTGCTCCGCATCGTCCCGCTGACCGGTATCACCCTTCCCTTCATGTCCTATGGCGGGTCGGCGTTGGTTGGGAATCTCGTCCTGATCGCGCTTCTCCTTCGGATCAGCCACGAGGAGGCGACTTGAACGGACCGATACGAAGGGTTGCGATCGGCATCTTCCTTGGCATGGCTCTTCTGCTCACTGGTGTCACCTGGTACCAGGTGGTGCGGGCCGACGAGCTCAAGGCCGATCCCCGAAACCCAAGACCGGCATTGGCGGAACAAGGCAAAGAACGGGGGCTCATCGTGGCGATGGACGGGACCGTCCTCGCCCGCTCAATTCCGGATCCCGAGGACCCTCGATCTTTCGTTCGTGAGTACCCGGAGGGAGAGACCTTCGCCCACCTCGTGGGATACACGTCGTTCCTGGTTGGGAGTGACGGGCTGGAACGCGCATACGCGTCGGAGTTGAGGTCACGACGCGACCTGACGATCAGTGACTTGGTCTCAGCGTTACTGGGACGAGACCTGCGACCGGAGAGCATCGAGGTCACCGCCGACCCGGAACTGCAACGTGCCGCCCTCGCTGTCCTGGGCAACAACAAAGGCGCCATTGTCGCTCTCGACCCGGCGACAGGGGCTGTCCTCGCCTCGGTGTCGACCCCAACGTTCGATCCCGCCGTGCTTCTCGGTGACGACGCCGCGGCACAGTGGCAGATGCTGCTCGAAGATCCCGCCGGCCCCACCCGTGACCGCGCCACGAGGGAGATCTACGCACCTGGTTCGACATTCAAGACCGTCGTCTCGGCAGCCGCACTTGACACGGGCGGTGCAGAGCCGGGGACGACCTTTGCGGATCCGGTGGAGTTCCAGCTGCCCGGATCGAACGCGACGATCTCGAACGCCAACGGTCAGCCTTGCAACGACGGGCAATCCGCCACGATGCTTCAGGCCTTCGTCCGTAGCTGTAACACGATCTTCGCCGACCTCGCGATCCAGCTCGGCGCAGTCGACATCGGAATCAGCGCCGACGCCCTCGGCTTCAACCAGGAGATCGACTACGAATGGGAGATCCCCCAGGCGGTTTGGGATACCCAGACGCTCGCCCAGGATCCTGCGGCGTTGGGTCAGAGCGGAATCGGGGAACGCGACGTGCGTGCCACGCCGTTGCATATGGCGATGGTGGCAGCAGCGGTCGCCAACGACGGAGTAGCCGTCACCCCCTACGCAGTGAGCCGGATATTCGACGCCGACGGGAGCACAGTGGAAGAGCACGAGGTTGCGGAGCTGGGACGCGCCATGTCGTCTGAGACGGCTCAGACGATCACGCAGCTGATGGAGCGTGTCGTCACCGAGGGCACCGGTCGCGCCGCCGCGGTCCCGGGTGTGCGTGTAGCTGGAAAAACAGGAACGGCGACTGGTGCTGGAGAGTTCTCCAACCCCTGGTTCATCGGCTTCGCCCCAGTGGAGAACCCAACCATCGCCCTCGCCGTGTTCATAGAAGGCAGCGAACAGTCGGGTGAAGCCGCCTCCGGCGGGTCACTGGCCGCTCCCATGGCCTCGGAACTGTTCTCGGTGTGGCTCTCCAACTGACCGTGAGTTGCATTGGACCCGTTCCTACAATCTCGTAGCTCGATGGAAACCCCCTCCGTCCTAAACGAACGTTATGAAGTCACGTCCCACCTGGCACGGGGCGGGATGGCCGACGTCTACGAGGGCCGGGACACCGAACTCAACCGTCCCATAGCGGTCAAGGTGCTCCACTCGCAGTTTTCCGCAGACGAGGCCTTCGTGAAACGCTTTCGCCGCGAGGCCCAGGCGGCCGCCAATCTCAGCCATCCCAACATCGTCGGTATCTACGACTGGGGGCAATCGGCCGGGACCTATTTCATCGTCATGGAGATCGTCGATGGCCGCTCCCTGCGCGACGTTCTCAAGTCGGAAGGTGCTTTGCTTCCCAGACGCGCCACCGAGATCGCAGCCGAGACCGCTGCCGCGCTCTCCGTGGCCCACCAGGCAGGGCTGATCCATCGCGACGTCAAGCCGGGGAACATCCTCCTCGCCAAGGACGGGACTGTGAAGGTCACCGACTTCGGGATCGCCAGAGCCTGGGACGACAGCCAGGAGTTGACCAGGACCGGCGCAGTGATCGGGACAGCCACCTACTTCAGTCCCGAACAGGCTCAGGGCGCTCCGGCCGACGCCCGAAGCGACGTCTACTCGCTCGGGGTTGTCCTCTACGAGATGCTCACAGGGCGCCCTCCGTTCACGGGTGACTCACCGATGTCCGTCGCCTTCCAGCATGTCTCCACCGAAGCGGTGGTGCCATCCTCGCTGAACCCCGATGTCTCAGAATCTCTCGACGCGGTGGTGATGAAGGCCATGCGTAAAGACCCGAACGCCAGGTACCAGTCGGCGGAGGAAATGCGGCAGGACCTGCTCTCGGTCCTCGCCGGCGAGAACGTCGTGATCCCACCCCTCGTCCCAGCGCCGTTGCCCAACGGCAACGCCGACAACGCCACCCGGTTGATGACCACCACCGTTCCCCCCGCCACGGTTCCGCCGGACGAGGTCTACCGACAGATCGAAGACGAGCCGAAGTCACAACTGCCCTTCATTCTCACCGCATTCGGTCTTCTCCTCACCCTCGGAATCCTCTTCTTCGTCATGTGGAACCTCAGCAACGGGGGTGGCGGGGAGGGTGAGATGGTCGAGGTTCGATCGGTAATCGGACTTCAATTCGAGGAGGCCCGTCAGATCCTCGAGGCGCAGGGTTTCGTGGTGAATCCGGTCATCGAGAACAGCGAAGACGCCGAGGTCGGAGAGGTGATCAGGACCGATCCCGAGGCCGGCGAGGAGGCCCCGTTCGGATCGACCGTCGACGTGTTCGTGTCGGCCGGTTCCGAGCGGATCGCGGTTCCTCCAGTGGTTGGTCTATCCGAGGAGGCGGCCCGCAACGCCATCGAGGGTGTTGGTCTCGCCGTCGGGCAGGTGACCCAGCAGGCTGACCCCGACATCGAGCCGGGCTTCGTCATCTCTTCGAGCCCGGTGGCAGGCCAGGAAATCAGCCCGGCTATCCCGGTCGATCTGGTCGTCTCCTCCGGGCCGGAGATCGTGCCTCTTCCAGATGTGACCGGGATGACCGAGCGCGACGCCACGGCTGAACTCAACGACCTCGGGCTGAGAGTGGCAGTGAACGAGGAGTTCAACGACGACGTCGCCGAGGGTGAGGTCATCAGAACCGAGCCGACCGCCGGAACCGAAGTTCAATCGGGCGACACCATCCTCTTGGTCGTCTCCTTGGGCCCGACGCCGGTGACGGTGCCGAACCTGGACAACATGACGGAGTCGGAGGCCACGAACGCCCTCAATTCGGTGAATCTGGTGATCCGGGTGGCCAACACACGCCAACCGGTCACAGATCCAGACCTGGACGGCCGTGTCGTCGATCAGGTACCTGTTGCGGGAACCACCGCCGAGCAGGGTGACACCGTCACCGTGACACTCGGTGACTTCACCCCCCCACCGACCACGACGACCACGACCATTCCGACAACAACCACGACGACTGCCGCTCCCTGACCCCTTCTGTGTCGAAAAACGTGTGTTAGACGCGGGTTTTTCGACACAGAAGGGTGGATGTGGGGGTTTTCCTTCCCTTCAGCGGTAGTTGGTGGTCATCAGGAAACCGGCGGCGATCGCCCCCAACCCGATCAGCAACAGCGTCTGGGGCCATTCGAAGATGAATCTGGCCAGCACGAGCAGGACACCTACGACCATCAGCCCTGCCATCAACGCCACATACCAGGTAGGGCTGGGCTCTTTCGACCTGGCGGAGGCCTCGACTGCCTTTGCCGACTGGGGCCGATTCTTGGGCTTACGTCTCTTCGATTCGGGCATCGGGCGGCGAGGCTAGTCGCTTCACACACTGTCCCGCCGGGGTAACAGGGTGGTTACAAGCGTGTAATTCTCCCCAGTCTGTGGATAATTCTCGGGATAACCACACTCGTGTAATTCGGTGATTCATCAACCAGGGCGCCACACCGGAACCATTTCCTCGCGGCAGTGTCTCGGAGGCTTGTCCTCGGCGGGATTCACCGCCCTCATGGTGAGTTCCGCACCACAAACCGTGCATTTGTAATCCTGGTCGACAGCGACGATGTCACTGGGGTCGACCTCCTCTGGCGGCGTAGAGAGCATGCGTATCACGCCTATTGAGACACGCCAGATCAACACCCCGATCAGCAGGGCGAGGAAAACGTCGGGCCAGAGGTTTCCTGTCAGATCCGCTCGATGATCGTGCCGTTGGCCATCCCACCGCCCTCGCACATCGTCTGCAGCCCATAGCGCCCGCCGGTGCGCTCCAGCTCCCAGACGAGGGTGGTGAGGAGACGGGCTCCGGACGCTCCGAGCGGGTGACCGAGCGCTATCGCTCCCCCGTT
>DASTBQ010000038.1:0-6874 GCA_035711995.1 Acidimicrobiia bacterium | reverse complement strand
CGAGACCCAGCTCCCGTTCTGAGCAGATCATCCCGTGTGACTGGACGCCACGGATGGTCCGCTCCCCGATCTCGAAGCCACCGGGGAGTACGGCTCCGGGACGGGCCACCGCCACCGTGGCCCCCTCCTCGAAGTTCCAGGCACCACAGATGATCTGAGTTGGCCCGGCTCCGCTGTCGACGCTGCAGACTCGCACCTTGTCGGCGTCGGGATGTGCCGCGATCTCGTCTACCCGACCGACGTAGACATCGCTCCAACCAACTTCGAGCCGTTCCACGGCTTCGGTGGTCAGACCGAGCATGTCGAACGCGTGAGACAGCTCATCGGGGTCCGTCGTGGGGAGATCGATGAACTCCTGAAGCCAGCGCAGCGGAACTCGCATCAGAACTGCCCAGCTGTATGCCAGCCGACTTTGAGACCGACCCATGTGGATCTGGTTGAGCCGCCCAAGGTCTCGTTGCTGGACCAGCCGGTCTCAAACAGACGCCGGTCGGCCGGAGCTACCGCCGCGGAACAGAGATCTCGCATCAGAACTGCCTCAGAAAGCGGACGTCGTTCTCGATGAAGTGACGCAACGAGTCGATACCGTGACGGACCATCGCCAGCCGCTCGGGACCCATGCCGAAGGCAAACCCGCTGAGTCGACTCGAGTCGTAGCCGGCCGCCTCCAGGACATAAGGGTCGACCATCCCGCACCCCAGCAACTCGAGCCAGCCCTTGCCACCGCACACTCGACATCCGGGCTCACCTCCATCACAGTTGAAGCAAGTCACATCCAGTTCGGCACTGGGCTCGGTGAACGGGAAGAAGTGAGGTCGGAGTCGCACCTCGCTGGAAGGTCCGAAGAACTCCCTGGCGAAATGGAGGAGCGTTCCCTTCAGATCGCTGAACACGATGTTCTCGTCCACCGCCAAACCCTCGATCTGATGAAACACCGGAAGGTGGGTGGCGTCGATGGTGTCTTTTCGATACGTGCGACCGGGTACGACGATGTAGACGGGAGGGTCGTGAGTCTCCATCCACCTCGCCTGAACCGGCGATGTCTGTGTGCGAAGCAGCACCTCGTCGGCAGGATCGCCCCAGTCGAGATACATGGTGTCCGACTCCCAACGGGAGGGATGGGTCGGCGGGGTGTTCAGGGCGTCGAAGTTGTAGTAGGCGAGGTCTGCCTCGGGACCCGAAGCCACCTGGTAACCCAACCCCACGAAGATATCCACCACCTCGTCGATCGTCTGTTGAACCAGATGGAGACTTCCCCTCGGGATCGTCACCGACTCCAGTGTGACGTCGATGGCGTCCTCGCGAATTCGCCGGGTCTCCGCTTCCGTCTCCAATGCCGCCCTCTTCTCGCCGAGGAGTCTGCTGATCCGCCCAGTCGCCTCGTTGAGCTTTGCCCCCACCTGCGGCTTCTCATCATCGCCAAAGGATCCCATGGCACGTCTCACCGAACCGACCGGGGAGTCTTTGCCCAGCAGGGCTGATTCCACGCGTTCGAGCTCCTCTAGCGTCCTCGCTGTGGCCACGACGACTGAGGCGTCGGCAATCGCATCATCGAGCGTGGTGATCGGGTCCATGTCCGCCGGGAGGTTAGACATCGGACCGAAGGTCTCCGGAACCTTCCTCGAGCGCAAACACCGTGATGGCCGCAGCCACCGCGGCGTTCAGACTCTCGGTGACACCGGGCGTCTGGATCGTGACCCTGTAATGCGCCGTCTCGATAATCGATTTGTCGAGACCACTCGCTTCCTCGCCGACCAGGACCGCCACCGGCCGATCCACAACCGTTCTCGGCGCCTCGCCCCCACGGGCAACAGTTGCGACTGTTGTCCATCTCTTCAGCTCCGAGATGCTCCCGATGCGGGCAATCGGAGTCTGAAACTGACCTCCTGCGCCGGCCCGAATCGTCTTTGGCGCCCACGGATCCGCCGACCCATCCGTGTAGGCGAACCCCCAGTCGAAGGCGGCGGCAGTCCTGATCATGGTTCCGACGTTCCCGGGATCCGATACTCCCATCGACACGAGGAGGTTTCGGTCCCGATCCAGCCGTTCGACCGGTATCTCCACGACAGCGACCGGACCACGAGGCGATTTGGTGCCAGCAAGACGCTCCAGAGCGCGCTGGTCGACTGCCGTGATCGCAGAGTCGCCATCGGGGGCGATTCCGAACACCTCCACGACTCCGGCTCCGGCAGAAACCACGTCGGCGAGGAGGTCCGGACCTTCGACGAGGGTCTGTCCGCGTTCACGGCGGACACTGGCGCGATGAAGCCGGGCCGCCTCCACCACAGTCTTGGCGCGATGGGTGCGGACCGGCTCCACTGGCTCGGATCGTGGGCTCAGTTGCTCTTGGCGACCTCGACGAGCTGAGCGAATGCGTCGGGGTCGTTAACCGCCATCTCGGCGAGCATCTTGCGATCTACCTCGATCTCGGCGGCCTTCAGTCCGGCGATGAACTGGCTGTAAGTGGTCCCGTTCTGGCGGGCCGCAGCGTTGATACGAGCGATCCAGAGCTTGCGGAAGTCGCGCTTGCGGGAGCGACGGTCTCGGTAGGCGTCCTGCATCGCATGCATGACTTGCTCGTTGGCTGTTCTGAACCTGCGACTACGGGCACCTTTGTAGCCTTTGGCCCTGTCGAGGACCTTCTTGTGGGACTTCTTGGCGTGAACTGCTCGTTTGACACGTGCCATCTCGATGCCTCCCTACTTCCCCAGCTGCTTCTCGATGACCTTGGCGTCGCCAGGAGCCAACTGCTCCTCGCCTTTGCGGCGGCGGAATGTGGACTTGCCCTTGGCGAGTCTGTAGTGACCGCGACCGGACTGCCGGCGCATGTACTTGCCGGAGCCGGTGACCTTGATTCGCTTCTTGGCACCGCTATGAGTCTTCATCTTGGGCATAGGGACCTCCTATTCCTCTTCGTCGCGCTGCTTCTCGATGTTCCGAGAGCTCCTCGCCTGCTTCGTCGGGGCCAGCACCATCGTCATCGACCCGCCCTCGATCTTCGGTGTCTGCTCCACGGTGCCGTATTCGGCGACCTCCTTGGCGAGCCGGGTCATCAGGTCACGGCCGAATTCTGGCCGCTCCCTCTCCCGACCCCGGAATCGGATCGTGACTTTGACCTTGTCGTTGTCCTCGAGGAATTCCTGGGTCTTACGACGGGTGATGTCGAAGTCGTGCTCACCGATCCGGACCCGCATCCGGAGCTCTTTGATCGTTGTGCGAGTCTGCTTCTTGCGCGCCTCTCGTTGTTTGACGGACTGCTCGTACTTGTAGCGCCCGTAGTCCATCAGTCGGCAGACCGGTGGTCGTGCATTGGGAGCCACCTCGACCAGGTCGAGATCCAATTGCTCTGCCAACCACAACGCTTCGTTCAGTTTCTTGACACCGATTTGCTCACCATCGGGGGCGACCACCAGGACCTCTTTGGCCCGGATCGCTCCGTTCACGCGCAACTCTGGAATGCTGGTACCTCCTGTTGACCTGCAGCCGTTGTGTTTTGTACAACGTGACGGCCACACCGCTCATCGGGGCGACCATCAAAAAAAGCAGCAGGCGGAATCCTGCTGCCAGACCGTTCTGCGATCGGTCGGGCGACTCGTGTCGTTCGGTCGATCGTTGCCGTGGTGACCTCGGCTCGCAACGTCGGTTCCCGAGTGGGAAGCCCCCGCACGGCCGGGTGGGGAGGCAGCGCCTCCGCTCTTTGCTCTCTGTTGTCCTCGCCAGACTACCAGCGGAGACGTCGGATACGACATCGGGGTGATCAGGTGGATCTCAGCTCGACGAGCGCGGCGGCAAGTTCAACAGCGGCATCGACAGCCTCGACGCCTTTGTTGTCACGGCCGTCACCGGCACGTGCCATGGCGAGTTCGAAGTCATGGACGGCGAGGACGGCGTTTGTGATCGGCACCCCGGTCTCCAATGCCGCCAGGGTGAGCCCCCGGGCCGATTCGTTCACAACGATTTCGTAATGATCTGTCTCCCCCTTGACCACCGCGCCAATGGCTACGACACCTTGACATCCTGCGAGGGCCAGCTCCCGGCACGCCAAGGGAAGCTCGAGTGCACCTGGCACCCGGAGGAGTACGACGTCGTCGATCCCCAGTTCGGCCAACCGCCCCAATGCGCCATCCACCAGACGATCGGTGATCGACTGGTTCCAACGGGCGGCGGCGACTCCGATCATGAGACCAGGCTGCTCGAGATTGCCTTCGACGACCCGTGTCACGCAGTGTCCAGGTCGAGTTCGTGTCCGAGACGATCGGCTTTGGCGCGCAGGTAATCCCTGTTTTCCTCGTTGGCCGGAAGTGAGATCGGGATCCGCTCCTGGATCGACAGACCGTAGCCCTCGATACCCGCCCGTTTCACCGGGTTGTTGGTGAGCAGACGCATCGACCTCACTCCGAGGTCATAGAGGATCTGGGATCCGACACCGTAATCCCGGCTGTCGACCGGGAGACCGAGATTCACGTTGGCGTCGACCGTGTCGAGACCTTCGTCCTGGAGCCGGTAGGCAGCGAGCTTGTGCAGCAGACCGATGCCCCTGCCCTCGTGTCCCCGGATGTAGAGCACGACACCTCGTCCCTCTTCGGCGATCCGGGCCAGGGCGTAATCGAGCTGCTCCCCGCAATCGCAGCGCAGGCTGTTGAAGACGTCGCCGGTGAGACACTCGGAGTGCACCCTGGTCAACACGCCCTGCCCATCCCCGAGGTCGCCTTTCACCAATGCGATGTGCTGCCGATCGTCGACGAGCGACCGATAGCCGATGGCCTCGAACTCACCATGGGGTGTGGGTATCCGGGCTTCTACGACACGCTCGACGAGCTTCTCGCTTTGACGTCGATAAGCGATCAGGTCGGCGATTGTTCCCATCAGGAGCCCATGTTCGGCTGCAAACACCTCGAGGTCAGCCAGCTTTGCAACCGTTCCATCGTCGTTCATGACCTCTGCAAGAACTGCGGCGGGGTACTTGCCGGCCAGCTCGGCGAGATCGACTGCGGCCTCGGTGTGCCCGGCTCTCTTCAGGACACCTCCGGGTTCGTAACGAAGCGGATACATGTGTCCGGGTCTGACCAGATCTTCGGGTTTTGTTTGCGGATCGACCACGGTGAGAACCGTTCGACAACGATCGGCCGCCGAGATTCCTGTTGTGGTTCCCTCGGCGGCGTCGACCGAGATCGTGAAGGCCGTGCGCCGAACATCTGTGTTCTTGGCGACCATCATCGGCAGTTCGAGTTCGTCCAGCCGTTCACCGATCACAGGAAGACAGATGATCCCGCTCGTGTAGCGGAGCATGAATCCGATGTTGTCCGGTGTGGCGTCCTCGGCGGCGATCATCAGGTCGCCTTCGTTCTCACGGTCCTCATCGTCGACCATGATCACCATTTCCCCGCGTTTGACGGCGGCGACGATATCGTCGATTTGGGCCATGGCCATCAGTGTTCAGCCTCTCTTCCGATCAACCGCTCGATGTACTTGGCCAAGATGTCCACCTCGAGGTTTACGACATCTCCAGATTTCCGCAAGCCCAGGGTGGTCACTTCGAGTGTGTGCGGGATGAGAGCCACACTGAATGAATGGTCGGTAAAGCCGGCCACCGTGAGGCTGACCCCGTCAACCGTTATCGAGCCCTTCTCCACAACGTATCGGAGTATCTCCTGACCGGAGACGATCGTCATGGTGACCGAGCCGTCGGTATCCCTGACCACTTCCTCGATGGAGCCGGTCCCGTCGACGTGACCCTGGACCACATGCCCGTCGAACCTGCCTTTGGCTGACATGGCGCGTTCGAGGTTCACCGTCTCCCCTGCCTCCAACTCGCCCAAGTTGGTCCTGCTCAGGGTCTCCGGGACGACGTCGAGACTGAAGCGCCCATTCTCGGGGTCTAAGGCAGTGAGACAAACGCCGTTCACGGAGATGGATGCGCCCAGGTTCGGAGCATCCATTCCAGCCGAGGACACGACTAACCGTCGACCGGTTTCGGTCTCCGTCACGGAGAGGATCTCTCCGACACGTTCAACGATCCCCGTGAACAAACTCAGGCCTCCCTGGTGAAATCGATCCTCACGTCGTCACCGATCTTTCTCGTCGACGTGATCAACACGCTTGCGGCGTCGTCGATTGTTCCGAACACTCCGTGCAGCGGGGACATTCCGGCACCACCGCCCATCCGGGAACCCACATATACAACCCCTGCGACGATGACTCCTGCATGCCACCAGGCCGATGTCAGCTTTGGACCACCCTCGAGCAGGACTGACAGAAAGCCAAGCTCAGCGAGGGCCCGGCATGTCTCGAGAGGGTCGGGGTGCCCGTTTCCGGAGACGAGCAACAACTCTCCTCCTGGCAGAGGACGTTCATCTGTGGAAACGACCAGGGGGTTCCGCTCCCAGATACGGGCCGCCGGTGGAAGAGAGGCCCTACCGGCAACCACTACCGGACGCGGTTGATGACCTTCATGACCCTCGAGCCGTACGTCCAAACGCGGGTCGTCGCTGATGAGTGTTCCCGAGCCGATCACCACGACGTCCGCCTCTGCTCTGAGCGCATGGGCGTCGCGCCGTGCCTTCTCCGATGTGATCCATTGAGATGTCCCGTCGACCGCTGCGATCGAACCGTCCAGTGTCATCGCATACTTGGCGACAACAAACGCTTGACCGGTTTCGCGATGGTGGAAGTAGGCCGGATCCAGAGCGCGCGCTTCGGAGTCATCGACGACCTCGACCCCGATACCGGCGTCTCTCAGTGCGGCGACGCCAGATCCGGCCACCCGCTCATCAGGGTCTATGGCGCCGATGACGACCTTGGACACCCCGCTTGCGATCACCCGGTCGACACACGGGGGTGTCCGTCCTTGAAACGTGCACGGTTCCAGGGACAC
>DASTBQ010000037.1:0-11164 GCA_035711995.1 Acidimicrobiia bacterium | reverse complement strand
CATTCAACAACAGATCAACGACCCATCCATTTTCACCAGCAAAGGGAACCGATTTCACGACAACACCTGGGTGGTTGCATCGGGAATCGCCAAACCGTTCAAGTGGGCCGACCAGCGTGTCACCTGGGCGCAATGGCGGAGCTACGGAAACGACACGAACGGGAAGTTCACGTACAAGTGAGCCGTCTCAGGCAACCGCAGCCTTGACCAGTTCCTTGACCTTCTTCTCCACTGTCGGTTTCCAATCGACGATCGCGAAGACCACCGGCCACATCGGCGCATCGTCGAGGTTGGCCGCATCCTCGAAACCGAGAACCGCGTAGCGGCCATCGAACTTCGAGGCTGCTTTGAAGAAGCAAACGATCTTTCCGTCTGCGTCGCCGTACGCGGGCATGCCGTACCAGGTCCTCGGCAGCAGCTCTGGCGCGTTCGAGGCGACGATTGCATGGATGCGCTCGGCGATGATCCGGTCGGCACTCGGCATGTCGGCGATGGTTTCGAGGACTGCCTGCTCGTTATCCGCCTTCTTCTGACCACTGCGTCCCTGGGACTTCAACTCACGGGCCCGCTCTTTCATCGCGGCCCGCTCGGCGGCTGAGAACCCACCCGAACCGTTGCCCTTCTCACTGGTCATCTCTTCACCTTTCTGCTGTAGCAATAAAGATGAGATTACGAGCAGGAGGTCGATTGGGCTTCTCGATTCCTGCTCGATGAGGATCTGCGAAGCTCAGATCGACAGGTTCAACCGTCTCCCGGCTCCGCAACGTTTTCGAAACAGGCCACACCTTGGGTCAACGGGATGTAGAAGTCGTATGGCTCTGGGCAATCCGCCTGGGTCTCAGCAAACGCCACCACGACCGTGTAGTGGTCACCGCACTCGGTTTGATGTGGTCTGCCCGCCATATCGACCCGGGCGCATCCTCCTATCACCCACCCATCGTGAGCATCGACCGTTGTGGTCGTCACTTCCGCCACGACATCCGCATCGGGTGTGCTACCGATGGAGACGACCACCTGGAACAGGAGGAACAGCACCAGACATGAAGCGGCAATCGACACCCAGACACCCGGGAACGCGAGGACCTTGGGCCCCAACCCTGTTTCATCGTCGTAGTGCAGAACCGCCGGCTGAGGGGTCTGCATCGTCGACGTTTTCCGGTGGGCAACCCAATTCCTGATCAGATCGACGGGCACGATGAAAAACGAGACGATGCTCCACGGTCCACGGGTCAGATTGCGTCGTTGCATTGCACGGAACACACCTGTGGAGCATGTCCGGCAGAGGTTTCCTTCGAACCGGTGTTTGTGTCGCAGGAGACCACGGCCGGTGCTCGCCCTGTAGCGGAATCTCGACGTCGGCAGACGACCACAGACGACACAACCGTCCTTTGCATCGCTGGCGTCATGGGTGGCGACATGTTCCTCGAGGGCATAGGCAGGAAGGGGATGCCCGCACCAAGGGCAGACATCACTGGTCAGGGCAACGTCGTACTTGCGTCGCTCCTCAGGGTCAGAGAGCACCCGGTAGGCGATGTTCAGGTTCCTCACGACGTGGTGGTCGCTCTTGACCACGAAGTCGGGGTGGACATCGCTTATGCGAGCAAGATAAGTCTCGTGAATCTGGTCCTGATCTGCCGACCTCGGGACACCGAGACGCTTGTAGAAGTCACCACCCACGTTATGGCCCGCCGAAAGTCATGAGGGGCCAAGGTACACCCGGCTACGTCACACCGTCTTCTTTGCTTGCTGATCGGAATGAGGCTCTGTTTGACCCGTAGTACCGGGGCAGGGTATATTTACTATATTCATTGCAGTTGATAGCGGGGATGCCGGACGGCCGACACCCACCGATGATCGGACTATCCCTCTTCTTCAGCCGCGACGAGGAGGAGCGAATTGAGTTCAACAGTGGCCGAAGGGCTCGTTGAGTATCTCGACCAACGAGGGGTCAGACACATCTTTGGCTTGTGCGGGCACACCAACATCGCGGTTCTCGCCGCACTGGAACGGAGCCCGATCGACTTCGTCAACGTCCGACACGAGCAGGTCGCCAGCCACGCCGCCGACGGATATGCCCGGGTAGACGGCAAGGCGTCTGTGGTTCTCAGTCATCTGAGCCCGGGGCTCACCAACGCGGCAACAGGGGTGGCCAACGCGGCTCTCGACTGCATACCAATGGTGGTGATCGCCGGTGACGTTCCCTCGTTCTACTTCGGGAAGCACCCCCATCAGGAGGTCAACCTCCATGCCGACGGCGCCCAGTGGGAGATCTACCGACCGTTCGTGAAACGAGCCTGGCGGGTGCAGACCCCTGAGTTGATGCCAGAGATCATCGAGAAGGCCTTTGCACTGGCCGAGTCGGGGCAACAGGGTCCGGTTCTCGTAGACGTGCCCATGGACATCTTCTCGGCACCAATCGATCCCGAGCTCTTCCGCAGGCTCCATGCGAACGACCGCTCGGTGCGCCGGCCCACCCTCGACCGGGAGACGGCTGTCGAGATCGTGAAACGTCTGGCCGAAGCAGAGCGCCCGGTCCTGTACGTCGGTGGCGGGATCCTTCTGGCACGTGCTTCACACGAACTCGAGGCCTTCGTCGACCACATGGGTATCCCTGTCGCCCACAGCCTCATGGGCAAGGGCGCTCTCTCCGACGATCACCCCCTGGTTCTCGGGATGTCCGGGTTCTGGGGCACTTCACTAGTGAACGAGGCATGCCTGGAAGCAGACGTGGTCCTCGGAGTGGGGGTCAGGTTCAAGGAGGCCGATTCCAGTTCCTGGTACCAGGGGTACACCTTCGACATCCCGCCGACGAGGCTGATGCACATCGACATCGAACCCAGCGAAATCGGCAGGAACTTTCCGACCGAGATCGGAGCGGTAGCCGATGCCCGGGCCGCCTTGACCCTCCTCGACGAGGTGGCCCGGGAGCTGTACCCGGACGGGTTCGACCCGTCTCAGAAGGCAGCGGAGATCGCCGAGTTCCGCAGCGAATTCGTCGCTTCGAACCAAGCCATGGCGACCAGCGACGCATGGCCCATGATGCCGGAGCGCATACTGGCCGACTGTAGGACCGCACTCCCCGACGACTCATACCTGGTGACCGATGTCGGCTGGAACAAGAACGGGGTCGGTCAGCAGTATCCGATCCGAACCCCGGGCACCTTCCTGACGCCCGGCGGGTTCGCCACTATGGGCTTCGGCCCCTCGGCGGCGATCGGGGCGAAGATGGCCGCCCCTGATCGGACGGTTGTCTGCCTGGTTGGTGACGGCGGTTTCGGCCAAAACCCCGCGATGCTGGCCACCGCGGTCGAGCAAGAGCTCGATCTCGTCTGGGTCGTCATGAACAACAACGCCTACGGGACCATCGCCGGGCTGGAGAAGGCCCACTACGACACCACTTACGGGACGACTTTCCCGGGCAAAGCCGGGGACGCCCTGCCCGACTATGCCGCCATCGCCAAGGCGTACGGCGCCGAGGGCTTCACCGTGGAGTCGGCCGACCAATTCCTGCCCACCTTGCAGAAAGCACTGGCCATCGGGGGACCGGTTGTCGTCGACGTACCCATGAAGAACAACCCGACCCCCACCACCGGTCACTGGAACATCCTCGACATCTACTCGCCTGATGCCGACGTGTCCCACAGCGCCACCGACTGACGGAGCAACCCATGCCCAGAGAGATAACCCCCGAGGAGAAGAGCACAGTCACCGAGATGGTGGCCAGGGCTCGCTCCGCAATGGCGGAGATCGCCCACTACGACCAGGCACGAGTCGATCGGCTGGCACAGGCGATCGCTTGGGCGGTGGGCAACGAGACGACGTTCACACGTCTCTCGCAGATGGGTGTAGACGAAAGCGGTGCCGGTGACCGGGTGGGCCGCCCCAACAAGCGGTTCAAGATCCACGGAATCCTCAGGGACGCACTCCGACAGCCCAGTGTCGGTGTCATCGAGGACATCCCCGAACTCGGGATCGTCAAATACGCAAAGCCTGCCGGGGTCATCGCCTCCATCGTCCCCATGACGAACCCAGCGTTGACTCCACCGGGAACCGCGATCAACGCGATAAAGGCAAAAGACGCGGTCATCTTCTCTCCACATCCCCGCACCAAGGAGACGACAAACGAGGTGGTGCGAATCATGAGGCACGTGCTGACCCGTGAGGGAGCCCCAGCGGACTTGTTCCAATGTGTCGAGTCACCCTCCATTCCCCTCGCACAAGAGCTGATGGCGTCTTGTGACATGATCCTGGCCACCGGTGGCCCTGCCATGGTGAAGGCGGCGTACAGCTCGGGCAAGCCGGCGTTCGGTGTCGGGGCCGGCAACTCCACGATCGTCATCGACGAGACAGCGGACATCGAGGAGGCCGCCCGAAACACCCGGATCTCGAAAACTTCCGACTTCGGCTCCGGATGCTCCTCCGATGGCAACGCCTTGATCGACTCCTCGATCTACGACGAGTTCGTCGCCCAGCTCCAAGCCGAGGGTGGCTATCTGGCAGACACCGATGAGAAACAACTGCTCGAGGTGGCGATGTGGAACCCCGACGGGTCGCGCACTATCGAGACGATCGCTCAGCCCGCCCCCAAGCTGGCAGCAGCCGCCGGATTCTCGATCCCCGACGACAGGACATTCATCATCGTCGAACAGGAGGAAATCGGTAAGGCACACCGTTTCTCGGGCGAGAAGCTCACCTCCTTGCTGGCGGTCTACAAGTACGACGGCTTCGACAACGCTCTCGACATGGTCAGGCGGATCTACGAGGTTGGCGGCGCCGGACACTCCTGCGGCATCTACTCCTTCGACGACGACCACATCGATGCCCTCGCCCGACTGGCACCGGTGAGTCGGATGATGGTGCGGCAACCACAGTCGAAGGCCAACGCCGGCTCTTTCACGAACGGCATGCCGATGACGTCCAGTCTGGGATGTGGGATCTGGGGCGGGAACATCACAAACGAGAACATCAGTCTCAAGCACTTCCTCAACGTGACCTGGGTGAGTCGTCCGATAGCCGAAGATCGGCCGACGGAACAGGAGCTGTTTGGCGAGTTCTACGGCACGGAGACACCTTGAACGAGAGGGCCCGGCAATTCTCCCTGGCCTACCTGACGGTCCTGGGAAATCCACCGCGGGACGTAGTCGAGATGGCTGCCACCGTCGGCTACGACTTCGTCAGTCTCCGACTCACTCCGGTGACGCCCGATGAGCCGACGTTTCCCTTTCTGACCGACCCGGGATTTGTGCGCGACGTGGTCAAGGGGTTGAACGAGACCGGAGTGGCCCTCCTCGATGTCGAGCTGATACGAACCGACCCCGGAACGAGTGTGACCGACTTTGCGCCATTCGTCGAGGTGTCCGCGGAATTGGGTGCCCGGCACATCATCGCCCAGGTACCGGAGGTCGATCGGAGCAGGGCTATCGACACCTTTGGGGCCCTTTGCGGGCTCGCCGCGCCGTATGGCCTGACTGTCGACCTCGAGTTCATCCCGTGGTCGCCAACTGCCGACCTCGACGATGCTGCCGACATCGTCACCAAGGCTGCGGCCCCGAATGGTGGCGTCCTGGTCGACACTCTGCACTTCTCCCGGTCGGGATCTTCGGTCGACCAGCTGTCAGACCTCCCGAGAGAGCTCTTCAACTTCATCCAGCTCTGTGATGCTCAGCCGATGATGTCGGAGTCGAGCGAAGAGCTGATTCGGGTGGCTCGCTCGGATCGCGATGTCGCCGGCGCCGGGATCATCGACCTGGTGCCCATCTTGAACGCGCTGCCCGGCGTTCCGTATGCTCTCGAGGTGCCCAACGACGAAATGCGCAGGGACCTGGGAGCCCTCGAGTACGCCAGCCACGTGCTCCAAGAGACCAAGCGATTCTTCGCAGCCGTCGACGCCACCGCGGCGGCCCGGTGACACGCATACTTCTGATCAACGGGCCGAACCTCAATCTCCTCGGAGTGAGGGAACCTGAGGTCTACGGGAGCGAGACCCTCCAGGACATCGTCGACGCCGTGCGCTCCTACGCGTCGGACCGGGGTGTCGAGCTCACCGACTTCCAGTCGAACTCGGAGGGCGCCCTGGTCACCGCGATCCAGGAGGCGCGGACGGAAGTCGATGGGATCGTCCTCAACCCCGGTGCCTACACCCACTACAGCATCGCGATGCGTGACGCCATCGCCGGCATCGGTCTCCCCGTGATCGAAACGCATCTCTCCAACGTCCATGCCAGGGAGGCGTTTCGCCGGGAATCGGTCTTGGCACCGGTTTGTCTCGGAGTGGTTGCCGGCTTCGGTAGGAACAGCTATTTCGTGGCACTCGATGCGATGCTCCGCCACCTGGGACACGAGACCCCCTGATTCAGAAGGCCGCTCCGATGGCAGCCAGGTCCAGCGGGCGCCCGGTGAGAGAGTCGGAAATCAGACCGGGGTACGCCAGATGCATCCGGGCGACACCCACGATGTCGGTCATGCCACGTCGCACTGCGGCTTGAGCCACGTTGGGGAGCCATTGCTGCAGGTAGCTGTAGCCAGATCCGACCGTGACGATCCCGGGTACGGCCGCCCGCAATTCGCTGGTAACCCGGATGTGACGCGCCACCCCGACCAATGGGTCTTCGGGTGTCGTGTACTCCCCGGGCTTCGAAATGAGCGCCGGTCTTTGATAGTGCCACGAGTTGTGTGGCGATGACCCTGTGACACATATCAGGTCGACGCCGATTTCTCTGAGATCGGTCAGCAGCAAGATCGGTTCGGTCAGATCGATCTCGTGACCCGACTCGTCGGTGCCAAACCAGAACCGGTATCGATCGGCTGTGATCGGGGCGCCGACTCCACCATCACCAGCGGTGTGCACGACGGTGTCGAAGGCACTGAGACGCAGTGCGAGCTTGAGGTTCGGCGTGTTCGTCTTGACACGTGTCGCGACAGTCTTCAGGAACCTGGTCCGATTCTCGTATGACCCGCCGAACTCCCCCGGTCTGTCGAACGCCCCGAGAAGCTCGTGCCCGAGATACCCGTGACATGCCTTGAGGTCGACGAAGTCGAAACCGGCCTGATCGAGGATTTTGGCGGCCGCCACGTAGTCCTCGATCAGACCATGCAGCTGGTCGTCACTCATCAGCGGCGCTTCGGGGGGAACGCCCAGCTTCTCGTCGAGATAGGGGTGGTGACGAACGGTGACCGGAGCGGCCTCCCCCGAAGGTGCCGGACGGCTGAAACGACCCGAGTGGGTGACCTGGATGCCGACCTTGAGATCGTCGGCGCCGTCGAAGACATCGGCGTGGGCATTACCCGCCGCTTCTCGAAGACGACGAAGCCCATCCACTGTGTGTTCGGAGACGAGCAGCTGTGACGGGGTGCTGCGACCCTCGGGCCGAACCGCCGCCGATTCCCCCCAAATCGTCTTGACTCCGCTCCGGCCAAAAGCCGCCCAGCGAGCGATCGATTTCTCGGTCGGGCGACCATCCAGCTCACTGTCCCAACCCTCGAGGGGCAGGATCGCCCAGCGATTCCCGATCTCGAGATCGCCTGCGCTCACCCCAGAAGCCAGGGGAGCACCCTCCCCTACCTCGACGACCGCGTCGAAAGGTATTTCGATGCCACTTCGTTCCAGATAGGACTGGAAGTCCGCGGGGGTCGTCAGCTCCGACAGTGGTGAGTAAGCATTCACAGCGCCGGCTGTGCCTGCTCTACGGCTAGTCACTTGGGACGAGATTGCCGTCGACGGCTCGGAGACGTGGCTGCCTGGACGTTCCGACCGTCACTTCATGGCCGTCACGCCCCAGCGGCGACACAACCCTCACGACCTCCCCATACTCCTGCGCCAGTTCGACGTCTCCATCGACCACGGCCCGGAAGAGGTTGGCATGAGCCTCCAGACGACGCCGCTCCCTGGATGCCTCGAGGCCCGTGGACGGGAAGTCAACACGGATGATGAGCGACTCAGCGGCGTCGAGGAGATTGAGATAGACGAGACGGAGCGACATGTTGTCTGATAGATCGAGAAGGAGACGGTGTCCTCTCCAGATCAGTCTCTGAGCCTCGAACGAGATGTCGGCCTTCTCCAAACTGCGGGCTATCTCTGCAAGTTCGGCCAACTTCGACTTGTCTCTGTCCGGATTACGAGCGGCTGACACCCCGAGAAGGGAAGTCAGCGCCTCGCGCAGTTCGATGTTCTCCCCGAGAGAAGCTGCGTCCCTGGCCCACAGTTGCTTCGTGCCGAGCCGGAGGACGGGCTCGGATCGAGCCACGAACACACCACCCTTGGGGCCGCGCCTCAAGGTGATCAGCCCGTCGTTCTCGAGCAGTTTCAAAGCTTGATCGAGTGTTGGGCCGGCGACGTCGAATTCGTTCTGCAACTCCGACTTGAGACCTACCCGATCGCCTGGAGCCAGATCACCGCTGGTTATCCGCTCTTCGAGCACACCACGAATCCACTCCGGAACCGAATCGACCCTGTTCGCCAATGTGCTGCTCCTAATTCGAACGTCTGCAGCGCCATTTCACCACATTCAGTTCATGGAATACGCCTCGATGCCCGCTCGTGCATTCCGTCGAGCACCTCGAGTACTTCTTCGTCGGTCACGTCGTCGGCCACGAAAGGTGAGCCGACATCCTTGAGCAGGACGAAGCGCAACTTCGAGTGTCTCCTCTTCTTGTCGTGTCTCATCCCGCTGAGGACGTCCCCGGGTTGGAGGTGACCCGGCAATCGGATCTCTAGTCCGATGTGGTTCACCACTGCCTCGACCCTGTCGACGAGATCCGATCCGGCGTGTCCCTTCAGTCGGGAGAGGCGGGCAGCAGCCACCATTCCCATCCCCACTGCCTCTCCATGGTTGACGTCACCATCCGAGGCGAGCTCGATCCCGTACCCGAAGGTGTGACCGAGATTGAGGACGGTGCGGCGCCCCTTCTCCTCGAACGGATCATCCTGGACGATGGCGATCTTGACCTGAATGGCCTGGGCGACCAGCGACTGGAGATCGGCGAGCATCCCGGGAAGAAGACTGTGACTCCGGTCCCAGGTCGTACTCTCGATTCGGTCGAGGAGTGAACTACTCGCAACGAGACCGTGCTTCACCACCTCGGCGAGCCCCGAGGAGAAGTCCCGCCAGGGGAGGGTCTGCAGCGTGCCGACGTCTGCTAGGACGGCCTTTGGGTTCTTGTAGAGACCGATCAAGTTGCGACCGTGGGGTACGTCGAGACCGACCTTGCCTCCAACACTCGTGTCGATCATCGCGATGAGGTTGGTGGGGCAGTGAACGAGGTCGATTCCCCTTAGATACGTCGCCGCGGCGAAGCCCGAGATGTCCCCGATGATGCTGGTCCCCAAAGACACGGCAGTGGCTGTCTTGTCGATACCCGCTTCGAACAGATGTTGGTAGACCGTTCCAACGGCATCGAGAGTCTTCTGGGAACGCCCCGACGGGAGGACAACGGTCAGATCGACGTCACCCAGACTCGGGGCATACAGGTCGTGGATGACCTCGTCGGTGATGACCACGATTGGGCCTTTGATCGAGGCCAGCTGTCTGATGAATGGGAGGATCCCCGCGCCCACTGTGAACGGATAACCACCGGTGGGGTCCGAGATGTCGTAGGTGCTGTGGCTCTTCCACAGGTCCGCGACTTCGTCCGCAATCACGTCGGGGCCGGCGTGGTCGGTGGTGAGCTGAGGGAACCGGAGGTAATCGCCCTCACGCTCGGTCATCAGCTCGACGATTCGTTGCAGGGGGTCGTCGACCTTGAGCAAGGGCCGGTCCCGTCGTGTCTGATCGTTGGTGACACGGGCGTGGACTTCGTCTGGGGTGGCGACAAGACAGAAAATGCGGCCGTTGCGACTCAGCGCACGGAAGTTCTCCGGGTCGAGGATCATCCGACCACCGGTCGCGATGACCAGCCCTTTCTTCTCCCCGAGCTCGAGGGCGACCGAGCGCTCGATTGATCTGAACTCCGCCTCGCCTCTCTTCTCGAAGATGCGTGAGATAGGCCCGTGTCTCGACTCGATCAGTTCGTCGGTGTCGACGAACTCCATCCCGAGCTTCACCGCAAGCTCGTTTCCGACCGTCGTCTTGCCAGTTCCCATGAAACCGGTCAACACGAGATTGTGCTCGGGACGCATGGGACAAAGGTACTGAAGGCAGCTCGTTTCTCGCGAATCCTCGGTCTCTTCCTATGGTTCGCCGGACCGTCTCGCCATTTGGTTCCGGATAGAGCGATGAGCACAGAACAACCTGTTCGGCTGGCCGTCATCGGGGCCGGCGCCATCGGGTCGATCCACCTCGATCGCATCGCCTCGAACCCGCTCACAGAGCTCGTCGCATTGTGTGACACCAGATCTGAGAACGATCACTTGGCCTCTCAGCACGGCATCCCCTTCGTCAGCGACTACCGGGATCTGATCGCCCGGGACGTCTCCGGTGTGGTGATCGCCACGCCCAACCATCTTCATGCCCCTATGGGCGAGTTCTTCCTCGAGCAGGGCATCCCTGTGCTCGTCGAGAAGCCGATCGCTGAGAGTGTGGCCGCAGGATTGGGACTCTGCGAGACGGCGAGACGTCACGAGGTACCACTACTGGTTGGCCACCATCGTCGGCACAACCCGCTGGTCCGCGCGGCCAAGGAGCTGATCGCGTCTGACCTCGGCATCCTGCTCGGGTTGGTCACCATGGTGGCGATGCGCAAGCCCGACAGCTACTACGACCTGCCGTGGCGCAGGACGGCATCCGCAGGGCCCCTGCTCGTCAATTTGATCCACGAGGTCGACATGATCCGCTACATGTGCGCCGAGATCGTCGCCGTTTCGGCGGACGCCGATCGACTCAATCGGACATGGGACTTCGACGACACTGCTTCGGCAATCCTCCAACTCCGGGGTGGCGCCCTCGGAACCGTCTTCGTAACCGAGTCGACACCGTCACCCTGGAGTTGGGAGGCGTCGGTACGCGAAGGCATGGGTTTCCACGACGCGGGACAGGATTACGCCAGATTCCTGGGAACGGAGGCTTCGCTGAGCTTCCCCAGCCTCACCCTCTGGTCATACGACCGAGCCGCCGGTGAACCCGGCTGGCATCAGCCGCTGAATGCCCGACGCATCGCGGTGGCAGCCGACGACCCGTACCAGGCTCAGATCTCGAACTTCGCCGAGGTGATACGGGGCAAGGCCGAGCCC
>DASTBQ010000036.1:0-46991 GCA_035711995.1 Acidimicrobiia bacterium | reverse complement strand
GGTGAGAGCAGATTCGTCGAGATCAAACGCAACTACGAGAAGCCGATCCCGATCTCAGACCTCGTGCTCCTCGACAGGGAGCGTTGCATCCTCTGTGCCCGTTGCACCCGTTTCTCCGACGAGATCTCGGGAGACCCCCTCATCGAGTTCAAGGATCGCGGCAACACGACTCAGGTCAACACTTTCCCCGATCTTCCTTTCTCCTCCTACTTCTCGGGCAACACGGTCCAGATCTGTCCGGTCGGAGCCCTCACCGCCAGGCCGTATCGGTTCCGGGCCCGCCCTTGGGACCTGCAGAAGGTGGAGAGCTCGTCGATGTTCGACACCGCCCACCCACGGATCGAGATCCACTCCTCGCAGAACGAGATCCTCCGCTACATCGGTGTCGACAATGACCACACAAACCAGGGCTGGCTCTCCGACAAGGACAGGTTCGGTTTCGAGTATCTGCGGTCCGAAGATCGGCTCACCCGCCCGATGATCCGTCGCGACGGCTCTCTGGTCGAGGTCGACTGGGCCGAAGCCCTGGCTGTTGTCGCCAACCGACTGCAACTCATCAAGGAGGACGATGGAGGCGAGGCCCTAGCAGTCATCGGCGGTGCCCAGGGAACCAACGAGGACGCCTACGCTCTCGCCCGTTTTGCAAGGGAGGTCCTGGGAACACCCCACATCGACTCAAGACTCGACGACGCCCTAGCTTCTCAATTCCTGGCCGCCACAGCCGACCGTGCGCTGATCTCGGACATCGACGATGCAGATACGATCCTGGTCTGGGGTCCCGACCTCAAAGAAGAGCACCCGACTCTCTATTTGCGGGTTCGCCGCGCCGCTCAGGAGCTGGGCAAGACCCTGATCGTCGTCCACCCCCGCGTGACCGGACTCGACGACCGGGCCACCCACAAGCTGACTTACCGACCCGGCGGGGGCCTGGAATTCCTCCAGAACATCGAGGACCAGCTCGAGGTCGTAGAGGACCTGACCGCCGGGAAGGTCGTCGCCATCGTGGGTCGTCCCGGTCTCACCGAGAGCCACCAGCTTCCCGAGGCCGTGGCTGCCTTTGTCAGACAGCGTGCCGGCTCCGCGCGCATCCTTCCTCTGAACGGGAGGGCAAACACGTACGGAGCCCTCGACATGGGTCTCGCCCCCGACCTGCTCCCGGGGAGGGTGATGGCCGATCGACCGGGTAAGTCGACGAGAGAGATCATGGCGGGCATGGAGAGCGGGGAGATCCGAGGCCTGCTCTTGGTCGGCGCCGATCCGCTCGAGGACATGCCGGATCCCCGCATCGCAGAAGAGGCCCTCTTCAACGCCGAGTACGTGGTCGCCATCGACCTCTTCCACAATGCCTCGAACGAACATGCAGATGTTCTCCTGCCCGCGGCCGGGTTCGCCGAGAAGGAGGGCACGATCACCAACATCGAGGGCCGGGTCCAGAAGGTGAACAGGATGAGACCGGCGCCTGGTTCGGGTCGGCCCGACTGGTCGATCATCGACGACCTCTCATCTCACATGGACGCCCCTCTCGGTCTCGTTTCAGCCGAGATCATCGCCAAGGAGATCGCGGAGGCTCTGCCTCTGTACCAGGGTGTGACCCACGACTATCTGGAGTGGGAGGCGCGTGACGGTGTCGTGGTGCCGATGCAGGGCTCTCAGCCCTTCGACTACGTGCCGGTGGGAGTCGGAGGCGCGAAGACACCGGGCGCCCAGTTCGTCCTCCACCGGGGACGCACCATGTACGACGACGGGGTGCGACTCAGACATTGTGCCTCGCTCCATCCCCTGGCACCGGGGGCAGTGGCCCACCTCAATCCGGGCGACGCTCCCGGACTCGGTGTCACCCCTGGCTCGGCCGTCATCGTGACCACCGGGCATGGAGAGGGCGTGTTCACGGCGGTCCTCGACGAAGGCACCCCGTCGGGTGTCGTCTATGTGCCCACCAATCAGCCAGGGGCACGTTCTCTCGGAACCGACCCCGTCGTCAGGGTCAAAGTGGTCATCTGATGGACTGGGCACAGGTCGGAATCGTGGTTCTCAGGGTGGTCCTGGCGTTCGTGCTGCTTCTCGTGGCGACGATCATCAACGTCTGGGCCGAGCGCAAGGTGCTGGCAGACATGCAGAGTCGGATCGGTCCTCAGCGGGCCGGGCCTTGGGGGATCTTGCAGACAGTCGCCGACGGGCTCAAGCTCTTCTTCAAGGAGTCCGTGACCCCCCGCAAGGTGGAATTGGGAATGTATCTCCTCGCTCCGTTCCTCGCGGTCGTGCCCGCATTCCTCATCTTCATGATGGTGCCGTTCGGTGCCCCATTCATGATCGGGGACCGGGAGTTCGCCTTGCAAGGGGCAGACCTCAACATAGGGCTGCTCTTCATCCTCGCCATGTCCTCTTTGGCGGTCTACTCGGTCGTGCTGGCCGGGTGGTCTTCGGGTTCGAAGTACCCACTCATCGGTGGGGTGAGGGCCACTGCCCAGGCCATCTCTTACGAAGCAGCCATGGGTCTGGCGATGGTGGCCGTCGTAATGTTCACCGCCACCCAGGGAGAGGGGGGAACGTTGAGCCTTGCCGAGATCGTGACCCGACAGGGCGGGACCTGGGGCGGGATCATCCCTCGCTGGAACGTGTTCCCGCAGGTGATTGCGTTCGTCATCTTCATGGTCGCCATCGTCGCCGAGACCAACCGCGCCCCTTTCGACCTCGTCGAGGCGGAGCAGGAGTTGGTCGGTGGGTTCCACACCGAGTACTCCGGCATGCGGTTCGCCATGTTCTTCCTCGCCGAGTATGTGAACATCTTCTCGATGTCGGCGATAGCCGCCACCCTGTTCCTGGGTGGGTGGAACGGCCCGACCTGGGAGGGGACGATCCCGGCTTTCGTCTCGGCGATACTCCCAACTGTCTGGTTTCTCTTGAAGACCTACTTCATCGTGTTCATCTTCTTCTGGCTGCGTTCGACCTTCCCCAGGCTTCGTTACGACCAACTCATGTCACTCGGTTGGAAGCGACTCATCCCCGCTGCCCTCACCTGGATCGTCGTCTCGAGCGTCGCCATCGGTGTCCGCCAATTCGGGCTTCCCTGGAGTTGAAGAAATGGGGATGATCACCGAGCTCTTGAAGGGTCTCAAGGTCACAGGGGTCACGATGCTCCGGACCATCACCGGCAAGGAAATGGTCACTACCGAGTACCCGAAGGAAATGCGGCACAAGCCGCAGCGATTCCACGGGAGACACGTCCTGAACCGGTACCCGGATGGCATGGAGAAGTGCATCGGCTGTGAGCTGTGCGCCGGTGCCTGTCCCGCCGACTGCATCTACGTGAGAGGTATGGACAACGATCCCGCCGAGCCGATCTCGCCGGGGGAGCGGTTCGGTTACGTCTACGAGATCAACATGCTCCGCTGCATCTTCTGTGGGCTGTGTGTCGAGGCCTGCCCCACCGAAGCGATCACGATGACCCACCTCTTCGAGATGTCGACGACCAACCGCGAGGACGCCATCTACACGAGGGACGAGCTGTTGATGCGTCCCGACGGCAGTGTCCCCCACATGTTCCCCGAGGACGAGCTGGCCGACCACGACGAGCTGCTCACCGCCGACGGGTGGGTGAGAGCAACCGCACCGTCGGGTCTCGCCGCCTACGAAGGGGTCCAGATGTGGCAGGGGACGCCAGGACCCGCATCCTGGGACCCCGAGCCGTCCCAGGACGTCAGAGACGCCAGGTCGGAACCAGAAGATGGCTGAGGCACTGCTCTTCGTGTCGATGGGTGCCGCCGCGTTGGCGGGTGCGGTGACCGTCGTGGTCGCCAGGAATCCGATCTATTCGGCAATGGGTCTTCTCGGGACGTTGCTATCGGTGGCCGTCCTGTATGTGGCACAACTGGCCCATCTGGTGGCCGCGGTGCAGGTGATCGTCTATGCCGGAGCGGTGCTCACCCTCTTCCTCTTCGTGATCATGCTGATAGGGGTGGACAAAGATGAGCGCCGGGACGAGGCGCTGCCTTTCCAGCGGTGGGTAGTCGGAGCACTCGCTCTGGTCATAGTCGGCGCTGCGGCTGCACTCACGCTGTTCGGAGATTTCGAATGGGTGCCGGCGGCCACCCAGATGGACCCTGAAGCCACCAACGGCACTGTCGAGGCAGTAGCCGTCCCGCTCTTCACCAACTGGGTGCTCGCCTTCGAAGCGACCGCTTTGCTGCTCACCATCGCCGCGGCCGGGGCCATCGCCCTCGCCCACTACCGACGGAGAGAGAGCTGATGGTCGATCCCGGCTGGTACATGGGGCTGGCAGCCGCGCTCTTCACGATCGGGGCCCTTGGTCTGTTGTTGCGACGTAATGCATTGGTGATGTTCATGTGCATCGAACTGATGCTCAACGCAGTGAACCTCACCCTGATCTCGGCCGGCCGCGCCTTGAACGACATCAACGGGCAAGTGGCGGTGTTCTTCATTCTCGTCGTCGCTGCCGCCGAGGTGGTAGTCGGCCTCGCGATCATCGTGGCCATCTTCCGTGTCCGCTCCACAGCCTCCGTCGACGAGCTGAGCGAGCTCAAAGGCTGAATGATGATTGCCGGCAGACTTCGCCCAACAGTCACGGTCAGCCAGGGACGGTGCCCCTGCCGGCACCCGGGTAGAACACACACCGGCCAGCCGGAGCTACCGCCGGGTGTGGAAGTCGCTGCCCATGACTGACTACCTGTTCTCGATCATCGCTCTGCCCCTCGCCGGGGCTGTGCTCCTCCACTTCTTCGGGAGATTCCTCAAAGAGCCAGTGTCCGGTTGGTTGGCAACCGCGGCGATAGGTGGATCGTTCGCCATCGCGGTCGTGGCCGCCCTGCCTTTCATCTCGAGTGGTGACCACGGCGAGACGGTCATGCTCTGGGAGTGGATGCCCGCAATCGGAGCCAGTTTCGAGATTCTCTGGGATCCGTTGTCGGCGCTGATGACGTTGGTCGTCACCGGTGTCGGCACCCTCATCCACATCTTCGCCATCGGCTACATGCACGGGGACGACCGATTCCATCGCTTCTTCACAAACCTGAACCTGTTCGCGGCGTCGATGCTGACACTGGTGCTGGCAGGCAACTACGCCATGCTCTTCCTGGGTTGGGAACTGGTAGGTCTCTGCTCTTTTCTGCTCATCGGGTTCTGGTACACACGGAAGTCGGCATCCGCTGCAGCCAAGAAGGCGTTCATCGTCAACCGCATCGGCGATTTCGGGCTCATGGTCGGCCTGATGCTTGTGTTCACCACATTCGGGACGCTCTCGTACAGCGGGATCTTCGAGCGGGCGGGGGAGGAGCTCACGACGGCGATGGCCACGGCGATCGGTCTGTTGTTCCTCGTCGGCGCGGCAGGAAAGTCGGCCCAGATCCCTCTCTACGTGTGGCTGCCCGATGCCATGGAAGGCCCGACACCGGTCTCGGCCTTGATCCATGCCGCGACGATGGTGACGGCCGGGGTCTACCTGATCACCAGATCAGCGGCGATCTACGACCTGTCGACGTTCGCACAGGTGACCGTGGCCACTATCGGCGCCCTCACTGCGATATGGGCTGCATCGATCGCCCTGGCCCAGCGTGACATCAAGAAAGTGCTTGCTTACTCGACCGTCTCTCAGCTGGGCTACATGTTCCTCGCCGTTGGGACCACTGCCTACGTGGCGGGGATCTTCCACCTGATGACACACGCCTTCTTCAAGGCGCTTCTCTTCCTCGGCGCGGGATCGGTGATCCACGCCATGAGCGACGAACAAGACATGCACAAGATGGGTGGTCTGCTCCGGAAGATGCCCATCACTGCCACCACGATGGGCATCGCAACATTGGCCATCGCCGGGATCCCACCGCTCGCCGGGTTCTGGTCCAAAGACGAGATCTTGGGCGCCGCTTTCGAACGTGGCGGCTGGTTCTCGGTCCTCTGGGTGATCGGGCTCATCACCGCTCTCCTCACCGCCTTTTACATGACCCGCCAGTGGGTGATGGTCTTTCTCGGCAAGCCACGATGGGCCGAGGGTCATCATCCCCACGAATCGCCAGGGGTGATGACGTTCCCTCTGATAGTCCTGGCCGTCCTGTCGGTGATCGGCGGTCTCATCAACACTCCCTTCCGGCTCACGCTCGAGCACTATCTCGAACCGGTCTTCGAAGGCATCCATCTCGCCCACCCGCCGGAAGGTTGGGGCATGTTCTTGCTCCTCGCCGGTCTCTCCGCCCTGGCCGGTCTCGCTGGTGTCGCCGCTGGGTCCCTCACCTATCGGCAGCCTCAGTCTGATTGGGAAGGGTTCGAGCACGGATTCGAGCCGCTCTGGGGGACGTGGGAGCAGGCCTATCACGTCGACGACATCTATGGAAGGGTCATCGTCGCACCAGGCAAGAAGGTGGCGGATGCAGCGGCTTTCCAGTTCGATCTGCCGATCATCGACGGTGCGGTCAACGGCGTGGCACGTCTCGTTCGAGGTGTGGGCGACTGGGCCCGACCCATCCAGACCGGTTACGTCCGCAATTATGGCGCCCTTCTCCTGGCGGGAACGGTGACCATTGTCATTTGGCTGGTGATGGGGCAATGACCATGGCCGGCCGACTTCGCCCTCAGCCACCCTCGATCGGTCGCGGGTCGAGATGAACTCGTCCGACCACCTCGGGGCGAACAGACGCCGGTCGGCGGGTCTCTGGGCGTCCCGCTACCCGATACCCGATATCCGATGTGGGGCACCGGAGACGTCCGCATGCTGACCTGGCTCATCCTCATGCCAGTTCTCGGGGCGTTCGCCGTCGGTCTCACGCCGAGAGCGCGAAAAGAGCTGCACCTGCCGTTGGGATTGGCGATCTCGGTGTTGCCGCTGGCATTGGCCATCTATGTGTTCGCCGTCTTCGAGCCCCAGGTTGCGATGCAGTTCACCGAGTACCACGTCTGGTACGAGCCGTGGGGGATCGCCTGGAGTCTCGGGATCGACGGCATCTCGATGCCCATGGTCGTGCTGACCACGATCCTGGTGCCGATCGCATTGGGTGCCTCGACGAAGATCTCGAAGCGAACCAAGGAATTCGTCGTTTACACCTTGCTCCTCGAGGCCGGGATGATCGGGGTGTTCGTCTCCCTCGACCTGTTCGTGTTCTTCATCTTCTTCGAGGCGATCCTGATCCCCATGTACTTCATAATCGGAATCTGGGGGAGTGACCGCCGCATCTACGCAGCAATGAAGTTCTTCATGTATACGGCGTTCGGTTCTGCGTTGATGTTGGCAGGGATCATCGCCCTCGCCGTGATGCACGACCAACAGACCGGCAGCGTCTCGTTTGCACTCGGCGACCTGATGCAGTTGGACCTTGCCCCCACGACTGAGCTGTGGCTCTTTGCCGCCTTTGCCATCGCATTCGCCATCAAGGTGCCGTTGTTCCCGCTGCACACATGGCTCCCAGACGCACACACCGAGGCGCCAACTGCGGGGTCGATACTCCTCGCCGGCGTAATGCTGAAATTGGGCACCTACGGTCTGCTCAGATTCAACCTCTCGCTGTTCCCTGAGGCGTCAGTCGACGCCGTCTGGGTGATGGGGGTCTTTGCCGTGATCGGCATCGTCTACGGAGCCGTGGTCGCCATCGTCCAGCCCGACCTCAAGAAGTTGGTGGCGTACTCATCGGTGAGCCATCTCGGATTCATAGTGCTCGGGACGTTCGCCCTCACCTCAGGCGGACTTCAGGGAGCAGTCATCCAGAACGTGAATCACGGGATCACAACCGGTGCACTCTTCCTGCTGGTCGGGTTCATATATGAGCGGAGGCACACCAAGGAGATCGTCGAGTTCGGTGGTCTGCAGAAAGTGATGCCGATCTACGCAGGTTTCTTCCTGTTCATGATCTTTGCTTCGATAGGTCTCCCCGGTCTCAACGGATTCGTCGGCGAGTTCCTCGTGCTGATCGGGAGCTATACCTCGCTCCCAGTGCTTTCGGTGATCGCTGCCAGTGGTGTCATCCTCGCTGCCATCTATCTGCTCTGGGCCTATGAGCGGGTCTTCACCGGTATCCCCGAGAAGGAGGAGAACAAAGTGCTGTCGGATCTCACGGTTCGGGAGGTGGCCCTCCTCGCTCCGCTGACGGCCCTGGTCCTGGTGCTCGGTCTCTACCCCAACATCCTTCTCGACAAGATCGCCCCGTCCACCGAGGGGGTCCTCGACCACATCGAGGCCAATACCGACTACCGGGTCCCTTACCCGGGGACGCTCGGTGATGTTTTCGTGGCGGATGGTGATGAAGAATGACCATCCCCGAGATCTCATGGATCGCGGTGTTCCCGGAGCTGATCCTGGCTTTTGGGGCTGCCGCCGTGCTGTTGGTCGAGGTGCAGTGGAAGCCGGCCGCCCGCGTGCTCGGAACTCTGAGCGCGGGAGCGATCGTCGTCGCAGGAGCTTTCACGGTCCTGCAGTGGATGCAGGCGGGTGATGCGGTTGCCGTCGGCCGGGGAGACGACCTCGTGGCCTTTTCCGGGTTGGTTCTGGTAGATGGTCTCGCGGTCTTCGCCAGATTTGCGCTTCTGGCAGTGACCGGATTCGGGTTGCTCGCGGGTTGGAGGTATATCGAGAGTCTGGGGCGACGTTCCGCCGAGGCGATAGCACTCGTTCTCCTCGCTACTGCCGGCTTCTCGATAATGGTCGCCGCCAACAACCTCGTGATGATGTTCCTGGGTCTGGAGGTCGGTTCGATCGCGCTCTACGTCCTGGCCGGGATGTCCCGGGAAAGGGCCCGCTCCGACGAGGCCGCGATCAAGTACTTCCTCCTCGGTTCGTTCGCGTCCGCTTTGTTCATCTACGGCGTGGCGTTGCTCTACGCAGGTACCGGCGAGTTCGAGATCCTCGCCATGGAGAGCTTTCTCACAGACTTCGTCGTGCTGTCACCCGCTGTGATCCTCATCGGTCTCGGTCTTGTGGTGGTGGGCCTCGGCTTCAAGGTGTCCGCGGCGCCGTTCCACTCCTGGGCCCCCGACGTCTATCAGGGGGCGCCGGCTGGCGTCGTCGGTTACATGGCTGCCATCGCCAAGGTTGCCGGTTTCGTCGCCATCGTCAGGATCCTCATGGTGGGATTGACTTCTCTCGAGTCGAACTGGCTACCGATCGTGGCGGCCATCGCAGCCTTGTCGATGCTCCTCGGTGCGGTCCTCGCACTGGTTCAGGGTGACGTGCGCAGGATGCTCGCTTATTCGGGTGTCGCCCATGCCGGTTTCATAATGACCGGCGTCGTCGGGGGTACCACTGAGGGGATCCTCTTCTACCTGGCCGTCTACTCGCTTCAGCTGGTCGGCGCCTTCGCAGTCGCAGCAGCGGTCAGTGGCCCTGACAATTCCGAGTCGTCGATCGATGCCTATCGGGGCCTGTCGCGACGTAGCCCATTTCTCGCCGGGTCGTTCACGGTCTTGCTTCTGGGGATGGCCGGTCTCCCGGTCACATCAGGCTTCATAGCCAAGTTCGGTGTCTTCGCCGAGGCGTGGAACGGCGGGTTCGAGTGGCTGGTGATAGTGGCGGTACTCGCCTCGGTCGTCGCCTTCGCCTTCTATCTCCGCATCATCGTCGTGATGTACATGGACGACAGCGACGCAGCGGACGTCGAGGTCCCGGGGACCAGCCGCTGGGTCCTGGCCGTGGCGGTCGGTACCACGCTGCTCTGGGGTGTCCTCCCAGGTTCGCTGCTCAGCCTGGCCGCAGATGCGCTCCCTCTCTAGGAGGGTTCTGACTGCCGTCGGAGTAACGCTTCTCTTCGCCGTGGCGGCTCCGGCCATGGCCGCCGAGACATCCAACTCGGAGTTCGTCATAATTCGCGAGGGCGACATCTTCCCTGAAGATCTATATACCGGGGCCATCCGGGTCGTCGTCCAGGGAACGATCGAAGGTGACCTCGTCGCGTTCGCTGCTGAGGATGTGGTCATCGAAGGCACCGTGACCGGGTCGGTCACTGCGGTGGCGCCTTCGGTGGTGGTCGACGGTGTGGTCGAAGGATCGCTCCGGGCCACCGGGAACCGACTCGAGGTGAGTGGCAAAGTCGAGCGTGACGTCGTGGCTGCCGTGGTCACGGCGGAATTGACACCGACTTCGAACGTCGGCGGAGACGTGATCCTCTGGGCATGGAACGCCAGTGTCCTGGGCACGATTGGTCTCGATCTGACGGGCGCACAGCGCAACCTCGATCTCGCCGGAACCGTTGAAGGCGATGTCGAAGTGACCGTCGACAGTCTCGAAATAGTGGACCGGCTGATCGTGGGTGGGGACCTCGGTTATCGATCGCCGAACGCCGCGACCGGGCTGGAGAAAGCAGATGTCGGCGGAGCGGTCGTAGCCAAGGAGCCCTTGCCGCCGAATCTCAGAGTCCGTGCATTGGGTCTGTTCGGCCGTTTCATGGTCGTCTTGTTCCTCACGATCGCTGCGCTGACCACGGCTTACGGCTGGCCAGGCCGGACAGCGGCGGCAATCGACGAGGTGAGCCGTCGGCCGTTGCGGAGATGGGCGATGGGGGCGTTGATTCTCTTCGCGCCCTTCCTCGGGGTCCTGATAACCGGAATGATCGTGGGACTTGCACCACCGGCAGCGGCGTTCCCGCTTCTAGCGGTGTTACTCCCGGTCGTCCTCGCACTGTTCGGGATAACGCTCGCTGTTGGATTGGTGGCGGGGATCCCGTTCGTGGGTTGGCTGGGCGGCGGGCTGTTCAGACGTTTCGACCTCTACGGCGCCATCCTCGCGGGCTCGCTGGTTGTCGGTGTCGTCTGGTTTCTGCCCTGGGTGGGGTGGCTGGTGCCGCTGATCGTCCTGCCCCTTGGCCTGGGCGCGTGGATGGCCGCCTGGCGTCAGGACCGGGCGCCTTCAGAGACACTCTCTTCGGTTTCGGGGTAGGCGAAGTGGTTACGCACGTAACCGAGACTCACCCGACCACACGTCTCGCACACCTGACGACTGAGACCTGCGATCTCGGTGCGGACCTGTGACTCATGGGCGCACTCCGGCGTCACCCGGCGTATGGACCGGAAGTTGATGGTCATGACCCGGTTGATCGTCATCGACGCCGCCGGACTTGGGTGTCATAGTCACTTGAACCACGATGACTAGTCATGAAATTCCGCGGGACCTCCCCGATGTCGATTGACCCCTCCCTCGCTTAGGCTGGGCAAGGTATGGCAGTCGTCACCGACACCTACGACCGGCCTCTCCGGGATCTGAGGATCTCGGTCACCGACCGCTGCAACTTCCGCTGCACTTATTGCATGCCGAAGGAGGTGTTCGGGCCCGGATACGAGTTTCTCCCCCGGGGCCAGCTGCTCACTTTCGAGGAGATCACGTCGATAGTCGGGCATTTCGTAGCGCGAGGAGTGAACAAGGTGCGGATCACTGGGGGCGAACCACTCCTGCGACGAGGCATCGAAGACTTGATCGGCATGATCTCGAATGTCGAAGGTGTCGAAGATCTCACACTCACCACCAACGGGTCATTGCTTGCCCGAAAGGCTGGGGTGCTGGCCTCCGCCGGTCTCGATCGGGTCACAGTCAGTCTCGATGCGATGGACGATCCGACGTTCCAGGCGATGAACGATGTCGGCTTCCCGGTCTCCACCGTCCTGGAGGCGATCGATGTCGCGGCAGAGGCTGGTCTGGGCCCGATCAAGGTCAACGCTGTGATCAAGAAGGGTGTCAACGAACATGCGGTCGTCGACATGGCTCGTCATTTCAGAGGCACCGGCCACATCGTCAGATTCATCGAGTTCATGGACGTCGGTAACACCAATGGCTGGCGTCTCGACGATGTCGTCCCCGCCGAGCGCATGATCGAGGCGATCAACGCCGAGTTCCCTCTCGAGGCAGTTGCGCCCAACTACCCGGGTGAGGTGGCGAATCGCTTTCGTTATCTCGATGGGGCGGGAGAGGTAGGTGTCATCGCTTCGGTGACCCAGCCCTTCTGCGGGTCGTGCACCCGGGCCCGCGTCTCGGCCGAGGGTTCGTTCTACACGTGTTTGTTCGCCTCATTCGGCACCAGTCTGCGTGACGTGATCCGGGCCGGCGGCGATCTGGGCGGGGTGATCGACGAGGTCTGGGCGAAGAGGGATGACCGCTATTCGGAGATCAGATCGTCGAACACGGCGCGTCTGTCGGTCCCCGTGGAGATGTCCTACATCGGCGGTTAGCTGTCATCCTGCGACCCATTGAGAGTCGCCCTCGCCGGTGCAATCCTGATCTGGACCCTGATTGCCTGGGGTGGTCGCATCGGTCTCCTGACATCCGAGGAGGGATGGGACTCCTGGCTGCGCATTGGTGGGTCGTTGCTGATCGGGCTATTCGCCGCGGTAACACAGGTGGTGAGGCGTTGGGACCCAGCGCGCAAACCGGCTCTCATCGTGTTCTCCTTTTTCACCGTGGTGCTCTGGGCACGGAGTCTCATCGTGACCTGGACGGGATCTGGGTCTACTCCGTTCAAGCTGGTGCACACGGTCCTTGCGCTCGGATTCTTCGCCCTGGCGGGGTGGTCCCTCCTCGTGGTGCGACGAGACTCCTCGCCTACCGTGACCTGATGCGGCCCGTGACTGTCCAGTTCCTCAAGAACCCAGACATTCTCCACTGGGGGTTCGAGGCAAGTTGGCTTGGTGAGGACGACTGGGGCGACTGGATCAGTGTGCCGACCGGGACCATCCGATGGAAGGGTGAAGGTCGCTTCGAGCCGACTTCACTGCCCGCCGTTTTCCTCGCCCCGCGGGATCGGTGGTGGCATCTCCACTACAACGGGCCGCACGCCCACAATTACACCCACTTCGTCGACATAACGACGCCACCGGCATGGGTGACATCCAATCGCTACGAAATGATCGACCTCGACCTCGACGTCGCAGTTCATGTCGATGGGACGATCGAAGTTCAAGACGAGGATGAGTTCGAGATCCATCAGGTGAAGTACGGGTACAGCCAGGCCCTGATCGATGGCGCCTTGACCGCCACGAGAGAGATAGTCGCTGCCCTGGAGTCGGGGTCAGAGCCGTTCTTCGACGTGGCTCGATCCTGGCTGGGCAAAGTGCAATGAGAGGACCCGATCGATGAGATCGAGGAACTCTTCTTCGGTAGTCGTCGCGCTCAGCTGCCCGTCGAGCCAGAGCATCACCGCACCGTGGACCATCGACCACGCCGCCAGCTCAGGAGTCGCCACCCGGTAGGCCGCCGGATCACCGCTCGGGGGTCGACCGTGTGCGGCTTCGAGCAGGAGCATGTAGGCACGCTGGGAAGCGGTCAGGAGGTTGTCGGAGCACTCGCCACTGAGCAGGCGGGAGGCGAACATCATCCGATACACCTCCGGGTTGGCCAGGGCGAAGCGCACGTAGGCCTCACCCGCGGCGACGAGACGTTGCTCGCTGGCCGCCCGGTTCATCCCCAGCTCTATTGCGTCGGCGAGCTCTTGGTATCCCTGTGCGGCTAGTTCGGAGAGGAGGGCGGTGCGATCGGCGAAGTGATGCCCGGGGGCGGCGTGAGACACACCGAGGGCTCGAGCCAGAGAGCGGAACGAGATCGCGTCGGCGCCTTCGTTCTTCACAACCCTTCCCGCTTCCTCGAGTAGAGCCTGGCGGAGATTGCCGTGGTGGTAATTGTCGGTCGACATCTTGACAACGACAAGATTAACACGTATTGTCATCTTGTCAGTGTCAAGATTGGAGACGAGATGATCCACCCGGGACGTTTCACAGCCGAATACGACGGAGACTTCGTCGTCTTCCTGATCGGGTCGATGGCCTACAAGCCTTTCAAGTTTCGACAGTGGGTGCCAGTAGCCAAGGCGATGTCCGCGATGCAGAGGGAGATCGCCGAGCATCCCGAGATCGGCTGTCTCCACGTCGAGAACTTCGGCGCGATCCGCAACATTTCGGTTCAATATTGGAAGAGCTTCGAGCATCTCGAGCGATTCGCCAGGTCGGCCGAGTGGTCACATCTCGAGGCGTGGCGAAGCTTCAACAAGCTCGTTCGAAACTCGGGCGAGCTCGGGATCTGGCACGAGACCTACATGGTTCCTGCCGGCCAATACGAGACCCTGTACGGCAACATGCCCCGATTCGGTCTCGCCGGCGCCGGCCGTCATGTCCCGATCGGCGCCACTTCGACCGCCGCCCAACGCTCCGGCACCCGCAGCGACGACACAGCCCCCGTGCCGGGATACTGAGCCTACGTGCTGCTGGGTGGCTCTCCTGCAGCGTCGATGGGAGGTACGCCCTCTCACCCCACCAGAAGGGGGATCACCATCTCCTCTGGGGAAAGACCACCGTGGTAGCAGCGGAGACGGCGGTCGAAGCCGCGGGGCAGCACCACTTTCCCTGGTGGGGCGAGGAGCAGCTTTTCGCCGAGCCGGGACCGGGCGACGTCGCTGAGATCGGGACCGAGCAGCTGGGTCGGATCCACCATGGAGCCCCCGGTCAGCGAGACCAGGTCGGCTATGAGGTCCTCGTCACCCCAGAGCTGTACCCCTCGTGGGTCACCCGCTTTGCGCAGGTCGTCGAATTGCGGGTCCCGAACCAAGATCTTGTCCGACTCCGCCACCTCCATGAGCCCGTGATCCGCGGTACCCACGACTGCTGCCCCGGGTGGCAAACCTCCAACGATGGTCTCCCAAATCGATGCCGCCAGGGTCATCGCATCGCTGAACTCGGCTGACCCCTGGCCGAACACGTGTCCGGCGAAGTCGACGAACGGCACGTAAGTGAAGATGAGGCGCCCCGGCTCCGCGGCCAATGCCAGGGTGGCGGAAGCCAGGTCAGCGGCATCCCATGCTCCCTCGAACCGTGCCCCCCGATACATCTCGCGCGTCAGCGGCGACCTCTGGAAGTCGGATGGCTGGACCGTGATCGGCTCGATGCCGGCAGAGCGGAGACGTTCCCACAGGTTGGGGCGGGGGAGGAGTTTGGCGTAGTCGTATTTGACCGGCTCCCCGCCGAGGGTCACCCACTTGAGGGTGTTCACCACCTTGTCCAGGTCCGGGTACCAGGTGAGATGGGCCACCTGACCATGCTGGGCCGGCGGAAGAGCGGTGGCCACAGTTGCCAAAGACACGTTTGTCATCGTGGGAAAAGGAGCGTCGAGGTTGGCCACATGGGCCGTCCGAAACGGAGATGCGGCGGCATGCTGAAGCTGTGCAACTCCGAGACCGTCGAAGAGCACTAGCACGTAGGTCGCTGCAGCGGGGACCAGCCCAGACTGGGCGAGACCCGGCGAGGGCGACTCGCCGGTCAGCCTCAGTTCGATCTCGGCGACCAGGTTGCCCAGCCCGGAATCCAGGTACGACGGGCGTTTTTCCATCGTCGTGAGGCTAGAAGCCTGACTTCGACCAAACAGACGTCTTGCGTATACTCGCCATCGGTCAGTTCCCCCAGAAACACGAGGCATGAGCCCATATTTTGAGAGCTACTTGACTGTCGGCGCCTTCGCGGCGCTTGGCGCAGTACTCGTACTGGTCATGCTTGGAGTGGCAGCAGTCCTTCGCCCGGTCAAACCCACGGTCACCAAGCAGATGACCTACGAATGCGGCGTAGATCCCGTGGGCAGCGGCTGGAGTCAGACATACATCCGCTATTACGTGTTCGGGTTGCTCTTCGTCATCTTCGACGTAGAAGCAGCGTTTCTCTTCCCATGGGCGATCAAGGTCGAGTCCCTCGGGACGTTCGGTCTCGTCGAGATGGTGGTGTTCATCAGCATCCTCTTCCTCGGCCTGATCTATGCGATCCGCAAAGGCGTGCTTCGGTGGGACTGATCCAGAGGTTCGGAGCCCCCAAGCCGGTGAGCTGGCTCCTCAACTGGTCTCGCCAGTATTCGCTATGGCTGTTCCAGTTCGGCTTGGCTTGTTGCGCTATCGAACTGATGGCCGCTTCCGGACCTCGATACGACTTCATGCGTTTCGGGATAATCCCCCTTCCCGCCTCGCCCCGGCAGTCCGACCTCATGGTCGTTGCCGGCACCGTCACCGACAAGATGGCACCGTCTGTGAAGCGGCTGTATGACCAGATGCCCGAGCCGAAGTACGTCATCTCGATGGGCTCGTGCGCAAACTGTGGTGGGCCCTACTGGGACTCGTACTCGGTAACCAAGGGAGTCGACCAGGTGATCCCGGTCGATGTCTATGTCCCTGGCTGTCCTCCTCGCCCCGAAGCCCTTCTCGAGGGGATAGTTCTCCTCCAGAAGCTGATCAAGAACGAAGACGTCAAGGAGAAGTGGAACCAGCGTGAGTCAGTCCCCGTCTGACGTCGAAGCTGGCGCCGCGAGCCCTTCCGAGACCGCCGTTCACCCTCTCCAGGGATTCGCGGATCGTGTCGCCGACGCCGTCGGTGGCACCGCCGACATACAGTTCGACACGATCAAGGTCACCGTGGACGAGGGCTCATGGGTCGCCGCCCACGCCACCGCCCGCGACCAGCTCGACCTCGTGTTCTTCTCGTGGCTGTCGGCGATCGACTGGGCCAACGACGTCGCAGCTGGTGATCCGCTGTCCAATGATGTCGAGGAACGTTTCGAGCTCCTGTCGGCCCTCTCAGACCTCACCGAGGGCAAGCTGGTGATCTTCTCGACGAGTCTGCCAAAAGAAGACCCCAAGATTCCGACGCTCGTGACGACCTTCGCCGGCGCCAACTGGCACGAGCGTGAGGCTTACGAGATGTTCGGAATCGAGTTCGAGGGCCACCCCAACCTTATTCACCTGTACCTGCCCGACTCCTTCATAGGCAACCCGCTGCGAAAGAGCTACCCGCTGCTCAGCCGGGAGGTGAAGCCTTGGCCGGGAACCGTGGACGTCGAGGCCATGCCCAACGCCGGTGGTGAAGACGAGCCATCCACCGAGAACCCCGAAGCATGACTGTCATAGATCCCGAAACCATCCGCCATCTGAGCGAGGCCTCTGTCTCTGTCGAGATCGAGACAGAGGACATGACCCTGAACATCGGGCCGCAGCACCCGTCGACTCACGGTGTCCTTCGTCTCGTCGCACGCATCGACGGTGAGCGTTGCTTCGACGTGCAGCCTGTGATCGGTTACATGCATCGTGGCTACGAGAAGCTTGCCGAGGTGCGCAGCTATCCCCAGATCACCACCATCGTCAATCGGATCGACTGGGTGTCCGGGTACGCCAACGAGATCCCGTTCATAGTCGCCGCCGAGAAGCTCATGGAACTGGAGGTTCCGGGCCGGGCCCAGTACATCCGTCTGATCCTGACCGAGATGGCCCGAATCTCCTCTCATCTCGTCTTCAACGCCTCTTATCCACTCGAGCTCGGGGCGGCGACGCCGCTCTTCTTCGCGTTGAGAGAGCGGGAGCGGGTTCTCGACCTCTTGGAGAGTGTCACCGGTGGTCGGTTCCACCCCAACTTCAACAGGATCGGTGGTGTAAAACCGGCCTACGGCTCCGGCTCCAGCACTCGTAAGCAAATTCAGGACCTGCCAGCAGGCTTCTTCGCCGAAACCCGGGTCGCCATGGACAAGGTCCTGGAAGCGGTCCAGCAACTCGAAGATCTGGTGGCTGGGAACGAGATAATCCTCGCCAGGACCAGGGGGGTTGGAGTGCTCCCGCCAGAGGTAGCGGCGGCGTTCGGCGTTTCCGGACCCAACCTGCGCGCCTCGGGAGTTCCGTTCGACCTGCGCAAGACCTCGGACTACCTGCCGTACGCCAATTTCGATTTCGACGTGATCACAGGGCAGAACGGTGACTGCTGGGATCGCTGGCATGTTCGGCTCCGGGAGATCAGGGAGTCCATAAAGATCATCCAGCAGGCAATCGATGGCATCCCCTCCGGAGAGCTGCAAGCCAAAGTCCCGAAGGTCATCAAAGTTCCCAAAGGTGAGACGTACGTCCGAGCCGAGAACCCCAAGGGAGAGATGGGCTACTACATAGTCTCCGACGGTGCCGGCGGCCCGTACCGCCTGAAGATCCGGTCGGCGAGCTTTTCGAACATCTCGATCCTTCCCTGGATTCTCGAAGGCGCGTTGGTGCCTGACATCATCGCGATCATGGGCTCACTCGACTTCGTGCTGGGGGATGTAGATAGATGACGGCCCCTATCGTCGGCCGACTCTGCCCTCGTCCGCATCCGCGTGGTTCGCTGGGCAGCGCCTCTAAGACTGTGCTCGAGAGGCGCTGCCGCCGCCTGGAGGTCGTCTCGTGACCCTCCCGGGGTGGGTGACCGATCTCTTCTCGAACTTCTGGGTCTCCCTGGGAGGAAAACTGCTGTTGGTCGCACTGATGATCCCGTTGGTGGGCATGGTCATCGGGTTCGCGGAGATGAAGCTCTCGGCGAAGATGCAGTATCGGGTCGGCCCCTACTTCGCCGGTGGTCGTTGGGGCTGGGCTCAGTTGATCGCAGACGGTGTCAAGTTCTTCCAGAAAGAAGACATCGTCCCGACCGACGCCGATCGACCGGTTTTCAAGACGGCGCCGATTCTCGTCCTGGTGGCGACCGTCGCGCTGTTCGTCGTGATCCCGTTCGGGCCGAATGTGATATTCCGGGACCTCGACGTCGGCATCTTCTATGCCTTGGCCATCTCGTCCCTGTCGACGATCGGTGTCCTGATGGCAGGCTGGTCGTCCGCCAACAAGTACTCGCTGATCGGTGGCTTGCGTGCCGCAGGGCAGCTGATCGCCTACGAATTGCCTCTGGTCCTGGCAGTGGTCGGGCCGGTGATACTGGCGGGGACCATGAGTCTGCAAGGCATAGTCAACGCTCAGGTAGATGCGGGTTACCCCTACGTCGTCGTCCAGGTGGTGGCGTTCATGATCTTCATGGTCGCCGCCCTCGCCGAATTGAGCCGGATCCCCTTCGACATGCCCATTGCCGAGTCGGAACTGGTCATGGGCTATCTCACCGAATACTCGGGCTTCCGTTTCCTGTTCTTCTTCCTGGCCGAGTTCGCAAACATGTTCACCATGTCGGCGATCGCCGTCACATTGTTCCTCGGCGGCTGGTGGCTTCCCGGGATACCGACCGACGTTCTCGAGTTCGCCGGGCCTCTGATCTTGATCGGTAAGACCTTCCTTCTTGTCTTCACGATGATCTGGTTCCGATGGACCTTCCCGCGCTTTCGTGAGGACCAACTTCAGCGTCTCGCCTGGAAATGGCTGGTCCCCTTGGCGCTGCTCAACATCACCTTGACTGCGGCTCTGAAGGTGATCTTGTGATGAGCTCCAACGGCAACGCCAACGGGGGTCGCAGCATCCCGGGTATGGGAATGGTCAAAGGGCTCGGCGTCACCATCTCGGCGATGTTCAAGACCATCTTCCTGCCCCACAAGCATCTGGCAACGGTCAACTACCCGAAGGTCAAGGAAACACCTGTCCCACGGGCGCGGGGTGTCATCGCCCTGGACCAGGAGGCTTGCACCGTCTGCATGTTGTGTGCTCGCAACTGTCCCGACTGGTGCATCTACATCGAAGGACACAAAGAGGAGATCCCGCCGGAGACCCCCGGTGGGAGGGTGAAGGTCAGGGCCAAGCTCGACAGGTTCGACATCGACTACGCCCTCTGTATGTATTGCGGGATCTGTGTCGAGGTCTGCCCGTTCGACGCTCTCTTCTGGAGCCCCGAGTACGAGTACTCCGAGCCCCACATGGGGGACATGATGCACGACATGGATCGTCTCCAGGACTGGCTGAAGACTGTTCCCGAACCCCCCGCCTTGGAGAAGTAGCAGCTTCGATGGTCGACCGACTTTGCCCTCGCACCCTCTCGAGACTCCGGTCGGGTGTGCGCAGCGCGCCCTCGCCGACCCGGACAAGCAGACGCTGGTCGGTCGATTGTTTCCGCCGCGCGGGAACGGAGCTCCACTGATGACGTTCACTACCTGGATCTCAGAACCCGTGAACTGGGTGTTCGCTGTGATCGGATTCCTGGTCCTCCTGTGCGGCTTCCGTGTAGTGACCTCGAAGAACGTGGTCCACGCCGCTCTCTATCTCGTGGGTGCCCTGGCCGGGACTGCCGGTCTGTTCCTCATCCTCTCCGCCGAGTTCGTCGCCTGGGTGCTGGTTCTGGTCTATATAGGTGCTGTGGTGGTCCTGTTCCTCTTCGGCATCATGATCACCCGTGCTCCAACCGGGCTCGACGAAGGATTGGACTCGGACCACAAGCTGTGGCCTGCGATTTTGTCTGTCGCCGTCTTCGTGGTCATGGCCTGGACCGCAATCGATGCATTCAGCACCAACGAGGTCATCACCACCGGGTCGCCCACCTCCACCGATCTGCTGGGAGAGTCCCTCCTCGGTCGGTTCGTGATCCCCTTCGAGATCGTCTCGTTCGTGCTGCTCGCCGCCCTCATCGGTGGTATCACGATCGCCCGTCGCGACCTGACCCCCGCCGAAGAGGAAGAGAGGGCTGCTGTATGAGCCATCTCGAAACGCGGCGAGCGAAGCGAGCAACGGCCGACCGGCGTCTGTTCGCCCGAGCCTGGTCAAGTCTCGCGAGTCAGTCGTTCGGCTCACTCTGCCGCGGGGCGAGGGCAAAGGCGGCCGGCAGGAGAAGGGTATGATCGTCAACCAGTTCCTGATCCTGGCCGCTGCCCTGTTCGCGATGGGTATCTACGGTTTGCTCGTCCGCCGGAACATCGTGCTGATCCTGCTCTCGGTCGAGTTGATGCTCAATGCGGTCAACATCAACCTCATCGCCTTCGAGGCGATGCTCAACACCCCACAGGCGATAGGTCAGGTGTTCTCGATCTTCGTGATCACGGTCGCGGCTGCCGAAGTGGGGATCGGTCTTGCCATCGTCCTGCTCATCTTCCGCAACCGACGTTCCGCCAACGTCGATGACCTGGACCTCATGAGGTATTAGTTCCATGGTCGATCGACTTTGCTCCCGCCGACCGTCGGCTTCTCACCAGAGTGCGGGTCTCGCCATCTCACAGGCCCGGGCGAACGGACAATGGTCGGTCGACGGCTGGCGCCGCACTGAGAGGCCTGTCAGGTGATCACGGCGATCAACCACCTCGCCATCCTTGCTGCCGAGGAGGGCGGGCACGTCGAGATCACCGCCGGTGACGGGGGTTTCTGGGGCGAAACGGCGTGGATCATGCTCGTGCTGCCCTTTGTCGCCTTCCTCGCCATACTCGCCTTCGGAAAGAGGTTGAAGAACCAGGGCGGGGAGATCGCCGTTGCTGCCTTAGCGATCAACCTGGTCTGGGCCGGGGCCTTGTTTCTCCTGAACATGACCGAGGGTGTCCTCGACACCAGTCACACATTCGAGATAGGACGTATCGGCGGCAATCTCGTCTTCGAATTGGGATGGACCCTCGACGGTCTGGCCATCATGATGTACTTCCTCGTCAACTTTGTCGGGCTGTTGGTGTTCATCTACGCCCTTGGCTACATGAAGGGCGACGTCAGGTTGCCATGGTTCTTCGCCGCCTTCTCTTTGTTCGCCGGGGCGATGCTCGTCCTCGTCGCAGCCCCCAACCTGGTTCAGCTGATAATCGGCTGGGAGGGCGTCGGTCTAGCCAGTTACTTCCTCATCGGCTTCTACTGGGAAGACCTCGAGAATGTGAAGGCAGGCAACAAGGCGTTCATGGTCAACAAGGTCGCCGATGTCGGGTTGATCCTTGGGGCGGTGATCCTCGGTGTCACCCTGGGCAGCTTCGACTTCGCGGTCCTCGATCTCGCTGCCGTCGAACACAACGAGGCGTTGGGCGCCGTGGCAGTTGTCGCTGGTGCGTTGCTCTTCTTTGGGGCGATGGGCAAGAGCGCCCAATTCCCGCTCCACATCTGGCTTCCCGACGCCATGGCGGGTCCCACCCCGGTGTCTGCGCTCATGCATGCGGCGACCATGGTCACCGCCGGCGTCTACCTGATGGCGCGGACCTTCCCGCTGTACCAGAACTTCCTGGTCGAGAGTGTCCGCCCCTGGATGGTTGCGATTGGTGCCATCACGCTGTTCGCGATAGGGCTTCTCGCGCTCGTCGCCAACGACATCAAGAAGGTTCTCGCCTACTCGACGGTTTCCCAACTGGGCTACATGATGACCGCGGTTGCCGCCGGCGGCTACACCGCGGGGCTGTTCCACCTGTTCACCCACGCCTTCTTCAAGGCACTTCTCTTCCTCGGTGCCGGGTCTGTGATCCACGCGGTCCACTCCAACGACATGACCGACATGGGTGGTCTCCGAAAACACATGCCCACCACCTTCTGGACGTTCATCATCGGTTCGGCTGCGCTCGCCGGTATCTTCCCGCTCGCCGGGTTCTGGTCGAAAGACGAGATCCTCGCCGTCCTCAACTACGAGGGTTACGTCGCGGTGATGTGGATCGCCGTCGCAGGCGCCTTCGTGACCGCCTTCTACATGACTCGCTGTGTCGCACTCACCTTCTTCGGGACCTACAAGGGTCACGCCCACCCCCACGAGTCACCCCGGATCATGGCCTGGCCCCTCATCGGCCTGGCGATTCCGTCCGTTCTCTTCGGTCTCTTCAACATCCCGGGGGTCGATTGGCCCGGGATCTCGAACTTCACGACGTGGCTAGGAGTCAGGGTCGCGCCGATGGGTGACCACCACCCCGAGAGCATCGAGATCACTCTCGCCATCATCGGTTCGGTGGCGGCCATCCTCGGCGTCGTGCTGGGCTGGCTCATCTGGGGCAAGGACCGCGACACCCAACGGGAGCGCGACTGGTTCAAGGTCCCCGCTCTCTACCCGCTGCTGCGCGGGAAGTACTACTTGGACGACGTGGCGATGGGCATAGTCGGTGGGACCATGGGGCCTGTTGCCAGATTCGTGAACTGGACCAACACGTACATCTTCGACGGCATCGTCAACGCGGTGGGTGGCGCCACCAAGTACCTCGGAGGCTGGGTCTACAACGGACTCGACCAGCGTGGCGTCGACGGGGTCTTCAACGGTTTGTCGGCCGCGGCCGACAGCGCCGGGTCGAGTCTGCGCAAGCTGCAGACAGGCAAGGTGCAGCAGTACGCGTCGGGGTTCGTGGCCGGTGCGTTGATCCTCGTGTTGTTGTTCGTGTTCGTGATCTGAGAGTGAGAGGCTGAAAACGATGGAATTGTTCGAGACCTGGGGACTCACGGTCACCGTCTTCCTGCCCGTGGTGGGTGCAGTGCTCCTCGGGTTCATCAAGCGGGACAACGAAGATTCCTTGAAGCGCACTGCCCTGCTCTTCGCGGTGCTCGCATTCATCTGCTCCATCGTCGTCGTGGTCGCCTTCGATTTCGGAGGGACGCCGTACAACACCTACCAGTTCGAGGTGAACGAAACGTGGATCGGCGCCATCAATGCCAACTACCACGTGGGTGTGGACGGGATAAGTCTGCCGCTTCTCGTCCTGTCGACTTTCGTGATGGTGCTCGCCGTCGTCTACTCGTGGAACCACTGGGAAGAGCCCAAGAACCCGAAGGCATTTCTGATCCTCATGTTGATCCTGGCCACCGGTATGAACGGGACATTCGTCGCCCTCGACCTGGTGCTCTTCTTCATCTTCTTCGAGATCGTGCTTCTCCCGATGTACTTCATGATCGGGATCTGGGGTGACAAGTCACCACGCAAGGTCCCGGGGTTCTCCAAGGTGTTCGAGACCAGGCTCTACGCCTCGATCAAATTCTTCTTGTTCACCTTGTTCGGATCGGCGTTCATGCTCCTCGGATTCCTCGCCCTGTACTTCGAGTCCGGCGACCACGGCGAGCGAACTTTCGACATAACCCAGCTCACGGATCTTGGCGCATCGGGAGCATTCGCCGGGTGGAGCGTCGCCGGCTGGGTGTTCGCCGCGATGTTCCTCGGGTTCGCCGTGAAGGTGCCGATGTGGCCGCTGCATACCTGGCTCCCCGACGCCCATACCGCGGCCCCCACCGTTGGCTCCGTGCTGCTGGCCGCGATCCTCCTGAAGCTCGGGTCCTACGGTTTCATCAGGATCTCACTGCCCATCCTGCCCGATGAGGCAGTGGCCTGGGCGCCCTGGATCGCCATCCTGGCCGTGATCGGAATCATCTACGGATCGTTGGCCTGTCTGGCCCAGACCGACATGAAACGTCTCATTGCCTTCTCTTCGGTGGGTCACATGGGCTTCGTGATGCTCGGTATCGCCACTATGACCGACATCGGCATCAACGCCTCGGTGATCGGGATGGTTGCCCACGGTCTCATCACTGGTCTTCTCTTCTTCCTCGCCGGGTCGATGTCACATCGTTATCACACGAGGGAGATGGCACGTCTCGGTGGCAACATCAAGCTGATGCCGGTGATCGGCGGAATTCTGGCTTTCACCGCCATGGCATCGCTGGGTCTGCCCGGCCTGGCCGGGTTCTGGGGTGAGTTCATGTCGTTGGTTGCCTCCTACAACCCGCTGGAAGGACTCTCACTCGGCGTGTTCAGGACCTCGATGGTCCTCGGTGCCATTGGCACGGTCCTGACCGCCGGATACATGCTCTGGATGTTGCAGCGTGTCAACCTCGGGGAGCCGAACGCCGAGTGGGACGACCACGAGTTCCACGACGCAGACAGGTTCGAACTGGCCGCCTGGGTGCCCCTGATCGTCCTGATCGTCGTCATTGGCTTCTACCCGAAGGTGATCTTCAACTCGACGACGGATGCGGTGACCTCGATGGTTGAGATGGTGTTCGGGACGGACACGACCACAGCGTCGCTGACTACGACAGTGAAGGGCGGTTGACACCCGAATGGGGTATGAGATCGACTATCTGGCGCTAGCGCCTGAGTTGGTGATCATCGCCACGATGATCCTCGTGCTCGCTCTCGATCTCCTCCTGCCCCGCGAGCAGAAGTACTGGACTGCCACGGTGGCAGTTGCCGGTACCGCTCTGGGTCTGATACCTCTCGGACTACTCGCAATAAACGGCGAGGTCATCTCGATGTTCGACGGCTCCTATGTGGTCGACGAGTTCGCGCTGGTGTTGAAGGGCCTGTTCCTCATCTCGGGGTACGTGGTGTTTCTGATGTCCCACCACTACATCGAGAGCGATCGGTACTACCAGGGCGAGTACTACTTCCTGCTGCTGGCTTCGATACTGGGTTCACTGGTGATGGCGTCTGCGCGCGACCTCATCGTCTTGTTCATTGGTCTCGAACTGGTCACCGGCCCCCTCTACCTGCTCGCCGGTTGGCGAAAAGGAGACGCCAAGTCGAACGAGGCCTCGATGAAGTACTTCATCCTGGGTGTCCTCTCCACGGCCATCCTGCTCTATGGGATGTCGCTGATCTTCGGGCTCACCGGCGAGGTCGGCTTTGCCGAGATCGCCACAGCCACCGAGGGGATGTCCGATCAGCCTGCCTTGGTGGTAGCGATCCTGTTCCTCATCGTGGGCTTCGGCTTCAAGATCTCAGCCGTCCCGTTCCACTTCTGGGCACCTGACACCTACGAAGGCGCCCCCACGCCGATCACCGCCTATCTGTCGGTCAACTCGAAGGCAGCCGGCTTCGTGGCAATGCTCATCGTGATGTACATGGCGCTTCCGGACGCATCCGATGTCTGGGCTCCGGCTCTTTGGCTGCTTGCTGCGCTGTCGATGACGGTCGGGAACCTCTCGGCTCTGAGGCAGACCAACATCGTCAGACTGCTCGCCTACTCGTCGGTGGCCCAAGCCGGCTTCATGCTCGTCCCATTCGCTGCAGCAGCCGTGGCCGGTGCCGACCTCGAAGAGGCGTTTGGGGCAACCCTCATCTATCTGACGATCTACGCCGTGATGAACCTTGGCGCGTTTGCAGTTGTGATCGCCGGGGCCAGGAAGACCGGGACCGGTGACATCGCAGGCTGGGCCGGTCTGGGGAGGGTGGACCCGGTGCTCGGAGTCGTCGCCGGCATCTTCTTCTTCAGTCTGGCGGGCATCCCTCCGCTGGCCGGCTGGTTCGCCAAGTTCGAGATGTTCCGCTCGGTGATGATCGCCGACCCGGCGACCATCGCTCTCGCCGTGATAGCCGCGGTGAACGCGGTGATTGCCCTGTACTACTACGCCAGAGTCATCAAGGCGATCTGGCTGGATGACCCGGTCGGGGAGTTCGCCGATGGTGCGGAGGCGGCGCCTGCCGGTTCGCTGAAACTCGCCCTCGGCATTGCTGTCGCCCTCACCATCGCAATTGGCGTCTACCCCTCGATCGCGGCTTTCGTGGGTGAGGCGGCGCAGGTCCTCGCCACCGGGGGCTGAGGGCGGGCTCACCCTCGACTCCTTCAGACGTCTGAGTCGCTCTCGCTTCCTCGCGTCACCGCACTGCGTCGTGATGAGCGGTACTCACGGTCGAGAAGAGACCAGAGCGAGTGGTCGACCCAGTTCCCCCGGATGAGGAGCTCCTCGCGGAGCACCCCCTCTTTGGTGAACCCCAGTTTCTGAGCGACACGGTCTGACTGATGATTTCCGACCGCGATCCTGAGGACGATCTTGTGATACCTCTGAGAGTGGAAGATCTCCTCGAGCAGGAGCTCAACCGCCTCGGTGCAGACCCCTCGTGACGTCTCAGTCGAACGCACCCAGTAACCGATCTCTGCGATCTTCCCCAGCTTGGAGACAGTCCAGTACGAGATGTTGCCGACATGACGGCGTGGGTCGTCGTTGAGCCTGATGGAGTAGTCCCACGCTCGCTCCTCCTTCCAGGCGTTCATCGACTCCCGGATGAATGCGGAGGTATCGCTGGAGGTGTAGTCCATGCGAGCCCACGGGAGCCACTGGTTCAGCTCGGTCAGCGACTCGCGAATCGCCTCGTCCAAGGTCCCGGCGTCACGTCTCGTGAACCGTTGCAGGGTCAGACGGTCACTCTGGAGCAGGGGTCGTGGCACCGGGTCAGAGTACCGGGGAATGTCGCGGAGGAAAGGCCCCCTGGCCTTGCAGCACGGGGCTCGTCCCGCCGAGGCTTAACCTGAGCCGGCGGAATGTGGGATCAACTGCACCTTCTCGACTCCTATCCAGAGCCCGGTGAGAAACCGATGGCCGCGGTGCTTGCACCTCTGTTCGAGGACGAGGAGGGCCGGATCAGGGTCCTGCTGACGAAGCGACCCGACACGATGCCCACCCATGCCGGGCACATTTCGTTCCCCGGTGGTCGTCCCGATCCCGGAGACGACGGACCCGTGGCCACGGCAATTCGGGAGGCACATGAGGAGGTGGGGATCGACGAGGAACAAGTCGACGTCCTGGGCTTCCTTCCGACACAGGACACAGTTGAATTCTCCCTCTTGGTGGTTCCGGTGGTGGCTCGTATCAGCACGCCGTTGGATCTGGTGTTGTCCCAACGCGAGGTGGTGAGAGTCCACACCCCGCTGCTGAGCGACCTGGCCGATCCGGGCAACTGGTGGCACGTTCCCTGGAACGGATGGCGGGTCTGGTATTACGACCTCGGCGGGGACACCCTCTGGGGAGCGACCGGCCGCATGGTCCGCGAGCTGGTTGGTCTCGAGATCTGACCCAAAGCAACTAAACACCGAGGGCGAATCGGCCGACATACAGACGTGAAATCGAGCGCCCCACTAGCGGCGCAACAGCGTTTCCATCGTTATGTGGCGGTGCTGTTCGCGACGACCGTTCCGCTGGTCGCGCTGGTCGAGCTGCTCACCACCACATACGGCGGCGCCGACGACTTTCTGGCTCGTCTGGTTGGACCGTTGGTTCTGATGACCTGGGCTGTGATCGTCGCCAGGTCGGACGAGCCAAACGCAGCTCCCTTGGTGCTCGGGGCGATGGCGTACACCGGAGCGATGACAATTCTCGAGTCGTTCTTCGGCATCGAATTGACGTCGTTCGACTTCGCCACGAGCTTCGGCCTGATGATGCTCTACGCCGTGCTGGCAGGCACGCTGGCGATGGGTCGTCGTCTCGCCTGGGCCGGCGGTCTGGCCGTGTTCGTCGCGGCATGGGTCATCACGACAGGACTGTTCGATGGCGATCCGGTGAATTCGATCGGCATCAGGGTCCTGGTCGCCATCGCCGGCGTCGTGTTCACCACGGGCCTGGTCGCCGAGCTCTACGACCAGCTGACCGCGGCGATAGCGGTCTACGACAGTTCCCGCCGGCTTCAGAACGCAGTGGCACGGTGCTCGGAAGCTCTCCTGGTTCACTCCGATGCCTTTGCCCTGCATGAGGCGGTGCGAGCCATCTTCGAGGCGACCGACTCCGATTACGCCTACATCGACCGAACGGTCGAAGTCGAGGGAGGACCGGGCTGGGAGATAGTCGCCAGCGCTTCCCGAGGCATCGAGGAATCAGCTCACGGCTGGCAAACAGGCAGGTACGAGGCAATCCCGACGGCGTACGACGCCCTGCTCGAGGGTAAGGCCGCCGTGGTCGACGTGACGAGTCTCACCGGTCGGGAACGAGACCTCTATGCCGAGGACGACATCGTCTCGGAGATATGCGTTCCCATCTTCGTGGATGGTGTCTTCCGCGGTTCTATCGGGTTTGTGGAGTACTCCGAAGAGCGCAAGTGGTCAGAGGACGAGGTCCAGACATTGTGGCGAGCGGCGGACATGGTCGGTGCCTACTGGCGCCGCCACGATGACGCCGAGGCGCTGCGGACCTCGAATGAGTCGAAAGACCGGCTCCTCGCGTCGGTATCTCACGAGATCAGGACACCCCTGACTGCGATCGTCGGTCTCTCCGAGGAGATAGTCGCCAATCGGGACGGTATGACTCCGGGAGAACTCGACGAGCTCAGCGGCATCATTGCGGTGCAGAGCAGGGAGCTGGCTGAGCTCGTCGAAGACCTGCTGGTCGCTTCGCGTGCGGACTTTGGCAATCTCTCGATTCGTCCCGAACCTGTCGAGTTGGGAGAACAGGTTGAGCGAGTTCTCGAAGGTCTTCGCGAGTCGAACCCGACCAACAAGAGGATCACGTGCACGGGAGATCCGGTCCGGGCGTGGGCGGATCCTCTCAGGGTCCGTCAGATCATGAGAAACCTCGTGACAAACGCCATCAAATACGGCGGTGACCAGGTGGTCGTGGCAGTCCGGCGAGACGCCGGCGACATGGTCAAGGTCGTAGTGTCCGACAACGGCCCTGGCGTCCCGGATCCTGAGACGGGCCTCATCTTCGAGCGCTACTACCGCAGTGCGCAGTTCCCGACTCAGCCCGGTTCGGTCGGCATAGGGCTGGCGGTTTCCCGGCAGCTCGCTGAGATGATGGAGGGGACACTCGACTATGTGCCCGGGGCCGATGGCAACCACCGATTCGAGCTGACTTTGCCGGTCGCAACGAGCAATTCAGAGGCTCTGGTCCCCGAACCAGCCTGATTCGCCCGTCTCCCACGTTCGCGTACACTTCGACCCTGGGGAATGAGCACTTCGCATCTGAAACGCCGCCTTCTGATTTCTGCTGCCGTCATCGCGTTACTTCTCGTTGGTGCGGGTGCCGTCTTCGCCGCGTACACATGGGGCCAGGTCGATCGGGTGAGTATCGAGCGACCCGGGACTGACGACACCGGGAAGGGTGAAGCGGCCCCCGAAGACGAAGGTGAAGACGCAGACGAGGAAAATGGGGAAAGGATCGACATAGTCGACCCTGGGCGTCAGGTCTACGTGCTCGTCGGGTCCGACTCCAGGGACAATCTCGACGACACCGATGGATTCGGGGACTTCACCGGGGCGAGAGCCGACGTCATCATGGTCCTGTTCAAGGAGCCTGCGAGCACCGGCCTCCTCTCGATACCCCGTGACCTCCTCGTTGACAATCCGTGTGGTGGGACCGACGGTCGCATCAGCGCAGTTCTCGAGGGGTGCGGTCGCTACAACGGACCGACAGCATTGACTCTCGCCGTCGAGGACCTCATCGGCCAGGCTGTCGACCACTTCGCCCTCGTCGACTTCGCCGGCTTCGAGCAGGCTGTCGACGCCGTTGGCGGCTACGAGATCTGTGTCGACAACCCTGTGCGTGACGCCCGGGCCAACCTCGAGCTCCCGGCCGGATGCACCGACGCCGACGGTGAGCAGACGCTTGCCTGGCTGCGCTCTCGGCGCACCCAGGAACTCACCCAAGACGGCTGGCGGACGGTGGCCGGGGTGAACGATCTCGCTCGCAACGAGCGTCAGCGTGACTTCCTGATCGACATGATGCATCGGGCCGGGAACATCTCGAGCCCCTCGGCAATGCTCTCAGTGGCCCGATCCGTCGCCCCGTACGTGACTGTCGACTCCGATTTGTCGGTGATGGACGCGGTCAGTCTCGGCTTCACCATGCAAGGTCTTCGCTCCGGCGCGATCGTCGAGATGGAGATCCCGGTCAGTGATGCGACCACTCCCGACGGCGCCTCGGTGCTCGTACCCGCTGAGCCAGTCGAGGAGATAGTTGCCGAATTCCTCTCGGCCGCGGCCACCGACGCAGGGGTGCTGCTCGGAATCGCCGGCTGAGGTCGGTCCTAGCGTGTGCATGCAACCGCACCAGGTACGGCCGATGTGATCTCATCCAGTCTCCCGCCCGGGCAGATAGCCACGAAGCGTCTCCCCGTGGTCGGGGAGCGGTCTCCCATGCCACACGGAACGGACTGGGAGATCCAGGTGAACGGTCTGGTCAGCGAGCCGAGGACGATCGTTCTCGACGAGCTCTTTGGGCTCGAGCAACGCCAGATCACCTTGGACATCCACTGTGTCACCAGCTGGACGCGGTTCGATTCGACCTTCACCGGTGTCCCTCTCGCCGAACTGCTCGACCCGGTCGCCCCGGGGCGGTTCGTTTCGTTCGCCGCCCGATCGCATCGTGGTCATCACACTTCGCTTCCGCTCAGGTATGCACTCGATCACAGCTGGGTTGTGCATTCCTTCGAGGGTCACCCCTTGGCTTCCGAGCACGGCGGCCCGGTTCGGATCGTCACCCCTGGCAAGTATTTCTACAAGTCGATCAAGTGGCTCCGGTCGATGGAGGTTCTGGAACACGATCGGCTCGGTTGGTGGGAGGCCAATTCGGCCTATCACAACAACGCCGACCCCGCTCGAGGTGACGAGCGTTTCACCTCCGGGTCGGTCCGACCCGAGCAGCTGACCCGATTCCTCGCAGCCGACCGATACGACAAGTACCGGGGCCGTGTCATGATCGGACTGGATCTGCGGGCCTGGATGCCGGCAAGCACCGATCTGCGACGTCTGTATTTGAAGAATTGTGATCTGAGCGGCGTCGACCTGTCAGGGGCAGATCTTCGAGAGTCGAATCTGAGCCTGAGCCGTCTCGTCGGGGCGAATCTCGCCGGGGCCGATCTCTCCGGATCTGACCTCGAGGGAGCCGATTTCTCGAAATCGAACCTCAAAGACGCCGATCTCAGCGACACGGCACTCTCCGCCGCCAGATTCGATGGTGCGGACGTCTCGGGCTCCAATTTCGATGGTTCCTGGGGTCTGCTCGAGGGTCAGCACGTCTTCCTCGTATCCAGCGGTGTTAGCCTCCCTGCACAGTGAATACGACCCTTCGACTCTGGTGGCGCATCGCTTAGCGGCCGTCTTTCACCTGCCATGATGTCGCCGCCGGAACCCCGGCGGCGTTTTGTTTTCGAGGAACCGAGATGAGCGAACGTAAGAGAGTCTTCTCCGGGATGCAGCCCACCGGTGGCGCCACCATCGGCAATTTGATGGGTGCGTTCAGCAACTGGGTGGCCATGCAGGACGACTACGACACGATCTACAACGTCGTCGACCTCCACGCCATGACCGCACCCTACGAACCGAGCGTCCTCGCCCGGGGGAGGGTCGATCTGGCCAAGATGATCCTGGCGGTCGGGGTGGATCCGAGGCGCTCACTCGTCTACTACCAGTCTGACCTGCCGCAGCACGTCGAACTGACCTGGATCCTGGGCACGATGACAGGAATGGGTCAACTGGAGAGAATGACCCAGTACAAGGAGAAGTCGGACAAGTCCGGGCAGAGCTTCGGTGTCTTCGCGTATCCGGTGCTGATGGCGGCCGACATCCTCATCCACAGGGTGCATGCCGTCCCGGTCGGCGACGACCAGACCCAGCATCTCGAACTGACCCGGGACCTGGCGGTCCGATTCAACAGCCGTTTCGGCGAGGTCTTCCCCATCCCGGAGCGGATCACGCCCGAGATCGGGGCACGGGTCATGTCGCTGCAGGACCCGACGGCAAAGATGTCGAAGTCGGACGAGAACGCCAAGGCGACGGTCTATCTCACCGATTCGACGGACGAAATCGTAAAGAAGATCAAGTCGGCAGTCACTGACACCGGATCCGAGGTCGTCTACGACTGGGATACCAAACCCGGTATCTCGAATCTCCTCGAGATCTTCGCCCACTTCTCCCGACGCCCCATCGAGAACCTCGTCGACGAATACCGAGACGGCGGATATGGCCCGTTCAAGATGGCAGTGGCCGAGGCGGTCGCCGATGGGGTCGCGCCGATTCGAGATGCATACGAGTCGATCTCGGACGATCAGGTAGCCATCGTCATGGCGGACAGCGCACACCGCGCCGCGGAGTCCGCAGAAGCCACGATGACCGTGGTCAAAGAGGCGGTCGGGCTGGGCTGAGTCAGCCGACTTGCTCCAGGAGGTCCTCGGGCAGGAGGAGGACGAACGCGGCCAGCAGGTTCCAACCCGAGTGGAGGAAGATCGCCGGGCCGAGACGCCCTGACCTCTGGGTGAGCCGTGCCAGCAAGAGACCCAGGATGAAGATCGGGGGCAGTACTACCAGCGCCGACTGCCAGAACATCTCATCGTCGAGACCAACCGCATGTACCGCTGCGAATACAAGGGAGCTGACGACCATGGCGAGACGCTTTCCTCTGGGCTCGAGCGACCGGAGCAGCACCCCCCTGAACATCAGCTCTTCGGTGATCGGGGCAAGGACCACCGCCGCCAGGAGCAGCCCGAGTTGGAGTGAAAGGGAGTCAGCGCCTGCGATCACTTCGGCGACGTCTTGAGGGGGACGTCCGTCGGGGAAGAGGAGGTTGGAGAGGGGGATGAGGATGGTTGCCATCGCCACCTGGAGGACCAAGCCCAGGAAGATGTAGCCGAGATCGCGGGTTTCGACGTTGAAGCCGAGGTCGGGGTTCTGCTTGCGTCTGGCGACTACCCAGAGGACCCCGAGGTTCCCGATGTATTGGCCGGCCAGACCGAGGAGTAGGAGCAGATCCTGATCACCGGTATTCACCGCGAGAGCAGCAAAGAGGGTGGTCCCGAGCAGACCACCCAACCAAATGAGTGCGAAGTCGACGACCGTCCAGGACCTAACCACCGGCGATGAGGCTACAGCCAAGCTCGGATCTGGCTGGTAACGAGAGCCCGTCACCCACTGTTACTCTGCGACGAAGCGCTGGACAAGGACCTGATCTATGGAAATCGACATCGGCATCGGCAAGTCGGGTCGGCAAGCATTCGGCCTCGACGACATCGCGATCGTCCCCTCTCGCAGGACCAGAGACCCCGACGATGTGGATATCTCGTGGCAGCTCGACGCATTCAAATTCGACCTGCCGATGATGGGTTCTGCGATGGACTCGGCGATCAGTCCGGAGACAGCGGTGACCATCGGCCGGCTCGGGGGCCTTGCGGTGCTCAATCTGGAAGGGCTTTGGACCAGGTACGAGAACCCCGAGCCCTATTTCGAGGAAATCGCCGAACTTCCCGACGAGAAGGCGACCCGACGCATGCAGGAGATCTATCTCGAACCGGTCAAGCCCGAACTCATCGGGCAGCGCGTCAATGAGATCAAGTCCGAGGGTGTCGTCACCGCGGCGAGTCTCACCCCGCAAAGGGTCGCCGAGTGGGCGCCGCCGGCCCTGAGCAACGGTCTGGACATCCTCGTCATCCAGGGGACGGTGGTATCTGCCGAGCACGTTTCGAGCCGGGAAGAGCCGTTGAACCTCAAGGAGTACATCGCTGACTGCCCGGTCCCGGTGATCGTCGGCGGATGTGCCAGCTACTCCACGGCGCTGCATCTGATGCGAACCGGGGCGGTGGGAATCCTGGTCGGGGTCGGGCCCGGGGCGGCTTGCACCACCCGGGGCGTGCTCGGAGTCGGTGTGCCCCAGGCCACCGCAATCGCCGACGCCGCCGGGGCCCGGATCAGGTATCTCGACGAAACCGGACGTTATGTCCACGTCATCGCTGACGGTGGGATGCGGACCGGAGGAGACGTTTCGAAGGCGATCGCCTGCGGTGCAGATGCGGTGATGATCGGGTCCCCCCTCGCCTCCGCCAGTGAGGCTCCCGGCAGGGGCTATCACTGGGGGATGGCCACCTTCCATCCGACCCTCCCCCGGGGCACCCGGGTGAACGTAGGAGACCGGGGAACGCTTCAGGAGATCTTGGTGGGTCCGGCCCACGAGAACGACGGGAGACGCAACCTGTTCGGTGGTCTTCAGGTCTCCATGGCCACGACCGGCTACTCAGATGTCAAGGAGTTCCAGAAGGCCGAAGTGATGATCGCCCCCTCGCTGCAGACCGAGGGCAAGTCATTGCAACGGTCGCAACGGGTTGGAATGGGCTAGACCCCTGATGCGTGGCGAGTCCGAGGGCATCGGGGACAAATCCGCCGGCGTCGTGCTGGTCCTCGACTTCGGCGCTCAGTACGCCCAACTGATCGCACGACGGGTTCGTGAGGCCCACGTTCGCTCCGAGATCGTCTCCCGGGACATCACCGCCGACGAGATCCGGAACCGTCGCCCTATAGGTCTGATCCTCTCGGGTGGGCCGGCGTCGGTGTACGCCGAGGACGCCTATCGGATGGATCCGGCGATCATCGATCTGGGATTCCCCATCCTGGGCATCTGCTATGGCCACCAGCTGTTGGCGGTGCTTGCGAATGGTGAGGTGGCGCACACCGGTGGCGCCGAGTTCGGCAACACGTCACTCGAGGTGACGGGCGACTCGCTGCTCCTTGCAGGTCTCCCGTTGAGACAACAGGTTTGGATGTCCCACAACGACGAGGTGATCGGGGTCCCACCCGGGTTCGTGTGTGTCGCCGAATCTCCCGGGGCGTCGGTCGCGGCGATGGAGGATCGTGACCGTGCGCTCTACGGGGTCCAGTTCCATCCCGAGGTCGCCCACACCCCCAGGGGTGGTGAGATCCTGAAGCGGTTCCTCTACGAGGTGTGTGGTGCCACTCCGTCCTGGACCTCTCACTCGATAATCGAGTCGCAAGTCGCTTCAATCAGAGGCCAGGTAGGCGACAGCCGGGTCATATGTGGTCTCTCCGGCGGTGTCGACTCAGCGGTGGCGGCGGCGTTGGTCGCCGAGGCCATCGGTGACAGGTTGACCTGCATCTTCGTCGATCATGGCCTACTCAGAGCCGGCGAGGCGAAACAGGTCGAGGAGACGTTCAGGTCGCACTTCGATGTCGACCTGATCCATGTCAAGGCTGGGGACAGATTCCTCGAGCAACTTCGAGGCGTCACCGACCCCGAGCAGAAACGGAAGATCATCGGTGAGACGTTCATAAGGGTCTTCGAGGAGGCGGCAGCCTCGGTTGGGGACGCCACGTTCCTGGTCCAGGGCACCTTGTACCCCGACGTCATCGAGTCGGGTTCTGGTTCGGCGGCGACGATCAAGACCCACCACAACGTGGGGGGACTGCCCGAGGACATGAAGTTCGAGCTCGTAGAGCCACTTCGCGACTTGTTCAAGGACGAAGTCCGTGCCGTCGGCGAGGAACTGGGCTTGCCCGAGGAAATCGTGTGGCGACAGCCATTCCCGGGCCCGGGTCTGGCGGTGCGGATAATCGGTGAGGTCAACCACGAGCGGCTCGAGCTGCTTCGCTCGGCCGACTCGATAATCATCGAGGAGATCAGAAGAGCCGGGCTCTACCGGGAGATATGGCAGGCGTTCGGCGTCCTCCCCGCGATCAAGACAGTCGGTGTCCAGGGGGATGGCAGGACCTACGCCTATCCGTTGGTGGTGCGTGCCGTCACATCAGAGGACGCCATGACCGCAGACTGGGCCCGGATCCCGTACGACGTGTTGGAGAAGATCTCATCGCGGATCATCAACGAAGTGCCCGGGATCAACAGGGTCGCGTACGACATATCGTCGAAACCGCCCGCGACCATCGAGTGGGAGTAGCCGGGAGACTCCCGCGCCCGCTGGTTGGTGTCTTAGGGCGACGATCGTCAGTGCCGATACAACAGCGTCGGGTTTTCCGACGTCGTCATGGACGCAAACACCCCTGAACTCATCCGTATCTTCCGCGAAGAGCTGGACGAGCGCTCATCTCGTCTGATCGCTGGCGCGCGCGCCCTTGGAGAGGGTGATCTGGCAGCCGAGTCGGTGACAGACCTCCTCCGGGACGCCCACACCATCAAGGGATCGGCGGGTCTGCTCGGTTATCCGCTCATCCGAGACGCTGCCATGCGGCTGGAGGACATGTGGCGCGAAGTGGCCGCAGGCACTCAAATCGACGCGCGCCACGCGGTGGTGATGGAAGCCATCGCCGGGCGTCTCCTCGGTGCGATCGATGAGCCCGACGATCCCAAGCTTCGCAATATCCTGGAGGATCCGGGTATGACGATGGAGGTGTCCAGACCCGACTTGAACGCAGTCCAGGCAGACCGGGGGAGTTTGGGCGGTCTGCTCAAATCGGTTTCCGAGTCACTGCTCGGCGGGGCGACAAGAGTCGACACGTCAGACCTCTACCGCCTAATCAACCGGATAGTGGAGGTGGCCCTGGACGCCGAGGCGATCGCCGACCTCTCCCTGGTGTCGATCGAGGGAGCAGACCCCGAGCTCTTCCGCAGATCTTGGCGAGCCCAACTGGAGCGGCTCAGCGACTCGATCGCTGACATTCAGGGTCAGGCCGTGTCGCTCGCCAATGTTTCGTTCTTCGACGCAGTTTCGACGTTTCCCCAGTTCGTGCGTTATCTGGCCCGGCGGTCTGGCAAGGACGTGCGCTTCGAGTTGAGCGGTCAGGACGTGCAACTGGACAGACAGATCGTCGATTTGCTGCGCGAGCCGCTGCGCCACCTGCTTGTCAACGCGGTCGATCACGGGATCGAAAGGCCGGACATCAGGGTTGCTGGCGGGAAAGCCGCCACCGGGGTGGTGCGCATATCGGCGCGAGTGGTGGCGGACGGTATCGATGTCATGGTCTCCGACGACGGCAGTGGCATCGACTGGTCCCGAGTAGCCGAGGTGGCGCGAGAGAAGGGTCTCCCGGTGTCCCCACCCGATCTGTCACCAATCCTCTTCAACTCGGGATTCAGCACGCTCACCGAGCCGACGGAATTCTCCGGTGGCGGTGAGGGCCTGGCGGAGGTGGCCGAGGCTGCCGCGCAGGTGCACGGTGCGGTGACGATCGAGTCGCAGACGGGTCTGGGCACTGACGTGACCTTGAGCCTTCCTCTGTCGATGGTCCTGCAGAACGTGGTGGTGGTTGCGGAAGGAGACCAGTTCTGGGGTATCCCCGAGGCCTCCGTGGAGGGTTCGATGCCGATCGCCACCGCCGAGTTCACCAAGGTGGGCGGGAGTCGCGAGGTCCGTTTCGAGTCAGCTGCGGTGCCTGTCCTATCGCTATCCGACGCGGTAGGGGGGGACGAGCCAGCCGACACTTCTGAGATCATCGTCATCAATACGAGATCCGGGATGGTGGCTGTGACCGTCAGCGAGATAATCGATCGCCGACGGGTTGCGGTGAAGAACCTGGGGCCCATCATCGAGGGAAGCGGTGGCACCAAGGGAGCTGCGTTGCTCGGGGGTGGTCAGGTGCTCGTAGTCCTCGACCCCGACTTCCTCGGCGTCATGGCACGTCATCGCCCCCATATGGTGAGCGACAAGCCTCGTGTGCTTGTGGTCGATGATTCGGCCGGAGTCAGACAGCTTCTCTCGGCGACGCTCACCGGCGCCGGGTTCGAGGTCGAAGTGGCTTCCAGTGCCCGTGAGGCGATGGCTGCCATGGCAGGTGAGGGGTTTCGCGCGATGGTCGTCGACTACTCGATGCCACGTTCCAACGGAGTCGAATTGGTCCGTTCGATGAGGGCAGCCGATGTCCGCATCCCGATCGTGATGGTTTCCGGTGTGGCCACTCCCGAGGAGAAAGAAGCCGCTTGGGCCGTAGGTGTCGACGCCTATCTCGACAAATTCGACCTGCGTCAAGGCGTCCTCACCAAGACCCTTCGCCAGCTCATCGGGATGGGGAACGCCGATACGGCGTAACAACAGCCACGATGCGCAATACCTAATATTCGAGATCTTTTGGACCGATACTTGGTACTTGAGCATGTCCCCTTTGAGCCAGATCCTGGTGGTCCTCCCGGCGCTGGTCGGGCTGATAACCGTGTTCTGGGCATGGCGGATCACGGCGGCGGGTAGGGAGCGAGAGCGTGAGGTGAGACGTCTCTCCGAGGAGGCGCACACGATCAAAAACGACTTCGTAGCCTTGGTCAGCCACGAACTGCGCACCCCGCTCACCTCTATCGCAGGCTTCTCCGACACACTGCTCACCTCGTGGGAGCACCTTCCCGAGACGGAGGTGAACGAGTTCCTCTCGATAATCAACCGGCAGGCGATATATCTGGGCGACCTCGTGGAAGACGTGTTGGTGATCCCTCGGCTCGAGGCAAACCGGCTCAGTCTCGACCCCGACCTGTTCGACTTGGGTGTGCTGATCGAGGATGTCGCCCAAATGGTGTTTCCCAACGGGGGTCGCAAGTCGTCACTGGTCAGTCTTCCCGACGGGGTCAGGGTGTTCGCCGATCGCCGGAGGGTGCAGCAGGTGCTGCGAAATGTCATGGAGAACGCCCGCAAGTACGGAGGCGATCAGATCTTGGTAGAGGGTTTCGTGCTCGGGGACCAATATCTGATAGTGGTGTCGGACAACGGCCCGGGTGTCCCCGATGAGGAGACTCAGAAGGTCTTCGAGAACTTCGAACAGCTCTCGAAGGGCGACGCCCGCGACTCCAGTGGGATGGGACTCGGTCTACCCATCGCCAGGCGACTCGCTCGTGCCATGGGCGGCGATGTCTGGTACGAGCGCCGATTCCCGACCGGGGCACGGTTCTGCTTCTCACTTCCGCTCAACAGACGCACGGTGCTTGTCGATGAAGGCTCGCCACGGGAGCTTCATCCCCAGGAGCTGGTCAGGGTGGAACTCCCAGACATGATCGACGTCAGAGCACCCTGATCACACTGGTGTGATTCAGTCGGCTCTGGCCGGTACCATCGATCTCGATGACGCAGCAGACCCAGTGGTTCGTGGACGACATACCCACCGAGTCGCCGTTGTTCGCCGAACTGAATCCCACCCAGCGCGAAGCGGTGGCGGCAACCGAAGGCCCGGTGCTCGTGGTCGCCGGTGCCGGGTCCGGGAAGACCCGTGTTCTCACATTCCGGATCGCCCACCTCATCCGAGATCTTGGCGTTGCACCCGATTCCATCCTCGCCATCACCTTCACGAACAAGGCCGCCAACGAGATGAAAGAGAGAGTTGGCCAGTTGGTCGGTGGTGTGGTGAAGTCGATGTGGGTGAGCACCTTCCACTCCTCCTGTGTGCGAATTCTGCGCAGGGAGGCCAGCCGTCTCGGTTACCGGTCGGCATTCACCATCTATGACGAGGCCGACTCGCTTCGTCTGATCCGAATGGTTGTCAAGGACCTGGACCTCGACAGCAAACGGTTCCCCGAGAAGGCGATGAAGGCGGTCATTTCCAATGCCAAGAACGAGCTGATCGACTTCGAGTCCTTCGCCGACCAGGGCGACGGGTTCTATCACGAGCAAGTCGCCGACGTCTACCGCCTCTACCAGCAGCGACTCGTCGAGGCCTCGGCGATGGATTTCGACGATCTCCTGATGGTCACCGTCGAACTCTTCGCCGCCTTCCCCGACGTTCTCTCCCACTATCAGCAGCGTTTTCGCTACGTGCTGGTCGACGAGTACCAGGACACCAACCGGGCCCAGTACATGTTGGTGAAACAGCTCACCGCGGCTCATCGAAATCTGTGCGTCGTCGGCGACTCCGATCAGTCGATCTACAAGTTTCGAGGAGCCGACATCCGCAACATCCGGGACTTCGAGAAGGACTATCCGGACGCAAGGGTGATAGTCCTCGATCAGAACTACCGATCCACCGAGACGATCCTCGACGCCGCCAACTCCGTGATAGCCAACAACACGAAGAGGACCCCCAAGCACCTGTGGTCTGATAAGGGCATCGGTGTCCCGATCGTCAGGTTCGAGGCCGAGGACGAGCACGACGAGGCAGGCTTCATAGTCGACGAGGTCGAGAAGCTGCAACAGGAGGGCTACAACCTCGCCGACGTCGCAGTGTTCTACCGGACAAACGCGATGTCTCGTGTCATCGAGGACGTCTTCGTGAGACGGGGAATCCCTTACTCGGTAGTGGGCTCGGTCAAGTTCTACGATCGCAAGGAGGTCAAAGACGCAGTCGCGTATCTGAAGATCCTCGTCAACCCCGACGATGAGGTCTCGGTGAAGCGGATCATCAACGAGCCGCGACGGGGGATCGGCAACACCACCGTGGCCCATCTCGATCGGTTCACCCAGGGCCAGCGGATCACGTTCTTCGAAGCTTTGCGCCGCGCAGCCGAAGTGCCCCAGCTGAACGGCAGGGCCCAGAGCGCGGTCCTCGAGTTCATTGCCCTCATCGACGCGATTCGGGAGAAGGCCGAAGACCACGGTGTCGAAGCCGCGATCAAGGCAGTCCTAGAAGACACAGGGATGGTGGCCGGCTACGAGTCCGAGCGCACGGTCGACGCCATGGGACGCGTCGAGAACCTGCGAGAGCTGGCAGGAGTGGCTGCGGAGTTCGAGACGTCGAACGAGGGAGCCATCATCGGGGACGAACCATTCGACAGTCTCGACAACCTGAGAAAGCTCGAAGTCTTCTTGGAGTCGACGGCTCTGGTGGCCGACATCGACGAGTGGGACGAGGGCGCGGGGGCCACCACTCTGATGACACTTCACACCGCCAAGGGTCTCGAGTTCCCCGCGGTGTTCATCGTGGGGATGGAGGACGGTGTGTTCCCCCACATGCGCTCGCTCGGGGATCCCGAGGAGCTCGAGGAGGAGCGCCGTCTCGCCTATGTCGGCATCACCCGAGCCCAGGACAAGCTCTATCTCACCTCGGCATGGCAGAGGATGCTGTTCGGCGGCTCCAACTACAACCCTCCATCCCGTTTCCTCCAGGAAATCCCGGAGGGTCTGATGGAAAAGGCCCCGAAGCGGCAGAGGAACCGGCCTGCCGATCGAGCCGCTGCCAGCGGGCCGCGCGCCACGGTGGCCGCGGGCCAGATCGCTCCCGGGGACCGGGTTCGTCACGACAAGTGGGGGTTGGGGACGGTCCGGGAGGTGATAGGTGAGGGGGACCGCGCCGAGGCCGAGGTGATATTCGACACCCAGGGGAAGAAGCGTCTCCTGCTGGCCTGGGCACCCCTGGAAGTGGCGTGATCGAGCACAGCAGGGTCCCTTGCCCAGCTCCTCCGGGGACACGCTGGTCATCGAGATAGACCGGGACGATGCCGGGCTCCACGTCGAGTTCCCACCCGAGCTCGAGGATGCGTCTTCCTTCGCTCCAGGCTCACGGGAGAAGTCCCAGGCGCTCAGCTACACATCATCATGAGCACGTGTCGGCGATGGCGGGGCGGAGAAGCCGGAGACCCCCGAAACGGGACGCGCCTACGGACGGTGGAGTGGCTGCTCGTCTAGAACGGTGACACTATCGGGAGGAAGGCCAGTGCCACTATCCCGAGAACGAACAGCAACATCGCCATCCCCAGGGCGATCCAGCGGTTTCGCTGCTGTTTCAGCTTCGAGCTGACACCGGCGAAGAAGATGACGAGAGAGAAGCCGACGACAGTCAGAACGTAGTTGTCGCCGTTTTGATTGGCGTCGAGAGCGGCCTGGCGGTGTGCTTCGGACTGGGTGACCAAGTCCTCGGCCTCCAAGCTCGCCTGCAGTTGGTACTCCTCCATGGCAAAGGGAGTCGGGGGGGCATCCGGGTTGTTGAGTGGATCGGTGTCCAACCAGACGTCGAGCGCCGTCTTGAACTCGGCCCGCATCCGCTCGAAGTAAAAGGCGGAGAGGGTCCCTTCTCGAGGTTCATAACCCGCCTCCCGGACAGGTGGAATGACGCCGTCCGCGATCTCCTCCGCCACTGCCTCGAGCCATTGTGTGTAGACGTTGACATCGATGGATCGCTGCGTATTGGCCAGTCCTTCGGCTTTTGCAGATTCGATCCGTGCTGCGTTGGCAGAGCTGAACTCGATCGCCATGATCCCTCCCCATTTGGTGGCCTGGAAGGCGCACCAAGCGGTGAGGATCGCGGCGAGGGCCATGATGATCGTGGCGATCAGTTCGATACGGTCGGTCGCACCGAAGAGAAGATCGGGTTCCTCCCTGGCGTGACTCACTTCTAGGCCTTTTCGACCTTCTCGAGTAGCTCGTTCCAACTGGCGGTGAACTTCTCGACGCCTTCCCGTTCGAGAGTGTCCACCACGTCTTGGTAGTCGATGCCCAGTTCGGCCATCTTGTCGAGTTGGTCATTGGCCCTGACGATGTCCACTGCATCGAAGGCGGAAGGCTCGGGGTCGCCGTGGTCCTGGTACGCGTCCATGGTCTCGAGTGGCATTGTGTTCACGGTGTCCGTTGCAACCAGACTCTCGACGTAGAGCAAGTCGCTGTAGGCAGGGTTCTTGGTGGACGTGGAGGCCCACAGCGGTTTCTGAGGACGCGCTCCTTGCTCGGAAAGAGCCTCGAAGCGAGGGCCGGAGAACTCTTCGAGAAACAGACCGTATGCCGCCCTGGCGTTTGCCACTGCAAGATGGCCTTTCAGGTCGTTGGCGTCGTTGTTGCTCACTTCGTCGAGTCGTCGGTCGACTTCGGAGTCGAACCGGCTCACGAAGAACGACGCCACAGAGGTGACCGTGGAGAGGTCGCCTCCAACTGCAGTGAGCCGCTCGAGACCCTCCATGTAGGCGTTGATCACCTCTCCGTATCGCTGCAGGGAGAAGATCAGAGTCACGTTTATCGAAATTCCCTCGGCGATCAAGGCCCGGATCGCAGGGACCCCTTCTGCAGTTGCAGGCACCTTGACCAGGAGGTTCTCCCTATCGATCTGCTTCACCCAGTCACGTGCCTCAGCGACCGTGGCTTCGGTGTCACCTGCAAGTGTGGGAGACACTTCCACCGAAACGAACCCATCCCGACCACTTCGTGCAGTGTGGACCGGGGCGAGGACGTCACAGGCAGCTTTGATGTCCCCTGCCATGAGGTTCTTGACGATCTCCTGTGTCGACATGCCTGTAGATCGAAGATCGTCGAGCTGGCTCTTGTAGTCGTCAGAGCCGCCGATTGCGCTGGCGAAGATGGTCGGGTTGGAAGTGACACCGGTCACGGCGTCCTGTTCGACGCGACGAGCCAGCTCGCCAGTGTCGAGCATGCGGCGCGAAATCTGGTCCGACCACACGCTGACCCCTGAGGCGGCCAGACCATGCAGGTTGGATATGGGCATCTCCTAAGGGTAGGGGTTTCCGGTCCCCGTCATGCCAATTGGGGTCGGTCCGGTGGCGAATGCCGTGATCAGGAGTGGCTCGCTAGCCTCGCTGGCGTCCTGCTTGAAGGTTCGGAAAGGAAAAGATGAAGATCCACGAGCATCAAGCCAAACAGCTCATGGCGGCGCGGGGCATCCCGGTCCCATTGGGGCGTGTGGCTAGATCCGTCGACGAGGCAGTTGCTGCGGTCCGACCCTTGATCGACGAATCTGGCAACCCGGTGGTGGTCCTCAAATCTCAGATCCACGCGGGTGGGCGGGGCAAGGGGACCTTCAGGGAGCATCCCGACGTCCGAGGAGTCAACGTGGTCACCGAGGGCATCGCCAACGGCCCCGGTGCGGCCGAGGAGAAGGTGAGGGAGCTCGCCCAGAAGATGTTGGGTAGCACCCTCGTGACCATCCAGACCGGGGACGAGGGCAAGCAGGTGAACCGTCTCTACGTCGAGCAGGGCATCGAGATAGCTCGTGAGCTCTACCTGGCTGTCCTCCTCGACAGGTCGACGTCTCGCAACATCGTCATGGCCTCGACTGAGGGTGGCATGGACATAGAGAAAGTGGCCGAAGAGACGCCAGAGAAGTTGCTGAGGGCCGAGATCGACCCCGCGATCGGTCTTGCTGCATTTCAAGCCAACGAGCTCGCCCATGGTCTTGGGATCGAAGGCGATGCCGCCAAGAACTTCTCGAGATTCGTCAAGGCTCTCGCCGACGCTGCGATGGAGTTGGACACCGACCTCATCGAGATCAACCCGCTCGTCATCACCGGTAAGGGTCAGGTAATGGCCCTCGACGGGAAGATGTCATTCGACGACAACGCCCTCTATCGCCATCCCGATATCGCAGACATGCGTGATGAATCCGAGGAGGATCCTTCGGAGCTCGCAGCCAAGAACGCCGGGCTCAACTACATTAAACTCGACGGCACGATCGGGTGCCTGGTCAACGGGGCCGGGCTCGCCATGGCGACGATGGACACCATCAAGCACGTGGGAGCAGAGCCGGCCAACTTTCTCGACGTCGGTGGTGGTGCCACGGCCGATCAGGTGACCACCGCGTTCCAGATCATCACCAAAGACCCGTCCGTGAAAGGCATCTTCGTCAACATCTTCGGCGGGATCATGCGCTGCGACGTGATCGCGAGCGGCATCGTCGAGGCGGTCGAGCGTGTAGGTCTCGAGGTGCCGTTGGTAGTCCGTCTCGAGGGCACCAATGTCGAGGAAGGGAAACGGATCATCGATGAGTCCGACCTCCAGGTGACAAACGCCGACGATCTTCGAGACGGTGCGGTCAAGATCGTGGAGCTGACGACATGAGCATCCTCGTCGACGCGAACACCAAGGTGATCGTCCAGGGTCTGGGCAAGACGGGCCAGTTCCACACTGACACCGCGATTGCATACGGCACTCAGATGGTCGGAGCCGTTCACCCCTCCCGGGCCGGGACCACGTTCCATTTCGAAGGCCAAACCGACCATTCAGGGGTTCCCGGGCGGGAGGACACCTACTCGGTCGACCTCCCGGTCTACGCGACGATGAAGGAGGCCGTCGCCGAGACCGGCGCCAATGCGTCCGTCGTCTATGTTCCGCCCCCTTTCGCCGCCGACGCGATCATGGAGGCAGTTGCCTCCGGCGTCGACCTCGTGGTGGCGATCACCGAGGGGATACCGGTAGCCGACATGATCCTGGCCAAACGATATCTCCAGGGACGAGGGACCCGTCTCATAGGGCCCAACTGTCCCGGAGTCATCACGCCCCATGAATGCAAGATCGGGATCATGCCCGGATACATACATCGGGCCGGCAAGATCGGAGTCGTCTCCCGCTCGGGAACCCTCACATATGAGGCGGTCCATCAGCTGACCCTCCTGGGCCTGGGGCAGACCACCGCGGTGGGCATCGGGGGCGATCCGGTCAACGGCACCAACTTCGTCGACTGTCTCGAGATGTTCGAAGCCGACGAGGCGACCAAAGGTGTGATCATGATCGGTGAAATCGGCGGAACTGCAGAAGAAGAGGCTGCCGAGTACGTGAAGGGTGAGATGACGAAACCGGTTGCGGGGTTCATCGCCGGTACCACGGCCCCGGCCGGGAAGCGGATGGGACACGCCGGGGCGATCGTGAGCGGCGGCAGGGGAACTGCCGAAGCGAAGATCGAGGCGATGAATCAGGCAGGGATCGTGGTCGCAGAGACCCCGTCTGAGATGGGTGAGGCGATGCTTCGTGCTCTCGGCTGAAAACCTGGCATCGATCGAGTCCGAGGGTCGTCGTCTCGGGGACTACGCAGTCCGCGACATGGGTCGGCCGGTGCCCCAGTATCCGGGGTGGATTATGGCCGACCTGGTCGAGCACACGGGTTCGATTCATGCCCGAACGACGCTGATAGTCACAGAGCTCCCGACCGAGCGGGTGTCAGCGCCGACTCGGCCCGATGAGCGTGACCTCGCCGAGTGGTATGTCGAGAGTTTGGAAGGGATGCTGGCCGCCTTCCGCGCCACGGACCCGGCGACCCCGTGTTGGGGTTTTGGCTCGACTCCTTGTGTGGGTTTCTGGGAGACCAGGATGGTCATCGAGACAGGGGTCCACCGCTGGGACGCCGCTCAGGCGTTCGGGGAGGAGGACAGACTCATCGACAACGTGGCGGGGAAGGGTCTCGACGAGTTCGCCGACATGTGGTTTCCTCGCCTCGGTGATGTGGTGCCCCTGACGGTCAGGGCCACCGACCTGGACAGATCATGGACCTTTGGCGACGGCGAGCACGAGGAAGTCGTCGAGGGCACCGCATCGGATCTCTACCTCCGTCTCGTCGCCCGACCTTCCCCGGTCACACTCCCCGCCGACTGGGCGGCCGCCATCGACGGTCTCCCCCCGCCACCAAAACGCTGACCTCACTTCGAACCTGAATGAGCGTTCTCGGTTCACCTGACGCGCCGCAGGCTCGAACTTAGGAACTCGATTTGGGATCCCGGAAGTCACGCTATGTTCGATGGCCCCCAACCGAAGGAACCAGGTGAAAGTCGCGTACGTCCTCAACACCCTACGGGCCGCAAGTTACAAGGTCGCCCAGATGATCCTGCCCCAACTCGAGGCGGGTACCCATGGCGTCGAAGTGGTCGGGATCTTCTTCTTCGACGACAACGTCTGGGCATTGCGCAGGGGCGATCCGATCGGTGAGCGTCTCGCCGCCATCTCCAAGGACACCGGCATGTTGCTCATGGCCTGCGACAATTGTGCACTGGAACGGAATCTGGCGAAGGGAGAGCCCCGCTGGTGCGACCCGGCCACCGGCAAGGGGAGAACCGAGGCCGCCGAGTGCGAGCCCGTGGACCTCGTCGACGGCGCCACGGTTGGCTGTTTCCCCGACCTCTACGGCGCGCTCTCCGGCAACCCACCTGACCAGGTGATAAGCCTGTAGCCGAACCTCGGGGCCGGGCCTGTATGGGCTACCTAGACTGCCCCGCCATGGGTTGGATAATCGCTGCAGTCGTAGTCGTGCTCGTTCTGATCGTTGTTGGGCTCTACAACGGCCTCGTCGGAGCCCGCAATCGCGTAGACAACGCCTGGTCCCAGGTCGACGTGCAGTTGAAGCGCCGCTACGACCTCATTCC
>DASTBQ010000035.1:0-22843 GCA_035711995.1 Acidimicrobiia bacterium | reverse complement strand
GATCCGGTCCGTGAACCGGCTCGTTCGGGAACTGACCGAAGAGGTATGGGAAGTGCCCTGGCAGACCGCGCGTGTCGAAGCCGAGCGTCTCATGTCGAAGCTGCGTGGTGGTGATCTCGAGGATGCGATGTCCCGACTGCCTCGTCTCAAGAGGGTGGATCCGGATCGCGCAGCGCTCCTTCTCGGAACCCTTCGGTGTCTTCGTCTCGAGATGGTCGAGTTGGAGATGGTCGCCGATGAGTCCGAGGCGTGGTATCTCAGTCTCGACCAGATCGAGGCGGCCCGGGAGGGCCGGCCCCGTACCGTGCCCTCCCGTCTCGGGATGGGGCGGTGGGAGCCCCTGGTAGCTCATGTCGTGCTCTCGGCGGGGAGACGACATCGCGGCTCGCCAGCCTCACCGGGGCTCGGTGCAGGGAGACGATCTGGTCCGAGCACGCCCCCGAGAGGGAACGTTCGACGGACGATCGTCACCGCTGCTCAGCCGACTCCTAACCTGGCCAGTCTGCTCTGGGATGCCAGCGGTCTGGTCACGTCGACCGGGAGTCCCGCTAGCCATCTATTCGAGGCGGCAAGAGCTCTCCGAGTGCCTGCGGTTTGCGGGGTCGACATTGGCGATTCAGACACTGCGATAGTGGCCGTCGATGGGGGCACTGGCGAGGTAGCGACCATGGACCTGGAGAGCTGAACAGATGCGAGTTGGAATCGTCGGTGTAGGGATCATGGGTGGTGCCATGGCGACGAATCTGGCCAGAGGCGGCCACGTTGTGACCGGATACGACGTCGACTCGTCGAATACCGCCGCCCTCGCCGATGGGGTGTTGATTGCTGCTGACTCCCCCGGTGATGTCGCCACCAGCTCGGATGTGGTGATCCTCTCGCTCCCCAGCGCCGCCGCACTGTCCGATGTCGCGGTGGAGATTGCCAAATCCGGGTCTAGGAACGTCATCGTCCTGGAAACCGGGACGCTGGCGCTCGATACCAAGTTCGCCGCCCGTGATCGTCTCGGGGAGAGCGGGATCGAGTTGATGGACACGCCCCTCTCCGGGACCGGGCTCCAGGCCAGGGATGCCAAGCTCGTCGTTTACGCATCGGGGTCGGAATCCGGCTACATGAGATGTATCCCCGTCTTCGAGGCTATAGGTCGCTCCAGCTATTACCTGGGCGAGTTCGGCAACGGCACACGGATGAAGTTCATCGCAAACCTCCTCGTCGCGATCCACAACCTGGCAACTGCGGAAGCCCATGTCCTCGGTATCGCCTCTGGCATCGACCCCGCCGTGGTTCAGAGGGCCATTGAAGATGGTGTCGGGTCTTCGAAGATCTTCGAGATCAGAGGTCCGATGATGGTGGCCGACGACTACCCCCCCGCAGCCAGACTCGACATCATCCTCAAAGACGCCACGCTCATCACCGAGTACGCGCGGTCGGTTGGGGCGCCCACGCCTCTGCTCGACCTCGCACTGAGCGTGTATCAGGACGCGGCGGAGGCAGGATTCGGCGATCTGGACGCGGCTGCGCTCTGTCGTCATCTGGAGCGAGTCGCGGGTCTGGCACGATGATCGGGCACCCATCCTCGCCAAGCCGGTCACCCAGATGCCTCTCGCCTCTCGAGAAGTCTGTCGCGTGGGTCGGCCGGTGGCTGTCGTTCCGACCCGGTCCGATCCGGCGCCATCCCGTCTCTCCACAGTGGGTTCAGCACACGATCGTCGCTGGATGACCGGCGGTTCAGAGCCCGAAGAGCGTGGCTGCGGTGCCTCCCTTGATGGCGACCCGGTCGTCATCGCTGAGACCTTCAGTCGCATCGATCAGAGAAAGAGGATCTGTCTCTCCCATGTCGAATGGATAGTCGGTTCCCAGCATCACCCGGTCAGCCCCTACCACCTCGACCAGATGCTGCAGGTAGAGGGGCTGGAAGACCATCGTGTCGTAATAGAGCATCTTCATGTAGTCACTCGGTGGGCGGTCCGGAATCCTGACCCTGGTCTCGGGTCGCACCTCCCAGGTGTGGTCGGCCCGGGAGCAGTAGAAGGGCAGGTAGCCGCCCCCATGCAGGAGGACCAGCTTGATCCCGGGATGCTCCTCGAACAGACCGCTGAAGATCATGCGGGTGGCGGCGACCATCGTCTCGAGGGGATTGCCGATGCAGTTGGTCAGGAAATAGTCACCGAAACGATGACTCTCTGGGTATCCGTTCGGGTGAAGGATCACCGGGATTCCTTTCGCCTCGACCGCAGCCCAGAACGGGCGGAACCGCGCCTCGTCCAGATTGTGTCCGTCCACTGTGCCACCGATCTGGAGACCCTTGAATCCGAGTTCATCGACAGCGTGGTCGATCTCGGAGATTGCGAGGTCGACGTCCTGCAGCGGCACCGTTGCGCCAAACGGGAGAAAGCGATCCGGAAAGGCGGCTGCCGCGGCGGCGATGTTCTCATTCTGCATTCGCGCGGAGCGTGCCGTGTCCGACGCGGGGGCCCAATAGAAGTACTCGGACACGAAAGTGGCGAGACCCTGGATGTCGACGGCCATCCGATCCATGTGTTCTATGCGCGCCGCCGGCTCGAGCAGCTGCTCGGCGATGGAGGGGAACATCACCTGGTTGTGGGCCACGGAGTCCGCCCCCATGAAGTAGTCGTACGGCTCGTACTCCCGGCGGCGGTGGGGATCGGCGAGAGCCCGGGATTGGGGAGTTGCCAGGTGGCAATGGACGTCGATAGTGGGCATGTTCTTCTCGGGGGGTCGAAGCCTGGTCGGCCCAGACTATCCGACCGACGGGTGGCGGCCTCCTGATGAGGTCGGTGACAAGACTCGTCTGGCAGGAGCCATCCGCGACAGGTCCACGCCAGCCGACACGAGTCGCCATCTACGTGTTGCTGGTCGTGGTGACCCTGATCCTCGGTCTCAACTGGCCGGTGATGGCCACCGGGGTTGTGTCGATCAGTCCGGTCTGGATGGGGGTCTTCCGGGTGACGGGTGCCCTGATCGTGATAGTTCCCATCACGATCTTCAGCGGCAACCTCGTGATGCCTAGACGACCTGATCTTCCGATCCTGGTCTCGCTGGCGGTGTTCCGCTTGACCCTGGTGTTCCTGCTGCTCTTCAGCGGCCTCGAACTGGTGCCTCCGGGCCGTTCATCAGCGATCGTGTGGACAGCAAGTCTCTGGACCGTGCCGATCGCCGCGGTTTTCCTCGGCGAACACATGGCCACCCGACGCTGGGTCGGGCTCACCCTGGGCATCGTCGGAGTGGTGATCCTGTTCGAACCGTGGGCCATGGCTTGGGACGACCCTGGCGTCGCCTTGGGGCATCTTCTCTTGATGCTCGCCGCCATCACGAACGCTGCCACTGCAGTCCACATCAGAGGTCACCGCTGGTCGATGAGCCCGTTGCAGGCGATCCCTTGGCAGCTGGGTGGGGCATTCTTGATGCTGACCGTCATCGCGCTGGCGCGCGAGGGAATCCCGCTCATCGACTGGACACCTCAACTCGGGCTGGTGGTCGCTTATCAGGGAGTGCTAGCCACCGGTTTCGCCTTCTGGGCCCAGATCACCATCCTCCGCAATATGGCCGCGGTCTCGGCGAACTTGACTTTGATGGCCGTGCCGGTGGTCGGCGTTCTCTCATCGGCACTCCTGGTCGGGGAACCGATCACAGCAACCTTGATCCTGGGTCTCGTCCTGATCATCTCGGGTGTCAGCGTCAATCTGCTCTCCGACGGAGTGGATGTTTCGGCGGCGCCGGTGCCTGATCGGATTCAGTTCGACGAAGACTTCTGACTGTCGTAGGCATCGATCGAGGTGCGCAGATGTGCCTCCAATGCTTTCACCGCCGCTTCGACGTCACGGTTCTCGAGCGCATCGAGGATGGCGGCGTGGTCTTCGTTGGCGTGACTCCGCAGCCCGGGCTGCTGTTGCAGTGAGGCCCCGATGTACATGACCGATGCGTCCTGGAGGTTGCGGATGATCGAGGCGAGACGTGGCGAGGAAGACGCCTCGTACACTGCCATGTGGAACACCCGGTTCCGGTCGACCCAGTCGACGGCATGGGGTTCGGCCACCATCGACTGGTGAAGCTCACGAAGACGCCCGAGCAGTGCGTCCGTGATGTTGGGCACCGCCTGACGCATCGCCAGAGGTTCGAGGACCATTCTGATCTCGTAGATCTGCTGGACTTCCTCCTCGCTCAACTCGGAGACGATGGCGCCCCGGTGGGCGTCGAACTGGACCAGCCCTTCGGTGGCGAGGTCGCGCAGCGCCTCCCGCACCGGGGTGGTGCTGACCTCCAGCATCGCGGCGAGGTCGGCCTGGACGAGACGACTGCCACTCTGCAACTCCCCGTTGAGGATGGCGCGTCGCAGGACACCGAGCACGTATTCGTAAGCCGTCTGTCGGTTGGCAGATATCGCCCCTAACTCGAGACGGAACACAGGTGCTTGGTCCATCGACGACGATCGTAACCGTCCGCCCCTCTGCCGTCTCAGGATCGGTGCCGCCCGGTAGGCGCCGATCCCTACCATCGCTGGGATGAGAGCGGTCCGCATGGTCGGTCCCGGTCAGTTGGAGATGGCCAACGTCCCCGAGCCCGAACGTGGCTCGGATATGCTGATCAGACCCAGCACCGTGGGGTTATGTGGGACCGACGTCAAGATTCTCGGCGGAAAAATCCCGGTCAGTCTTCCCCGCGTCCTAGGGCATGAGGTCGTCGGGGAAGTTGTAGATGCCCCTTCGGGCTCATCCTTTTCCGTCGGCGACCGAGTACTCGTCGACCCTGCAACCTCATGCGGGCAGTGTGAGCTGTGTCATGCCGGGAGGACGAACATCTGTCTCGCCGGTGGGCTGCTCGGACGCGACCAGGACGGGGTGTTCGCCGACCTGATCGCCATCGATGAAGCGAAACTGGTGCCGGTGCCGGATTCGGTGTCCGACGATGCCGCTGGCCTTCTCCAGGTGCTGGGCACCTGTGTCCACGCACTTGGCTTCCTCGATGCCATTCCGGGCCGGGCTGCGGCAGTAATAGGTCTCGGGGTGGGGGGCCAGCTCATCGCCCAGCTGCTCACTCTGGCAGGGATGAGTGTGGTGGGGATCACCCGTTCCGGATGGAAACGTGACCTCGCCGAGGAGGTGGGCGTTGCGGCCACAGCTACACCGGACTCAGCCGGCCAGGTCCTCGACGAGATGACCGGCGGAGTGGGCCCGAAGATCGTGGTCGAGGCCGTGGGCAAGGAGGAGACTCTCAGTCGGGCAATATCGCTGGTGGCGACCGGTGGCCAGGTCCTCGTCTTCGGGACGCTCATCGGGGGAGGGATCGGTCTTCCTTACTACCAGCTCTACCACAAGGAGCTGACGGTGTTCAACCCCAGGGCTGCCGTGATCGACGACTACGTCGAAGCGGTGCGGCTGGCCGCTTCCCGCTCGCTTCGTCTCGAGCACTTGATCACAGACCGGCTCTCGCTCGACGAGTCGCCGGAAGCTTTCACCCGGGTCGGCGAACCCGACTCGCTCAAGGTCCTGATGTCTGTCTAGCCGGGCTTCAGCAGAGCTCGAATACGCCCATGGAGATGGCGAGCGTGGAGTAGGTCCCGACCACTGCCGCCAACGTCGATTGCGCTGCGGCCATGCAGACCGTCGAGTTTGGATGTTCCCCGGCCAATCAGGGTGTCGTCAGTGACGTGTCGGATGATCCGGTGAGGGTCGAACGGGGTGTCTTCACCTTGCCCACCGGTCCCGGTCTCGGTGTCGAGGTCGACCACGACCGGGTGCGCAGCCTGATGGGTTGAGACGGCGCATCGGCAAGGTCTTCGCTGGCCGGGGCCTATCGGACATACACGATTCGACACGGGCCACCGTCGACTATTCCAAACCCGCGGGGTGTTGCTTCGAAGTCCGGGTTTGGTCGACCGGGGACCTAGGAGTCGATGACCTCTTCGAGGACGAGAGCTTGAGTGGGACATGCGATGACGATCTCGCGCAACGTGTCCTCGTCGACGGTGGTGAGGTCGAGGACCTCAGGTTTGAGGAAGTCACCTTTACGCCATTGGAATGCGGTCGGGGCGAGCGTGATGCAGGTCCCCGCGCCGATGCAGCGGCGTCTGTCGATGACCACTCTCACTGCCATGTCACACCCGACTTGATCGCGTACTCGATCGCTTCGCCGGGTGACGCAACCCCGAGCTTGGTGAGCAGGTCGTCGACCGGGTTGGGGGCGTCGCCACCCGAGGCCGGGGCGGTTCCCGAGGTCACAGCTCGTAGCAATTCGAGGTCTTCCTCTGTGAACTCGATCTCGTCGCCTGCGATCTGATCGACCTGACTCGGATCGAATCCGACGATCTCGGCCATCTCATGTTTGATCTGGCTGGCGAACCACTTGTCCCTCACTGTCGGATCGGCCATCGACATGGTGACGTAGGTCAAGCCCCCCAATATCTCCTCGGTGAGCCCGGCCGCTTCGGGCTGACCGGTCCTGATGAGCGTCCTGGCGCCCACCCACAAGATGGGGACCAGATAGAGCAGGTGCGTCTCCCCATGGAAGTTGCGGGAGTTGCGGGCCTCCTCTGCTGCGGTCTCCAGATCTCCGGCAGCTTCGGCGACGAGTGCCAGCGCGGCGTGGGCGAGACCTGTGTATGGCGTCTCCCCCCTGATATGACGTCCCATGGTCAACGCTTCCTCAGCGGTTTCTCTCGCCATCTCGAACAGGGACGGGTCTTCTCCGAACACGGCGATTCGTGCGTATTCGAATGAGAGATCGGCCAGCGCCTGACAGGCTTCTCCGATACTCGTCTGCCCGGCCAGCTCGGCGGCTCGCCGGTAGTGACGTGTCATCGCATCGACGTCGTCGCGGGCGGCGGCGTGCGCTCCGCGCCAGAGCTCGAGTCGGCGGGCCATCGATGTCGAAGCCACTGACATGGCGGCGGCGACCGCCCTGTCGAGCCACGCGGCGCAGTCGTCACCACCACCGACCTGGAGACAGGTCATCGCCATACCACCTGCGGAAAGTGCCTCCAACCAGCGGTCACCGAGGGCGCGGGCGGCGTCGAATGCCTCTCGGCCCCGCTCCAGGGCCAACCCAGGCTGGAGGTTGAGACGGGCGTAAGTGTGAATGCCGTAGAGCATGTGGGCGTCGTCGATTGCCGACTGGCTGTCGGTGATCTCCCCTTTGCGGCTGTGGTGGAGAGCTCTGACGTGTTCGATCCTCCCCGCCATGCCTTGGGCACTCGGATCTGCGACGTGGGCGTACGCAAGTGTGATGAGCGCCGACATCGACCCCTGTTTGTCTCCGAGCTCCTCGTAGATCTTGAACGCCTGCTCGGCAAGGGCCTTCACGCCGGCGAAGAGCTCGGGGGCTTGCATGACGATCACCACGTCGGGGACACCGGCATCCTGGAGTTTCATGGCCTCGTGCTTCACCTTTCCTGCCTCCAGGACGGAAAGCTCGCGGAGCGCGGTGGCCTCGGCAGATCTGGCGCCGATGTCGCGGGCGAGCTCCAGCGCCCGGTTGTAAGGCTCTTCGGCTTCGTCGATGTCGATCTCGACCGGTGGCATGTAGGCCTCCCCGATCGGTGACCGACTGAGAGCCTGGCCCAATTCGAGACACGCCGACAGTTCCATGTCCTTGTCACCGTTGGCGACGGCGGCCGCCCTGACAGAACGGGCCAACTCGGCGGCCAGCTCGAACTCCTCGGCGGTGCGCGCCGCCGAGGCCTTGCGCAGCTTGACCTCCGCGTCGAGCTCCGGCGTCGAGACTGCGGAGACCAGGGCGGTCATCTCGGCGAGATTGGCCATACGTTCGACCTCCCGCTCGAGAACGTCGAGGGCGTCGTCTTTGATGCGGAGCATCTCGATTCGTCTGGCAGGCTCGGATGCCGCGGTCAGAGTGCTGTCGATGAGACGTACTGCCTCTTCCGGTGCCGACATCGCCAGCGCCGCCTGCGCGGCGCGTATCGCGCTGGACACTGCCAACTCCTGATCGCCGGCCTCGAGGGCGTGATGGGCCAGCATGGACAGGTTCTCGGTGCCAGCTTCTTCCGACAGCATCTGGGCGAGCGCGGCATGGATGGCACGGCGTCTCTGACGTGGCGTGGAAGCCAGCAGGGAGGCACGGATCTGATCATGAGAGAAGGAGAAGTCGTAACCCGAGCCGGGTCTCTCTGTCAGCAGGCCGAGGTCGACGGCGTTCTGCAGGTACCCGGCCACCTCCCATTCGGGTTTTGTCTCCCCATCGACCCGGGCCAGGACCTGTTCCATGTCGCCGATCCTGAAGCGACGCCCCAGGATCCCGGCGTCGGCGAGATGGGACCGACACTCCGGGGCGAGCTGGGCGAGGCGCCGCTCCACCAGGGTCTGGATCGAGGAGGGGACGGTGGGACCGCTGAGCTTGGTCATGGTCCAGGTGCCGTCGATCAGCTGCAGCGCCTCGGCCTCCCGGTATGCCCTGGCCAGCTCTTCGATGAAGAACGGGACGCCCTCGGAGCGTGAATGGAGACTGTCTACGGTCGTGTCTTCGAGCGGGCCCCCGAGGAGGTTCTCCAGGAGCTCTTCACTCTGAAGCGGGTTGAGACGTTGCAGTCGGAGCACTTGAGTGACCCGCATCCGATCGAGATCGGCGATCAGCTTGGAGGCACCGCCTGCGGCCGAGTCCGAGTAGGGGCGAAGACTGATCAGCAGCAGCATCGGCGCCGAGCCCATTGTCCTCACCAGATACCTGATCAGCTGGATACTGTCGTCGTCGGCCCACTGCAGGTCGTCGAGCATCAGCAGCAGGGGGCGCTCCCGGGTGAGGGCGAGAAGGGTGGCGGCCACCTCGTCGAATTTGCGCAGCATCTGCTCCTGTGGAGACAACCCTTCGAGACGGGCGCTGCGACCCGATATCGCTTCCTGGGCCTGGTCGAGTGGCTCCATTGCCATCGCCTCCCGGGCCACCGCGGCCATCGCCGGCGAGGTGAGCAGGGTGCGGAAGAGGAGGAACGGCCCACGTAGCTCTTCGTCGGCGGTCACCTCGAGCACCCAGAATGGTGACGACGCTTCGTCGGCGAGCCCGGCGGCTGCGTCGAGCATCCTGGTCTTCCCGATCCCGGCTTCGCCTTCGAGGACGACCGCCCGCAACCCGGCTGTTGACGTGGCGGCCAGCTGACTGCGTATCACGTCGAGCTCCTGGGCCCTACCCACAACCGGGCCCTGGGCACGTGCGGTCTGGGTGTCGAAGGCCGCCGCCGAGGCGGCGCGGGTCTCCCGGGTCACCTTTCGCTCCCCTTCGGCCTTGTCCCGCCACAGCACCTCGAAGAGCCGCCATCGGTCGGGGAATCCTTTGAGCCAGAAGAGACCGCGGTCCACCGTCCTGACCTCACCCAGTGATCCGGCCAGCTCCTGGACCAGCTGTGAGACGAGTATCTGTCCCCCCTGAGCTGCGGCGGCGACCCGCGCCGCGGCGTGTACCGCAGTGCCGTGGGCGTCCCCAGCCGACTGTGTCACGTCTCCACTGTTCAACCCCATCCGTACCGAGAGCAGCTTGTCCGGGTTTGCCTGGTTGTGTGCGTCGATAGCTCGTTGAATCGCCACGGCAGTGTGGATTGCCTGGTTTGCCGAGGTGAACAACGCCATGAAGCCATCGCCGAGTGACTTGGTCTCGACGGCCCCGGCTATCTCGAGACGCGATCGGACCAGGTCGTCGTGTAACCCGATGATCTCGTTTGCGGCGAGGTCACCGACCCTCATTCGCAGATCGGTCGAGCCCTCCACATCCGTGAACAGGATTGTGAATGTCCCCTGTACCGTTGTCGTCTCCGCCTCGCTCAAAAGCCTCCCTCGAACCTGGACAAGATACCGGGCAAGTCGAGCCAGGCAACGGGAATGGAAGACTCAGAGTCTGCGAACGGGGAGTTCGTCGTTCTCAACCGAAACGATGACTCAGAAATGAAATGATCCGATCGATGGCGGCTTCCTGGACAGAATCGACTTCGGGCCGACCATCAGTGCCGGCGAATGGGAAGACGAACCCGTGGACCGGATGGTCATACGACACCCACTCCACGTCTTTGCCTGCCTGCTCCAAGAGAACGTATGTGGATCGGAAGATGCCCTGTAGGTGGTCGTCGTCTCTCCCGATGACCAGGATCGGCGTGTCGATCGTGGCGATCCGATCGAGAGCAACCGCGGTGTCGATCCGACCCAGGACGTAATCGACGTCGGACATCTGCATCTCCTCGATGTTGCGGAGACCCGTTTCCTCGTTCACCGACACGGTCGAGTCGGTTTGGAGCACGAGGAACTCGTGGGCTGCAGGCTCGTTGGCCACGGCAGCGGCGATGCCTTGGTACTCGGACGTGATCTTCAACGCCATCTCTCCGCCGTGGCTGGAGCCGATCAGCCCGATCCGCTCCCCATCGACGTCGGAACGCGTCTTGAGGTACTCGACGATCGCGATCTCGTCCTCGTATTCCAGAGGTGACCGATTGAACATCCCCCGGCCCTGTCGCATGTCCCGGACGAGTGCCCCACCGAGGTTGTAACCCAACTCGACCTCGGTGCGATATCGGATCCAGGCGCAGGCGAAGCCTGACTCGAGGAGACGCTCCATGATGTATCCCCGGGTACGGACGGCATCCCTGATCCAGCCCATGCCACCGCCGCCGTTCCCTGATGCCAGGAGAACGACCGGGAAAGGGCCGTTCCCGGAGGGGAACCGAAGTCCGATCGGTGCGTACAGTCCGTCCCACGTCTCGACGTACATGAGGCGAATCGGATGTCTGCTCCCTGGCACCTCCTCGACGATCTCGACGTGTTCCGGATCCACGGTCATTCTTCGGCCCCGAGCAGACGTTCCACGTTTCCGGTGAGGATCGCCTCTCTCTCCGCGGCGGTGATGCCGGCCACCGAGTCGACGAGGCCCACCGGGTCGTCGTCACCCATCTCGAACGGGTAGTCGGTACCGAGGAGGATCTGGTTCGCGCCTATGGAGTCGATGAGAAAGCGGAGCACCCCAGCGTCGTGTACCACGGTGTCGAAGTACAGCTTCGACAGGTAGTCCGCGGGAAGGCGGCTTGCATGTTTCGCGGCCACCTCGGGCTTGGCGAGGTAGGCCCGATTCATCCTCCCCACCTGGAACGGGGCGAAGCCACCCCCGTGGACCACACACATGACCAGATCCGGGTGCCGGTCGAACACACCGGAGTAGATGAGGCCAGCCAGAGCGATGGTGGTCTCGGCGGGACGCCCGATCGTGTTCGACATGAAGTAACGGTCGAGATCCACACCGGTCAGGGGGGCCATTGGATGAAGCAATATCATCGCCTCGAGTTCGGCGGCGGCTTCCCAGAATTCGTCCAGTGGTCGCTGGTCGAGCCAGTCGCTCCCGATCGTGGTGGCGATCTGAGCTCCGATCATCCCCAACCCCGTCATCGCTCGTCGCAACTCCTCGGCTGCCGCCGACGGGTCCTGGAGTGGGAGTGTGGCCAGGGCCAGGAAGCGCTCAGGATGGATTGCGGCGTGCTCGGCGAGAGAGTCGTTGTAAGCCCGTGCGTAAACGGCTCCTTCCGCCGCCTCGAGATCGTATCCTGTGAGGTCGATCCAGCCGGCCAGCAGTTGGGTGGTGACTCCCATCCGGTCCATCGCCTCAAGACGAGTTTCGAGGTCACCGAGGTTGTCACGCATCGGGGCACTGGTGAACCCACCGTTGAACTGGACACAGACACCCCGGCCGTCGTCGATGAGCTCGAGCCCGAGGGCACCACCGTTCGATTCGAGCCAGGTGCGCAGGTCGGGCGGGATGCAGTGGGCGTGGACGTCGTAGACCATGGCTGGGAGTCAGGCCCGCATGGACTGGTCGAGTACGCATGCCGCCACGTGCCCCGGTCCTCGTTCCGTGAGTTCCACTTCAGGGACCTCCTGGAACGAGACCCTCACTCGTGACCCTTCACGACTCAACTCGACTATCGCCCCCCGGGCGGCGGCTGGCACCCGGTCCGAGCGCAGCGCCTCCTCGAGGGCGACCGCCGCTTTCTCATCGGTCAAGACGAGATCGGCTGAGAAGTCGCTGTGACGGGTGACGTCGGTTAAAGACCCGAAGTGGCTGCCGCCGGCATCTTCCAGGGCGCGCACCACGTCATCGACTTCCCAGCCGCAGACACTGGTCGCAACCGGGCAGCGGGTGTGGAATCGACACCCCTTGGGAGGCCGGGCCGGGTCGGGGACCGAGCCTTCCAAGGTCACGAACTCCGCATCCGGGTCGTCTTCGAGATCGGGACTGGCCCTGTGCAAGGCGTGGGTATAGGGATGACGGGAGTCGTCGAAGATGTCGTCGGTCGACCCGACCTCCGCCACCTTGCCCAGATACATGACGACCACCTCGTCTGCCATATGTCTTATCACCGACAGGTCGTGAGTTATGAACAGATAGGTCAGGTGGAGCTGACTCTGCAGGTCGTGGAGGATGTTCAGGATCTGGGCTTGGACAGACACATCGAGCGCAGATGTCGGCTCGTCGAGCACGATCAGTTCCGGGTCGAGTGCGAGTGCCCGAGCGATCGAGATCCTCTGCCTTTGCCCCCCGGAGAATTGGTGTGGATAGCGGTACAAGTGCTGTCGTCCCATGCCCACCCTCTCCAGCAACTCGACGACGCGTTCGGTCAGCTCCTCGCCAGAAGCTTCTTTGTGCACCTTCAGGGGGCGACCCACGATCTCCCGCACCAGATGTCGTGGGTTGAGCGACGCGAAAGCGTCCTGAAACACCACCTGGCAATTGCGGCGGTAGCGAATCCAGTCCTTTTTGCCCAGCTTGTCGATGCGGTGTCGCTTGTCGAGAGTTTCGAGCTCACGCTTCATGTCGTCGGTGCGGTCGTTCTCGGGCACGGCGAGGAGTGCGACGAGGTTGGCGTGATCGGCTTCCGTCAGATCGAAATAGACCCCGCCGAACGTGGGGTCTGTGAGACCGCTCACACAACGCCCCAGGGTGGTCTTCCCACAGCCGCTCTCACCCACCAAACCGACGGTTGCACCCCTTTTGATGTCGAAGCTGACACCGTCGACGGCGCGGACGTGGCCGGCAACCCTTTGCAGCGCCCCCTCCCGGATCGGGAAGTGCTTCTGGAGGTCGCGTACCGATATGGCGATCTCGCCGCGGAGGGTCGCGTCGGCGGTGCCGGTGGACCCGATTGTCGCGGTCATGACGTCCTCTTCGTGAACGTGGGCAGCTCCACCGCCATCGCAGGAGGGTTGTGGATGAAGCAGGCCACGTCGTGTCCCGACTCGGCAGCCTGGAGGATCGGATCCAACTCCCTACAGATAGCGACGGCATACGAGCACCTGTCGACGAAGCGACACGATGGCGGCGGATCGATCAGCTCGGGGACGGTGCCCCTGATCGCAACCAGCTCGCCTCGTGCCTGCGAACGCGAGGGGATTGCGGCAAGCAGACCCCTGGTGTAGGGATGCAATGGGCTGGCGAAGATCTCTTCGGTCCTCCCCACCTCCACGATCCGTCCGGCGTACATGACCGCGACCCGGTCACACACCCTCCTCACGAGAGACAGGTCGTGACTGATGTAGAGGACGGCGGACTTGCGACGACCCTGCAACTCCTTGATCAGCTCGATGATCTTGGCCTGAACCGTGACGTCGAGGGCGGTGGTCGGCTCGTCTGCGATCAGCAGATCGGGATTGCAGGCGAGGGCTTGAGCGATCATCACCCGTTGCTTCATCCCGCCGGAGAGCTCGTGCGGGTATCGCTCCATCACTTTGACCGGGTTTGGGATCTGTGTCTCCGCCAGAGCGCTCGCCACCATGGAGTCGACCACGGTCTCGATCTGATTCCTCTGGCTCCTCAGTCCGGGTGACGACAGGAGCGCTCGTTCGATGAGACGGGAGCGTTGCCCGGCGTGGCGACGCAAGAGTGGATTGCTCGAGTCGGCGAGACCTGCGAGCTCCAGGACCTCGCCGGTTCGGTGCTGGTAGAAAGCCTCGGCCAGTTGGTCCCGAACCGTCATCGCAGGGTTGAGCGCCTTGGCAGGGTCCTGGAAGATCATGGCGATCCGGTCACCGCGGATCTTGCGTAGCTCTTGCTCCGGCAGAGCGCTCAGATCGATCGTCTCGAACCCGGTGTCACCGCAGACCGAGCAGCCGGATCCGCGACAGTGGGGGCACGGCACCGGTAGCCGCCCGGTGTCATCGCAGACCGAACAGCCGATCCCCGAGCAGTCAGGGCACCGCTGATGTGGGCGGAACAGCACAGCACCACCGGCGTGGATGCCAGGTGGCATCGGGATGAGACGAAGGAACGAGCGTGCGGTCACACTCTTTCCGCAACCGGTCTCTCCTACCAGACCGAGGGTCTCCCCATCTCGAATGTCGAGGTCGACCCCGTCGACGGCGTGGACCCTTCCCGCCTTCGACTCGAAGTGGATCTTCAGACCGACCACGGACGCAACAGCCACCGCCTCGTCGGTCCTACCGCCCGGCTGCGGCGCTCGCGCCGTCGTCACCGCTTCGACTCCGTCTTCGGGTCGAGGATGTCTCGGAATCCGTCTCCTACCAGGTTGAAGGCGAGCGCCCAGAGAAAGACCATCAATCCCGGGAAGGTCGAGGCCCACCACCGCCCCGCGGAGATGCCGGCCTGACCCTGGCTCACCAGGACACCCCACTCGGCCAAACCGGCTTCGGCGAGGCCGATGAAACTCAAAGTTGCTCCGATCAACACCACGTTGCCCATGTCGAGGGTGCCCTGAACCACAACGGGAGTGATCGAGTTGGGCAGGACGTCTTTCATGAATATGCGAAACCTCGAATCGCCGATCACACGGGCCGCGTCCACGTACTCGTTCTGCTTGATGGTGATCACCTGGCCACGGATGATCCGGGCGTACTTGACCCAGAACACGGCCGCCAGGGCGAGGACGATGTTGGCGAAGGACGGGCCGAGCACCGCCGCTATCGCAAGGGCGAATATCAACTCCGGGATCGACAGGAACACGTCGACGAGCCGCATCAGGAACTCGTCGATCTTCCCGCCGAGGAATCCGGCGAGACTCCCAACGATCAGACCGATGACCACGGTCACCGACACGACGATCAGCGAAAGGCGGAGTGAGGTGCGGGCGCCCCAGATCACCCCGTACAGGACGTCACCCCCGTGCGGTGTCGTGCCCAGGACGTGACCGGGTGTGCCGGGTGGCTCGTTGAGTGCTCCCCAGTCCCGGGGCATCTGATACGGATCGGGGGTGTTGGGCTCGACGAGCAGCGGGGCGAAGATCGCGATCGAGATGAGCGCCACGATCAGTAAGAGGCCCACCAGCGTCGTCGGATTGCGCAGCACATCTCGGGAGAGCTCGCCGAACCTGGTTGCCCGAGTCCTGAGAGCGCCGACGACGGGCGCGGGGGTGGGCTGGCGGGGCGCGGCCTCGGTCGCCATCAGGTCCCCAGCACCACTCTGCGATCGAGGTACGCGTACATGACGTCGACCGCCAGATTCACCAGCAGGAAGAGCACGCTGGTGAACATCACATAAGCCATGATCGTGGCCTGATCGCCACGCAGTACGGCGTCAGCCATCCACCTCCCCAGCCCGGGCCATCGGAAGATGATTTCGACCACCACGGTGCCCTGGAGCAGGAACCCGAAGCTGAGCCCGATGACCGTGACGGTGGGGATCAATGCGTTGCGGCGGGCGTGTCGCCGCATGACGAGCTTCTCGGGCAGACCCTTGGCGCGTGCGGCGTCGACGTACTCCTCACCCATCGTCTCGACGAGGGAGGACCTCATCATCCGTGTGATGATCGCCGTGGTTCCGAAGCCGAGGGCGATGGCGGGGAGGATGAGGTGCCAGACGGCGTCGACGAAGGCCCTCCAGCTCCCGTTGAGGATCGCGTCGACCGTGTAGAGACCCGTCGGATGGGAGATGCTGGCGAAGACGTCGGCCTCTGACCGCCCGATCGGCGCCCAACCCAGACCCACCCAGAAGACGATCAGCAGGAGGATCCCGAACCAGAAGATCGGCATTGCGGCGCCACTGATCGAGAACACCCTGGCCAGATGATCGGGGAGCCGATCTCTCCTCGCCCCTCCGTACGTGCCCAGGCCGATGCCGAGGGCGACGGCAACGATGCCGGCTGCGACAGACAGCTCGAGGGTGGCTCCGAGCTTGTCAGGGAACACCTGACGGACGGGTGCCGCGGCGACACCGGACCAACCCCAGTCGCCGGTGAGCATCCCGCCCGCCCAGGTCAGGTATTGCACCGGCAGGGGCTCGTCGAGGCCATAGCGCTCTTCGATCTCGGCCACCTGTTCCTGTGTCATCTCGTGTGACAGATAGATGCCGACCGGAGAACCCCCGACCCTGGTGAGTGTGAAGACGATCAAAGAAGTTCCGATGATCAGGATCGGCAGGACAAGCATCCTGCGGAGCACGTAGTCCCTGATCTGCATCAGAGCCCAATCATGCCATGGGCCCGTAATTGGGCGGAGGGGCACGTCACACGTGCCCCTCCGGGTCTAGCGGCTTCGATCATCCCTTGTCGAACAAGGCGAACTTCAGCGAGGGACGGGGCCACAACGGGTTCATCACGAAACCTTGCACCCAGTCGCGGTGGGCCATCACTGCCACCTCGTTGCCGGCGATGATCCACATCGGGTCGTCGTAGAAGACCTCGGCCAGCTCGTGGTAGATGGCCTCACGCTCGGCGGGATCGGTTATCACCGACGCCTCCTCGATCCTCGTCGAGATCATCTCGGGGTCCTGATAGCCGTTGGCCATGGCGTGCACCTGTCCCCAGTTCCCGTTGGGGTCCATGTACTCACTGGCGAAGGCATGGGGATCCCCGAAGGGGTCGGCGTTCTTGACCCACAACGCATACGGGATCGGGTCTGAGGCGTGGGCCTCGTCGAACTGGGCCTCGGCCAACGCCAGGACGTTCACCGTGAAATTGGGGTTCAGTCCTTCGAGTGAGTCCTTGAGGACCACTGCGGCGGTCTCGAACAGGTTCCCGCCCTCGGCGATCACCGACACCGAGAACCCTTCGTCCCAGACCCCCGCTTCCGTGAACAGCTGCTCTGCCCTCTCTAGGTCCTGGCTGTATACCGGGAGGTCCTCGCTGTAGCCGAGGACACCCTGTGGCAGATAGAACGGTGTGGGGGCCCCGAAACCACCGAGCGCGCCGTTGATGAACGCGTCGTAGTCGAAGGCGTAGTTGAACGCCTGTCTGATCCGAGGGTCGTTGAAGAAGTCGGCTGAGATCGTGTCCTCAGGCGGAAGCTCGTCGACCGGGTAGTTCAGGTTGAAGCCGATGTGGATCGGCTCGAGAAGGAACTCACCCTGGAAGACGGTGACACCTTCTGCGCCTTCGATGTCACCCACGAACGATGGGTCGGTCTCGATGGTGTCGTAGTCTCCGGCGCGCACACCAAGGACACGGACATCCGGATCGGGGACGATCTCGATTCGAAGGTCCAGGTTCGCCGGGGTCCCCCAGTAGTCCTCGTTGACCGTGAACTGCATGTTCTCGCCACGGTTCCACGCTTCGAACACGTACGGGCCGGTCCCGACCGGGTTGGTGGCTATGAACTCGTTGGGTGTTCCGGCTTCCACGCCACCGTTGGCTTCGACGAACTCCTCGGACATGATCGATGCCACCGACTGGGTGACCACCGAGTTGAGGAAGGCGGCGTTCGGTGCATTCAGCGTGACCACGAAGGTCGTGGCATCGGGTGCCTCGGTGGAGGCCACGGTATCGGAGAGCAGACCGACGTTGCTCTCGGGGAGATCCATCGTGAGCGCCCGGTCCCACGAGTACTTGACGTCGGTGGCGTCCACCGAGTTGCCCTCGTGATCGACCACACCCTCTCTGATGGTGAAGGTGTAGACGGTGCCATCCTCAGAGATGCCACCGTTGTCGGTCGAGGGAACCTCTTCGGCGATACCGGGGACCAGCTCCGGACCGTCCGGTGCGAACTCGACGAGACGGTCATATACCTGGAGGATGACGGTCTCGCCACCCTCACCCGCCTCGACCTGCGCCGGATCCAGTGAGGTTGGCTCGTCGTCGGCGGCATGGACGAATGTGTCCGGGTTGGTGACGCCACCCTCGCTCGGTGCGCCGGTGGTGTCAGATCCACTCGTGTCGTCGGTGCCGTCGGTGCTGTCCCCAGAGCAGCCGGCGACGACCATTGCCAGAACCAAAAGGATCGCAAATATCGACCTCGACTTGCCAATACCCAGTTTCATCCGTGTCCTCCTCAATGGGCCGGGCCTCACCGACGACCCGAGAGCGGACTCCCTCGAAGCCCACCCTGCAATCGTTTGTGGGTTTGGCTTAACTTACGGTTGTGGGGAGCGTTCTGTCAACGATGGAATGCAAGATGTACGGTCTGAGCGGCCGGTTTTCACAGGTGTTCTCTCAACCATCGGAAGGTGGCAGGCGCCCAATCCGACTGGTATTTGAAGGCACAATGACCACCGTCGGTATAGATCCGGGCGGAACGCTGCGCCGGCGGTCCGCTCTCCAGCATGAAGTAGATGTTGCCGATCGGGGCGAGATGATCGTGTTTGCCATTGATCATGAACACCGGCTGGGTTATCCGGTCGACCAGACCCAGTTCGGATAGAGCCCAGGTTGCATAACGCTCTTCCTCCCGCTCCCTCGTGGTCGGACTGAACGAGGGAGGACCGTCAGGCTCACCAAAACGCCACTCCGACCGTTGGTTGGCATAGGCGACGAAGTCCTCCATTTCGGGATCGGTCATCCGATAGCCGAATGGGTGTCCCGCATTTGCGACGACCGCCTTCACCTTCTGGGGAGCCACGCCGGCTAACTGCATCACGGAGTAACCGCCCCGGCTGATTCCGAAGGCACCGATCCTGTCCCCGTCGACTTCGGGTCGTGCCGCCAGATAGTCCACGGCCGCCTCCCAGGCGGTCACCGAGTCGGGTGACCACGGGAATGGGTTCTCGCCCGTCGCCGGGCCGTCCATCACCACCGTGGCGAGACCGTTCTCCAGGGCCAGTTCCGCAGCCCAACCCCGGTCTTCTTTGAACACGTCGGCACCGCACATGATGAGGACGGCGGGGCGAGGTCCCTCGGCTCCTTTGGGGATTCGCAGGTGCACCGTGACCTTCTTGCCGTCATGGGGTACCTCGACGACCTCGAGTGGCGGGTCGATGTGGGCGGATGCCTTCCGATAGGCACGTGCACACGCCTCGCTGATCCGGGCTTTCACATCGGTGATCTCACCGGGGAACCTGCCGATTGCGTAGTACGTCTTCGCTTGGAGGTACGTCTTTCGGGCCGACTCGTGGTCACCCATTTCCTCGAGACGATCACCCTCCTCCTCGTGTCTCTCTCCATGCTCTCGCCATATCGGAACCCAGTGGTCCTGGGTCGTCCCCTGCAATCTCGACACCGCTGCTCGCAACTCGTCGAGGTCGTCGATCATGCTGAACCAGCGTCGGTAGAACCCTCCATGCTCAACTACGAACGGGTTTTCGGATGGGCCGAATCGTGGTTCGCTCACTTGATGTTCCTTTCGATGAGTTGGTTGGCAGTCATGATCGTCGCCAGTTCGTCCTCGGGCTCGAGGATGTAGACGCCACCGTTCACACGGTCCGTGATGTAGACGAAGAAGCTCTCGTCGACGAACACGTCGTTCACCTGGATCGCCTCCTGACCGGTTGGACAGGCCGGGATGTAGTGCGCGATCTCTTGGGGGTGGTTCGGGTCATCGATTTCGAAAACCCGAATACCCGCGTTGAAATAGGTGGCGAACAGGAGAGCGTCGCTCCGATAGCTGTTCGGTCGGTTCTCGTGGAGACAGTGGGCCCCGTAGCGGAGACCACGAAGACAGAACTCTTCACCGGGGGTTGGGCACACAGCCCTCACCACGGGCTCGGTCTCCTCGGTGATGTCGACGAGACGGATCATGTGGGGTGGCCCCTGGCAGTCGTTGAACGTCACCTCGTCCGTGACTGCAACGAGACCCCTCGACACGAGGGGCAGACAAGTGTGGGTGTGACCACCGACCACCCAGTTCAGAGTGGAGATCACCTCGATGTGGTCGAGATCTGAGATATCGAGGATGACCATGCCAGAGTCCCACAAGCCGAGAAACGCACGGTCGCCGGCGATGAGGGCGTGGTGGACCGATCGCTCCTCAGCTTCGGGCCACTCTCGGGAGCCACCGTCCTCCATGCCGGGCCACCACCAGCGAGCGCGTTCCTCGGGGTGTTCCGGATCCTCCAGGTCGATCACCACCCAGATCCGGGTGGAGAAACCTTGGGGGGTGGCCGACACATAGGCGTAACGCCCGCCCTCCCAGACGATGCGATGGACACCGAGACCGGTGGAGTCCCAGAATCCGATCTGGCGTGGTTCGAACGGGTCGGAGAGGTCGTGGACGGCCATGCCGGTGCGCTCGGGGCGGCCGCCTCGGAATGCCTCGTGATTGGTCAAGAGCAAGCCATCGGCCACCTGGACCTTGTGCGTATGGGATCCCTCGGGTGCCTCGAACTGGCGCACCACCGTGGGCATCGTGACATCGCCGACGTCGAGGATGCTGGTCCCCATCCCGCTGGGTCCGAAGTGACCGACGTACAGAGCATCGTCGTGACGCATCACCTGCATCCCGTCGCCGTAACCGCCCAGGTCGGAGTGACCGACCAGACGCAAACCCCTTGCCGCCTCACCGTGCACCGATGTCACCCCTTTCCCCGGCCACGGGTTCCATCAGATCCCCGACAGGGCAAGCGACAGTGGCTCGATCATCGATGCGTCGTAAGGCGTGCCCAGTGTGAACACCACGATGTCGACGCCAACGGCGAAGAGCGCAGCGGCCTGATCGGCTATCGCTGAGACGTCGGCGCCCTTGTCGTAACGAACATGTACCGAGCAATCGATCTCATTCGAGTTCCTCCCCACCCCCTCGCAATGCCCTTCGAGGACCTCCCTCAGTTCGAGCCACTCCTCGGGCTCGGCGAGGAGGGCGTCCCACATCTGGGCCCAACGCGCCACTGCCCGCAGCGTCCGTCTCCGCCCCGCGCCACCTATGCAGATCGGTGGGTGGGGCTTCTGGGACGACTTCGGCTCCGCCAACGCCCCGTTCAGCTCGTAGAACTGACCTGAGAAATTGGTCTCCTCGTTTGTCATCAGACTGACGATCACCTCGAGACCTTCGTCGAAGCGGTCGAACCGCTCCTTCATCGTGCCCAGTTCGATCCCGTGCGCTGCGGACTCCTCTTCGAACCAACCTGCCCCGAGACCAAGGTAGGAGCGACCACCGGAGATCAGATCGAGGGTCACGGCCATCTTCGCGGTGATCGAAGGGTGGCGGAAGTGCATGCCGTTGACCATCGAACCGATGCGGAGACGAGTGGTCTCACGGGCCAAAGCCGACAAAGTCACCCAGCCGTCGAGAGACGTCCCATGAGGATCGCTGCGCAGTGGATAGAGATGATCCCAGTTCCAGGCCGACTCGAAGGTGTCGTCCTGGTCGGCTTCTCTCCACACGCCAAGCATGTTCTCCCAGGTGGTGTGGTGGTTGGGGGTCTTTATGGCATATCTGGCCATGGGGTCCTCCTAACTCGCCGCCTCGGCGAAGACCTTCTGTCTGTCGATGCCAAGGTCGTCGAGCATCACCCAAGCTGCGTTCCTCCCCGGGCCTGCCGACACCGACGGACCTGGGTAGGTGGTGGCCCCGGTCTGATACAGACCTTCGATTGGCATCCGATGCTGAGCCCACCCGTACACCGGTCGGAACCCACCGCTCTGGGCGAGGTCCTGGTCACCGGCATGGCACGACCCGTGCCAGTTGTGTGAGTTGATCCGTTCCAACTCGAGTGGGCTCTTCACCGACCGGGCGAGGATGGTGTCGTCGGTGACGTTTGGCGCGTAGCGACGGAGATGCTCCAGGTGGGCGACGGCTACCTCGTCCTGGATATGGTCCCAGTGCTCGGGGCCTTCGCGCAGCTCGTAGGGATGGAACCCCATCACTTTCAACGTATGTTTTCCCTCGGGCGCCCGACCCGGATCGGAGACAGTGGGGCACACCACGAGGAGAGGCGGGTCGTCCAGTGCGACGTTGCCCGTGAGGAAGTCGTACTCGACTCGAATCAGCCGCTCTGCGCTGTGGGGGATCCCCACCGCCATCGGCTGGATCCTGCCCTCGAGCGTGTCGAACTCGGGGGCGACCGTCGTGGCGTAATGCGCGGGACACAACGAGATGCCGGCACGCCACTCGTCCACACCAGTGGTGAAATCCTCCCCCCAGCTCTCGCTGGGTGCCATGTCGACCAGATGCTTGACGTGGATCGTCGACAACACTGCCTTCGATGCCCGGTGCTCATCGCCGACCTCGTCAACCACCCCTGCGCATCGGCCGTTCTCCAGTATCAGACGCTCGACGCGGCGGCCGGCGACGATCTGACCACCGTTCGCCTCGATGACGCGTCTCAGAGCGTTCGGGAGCTCGCCCGAGCCCCCTCTGGGGATCACCCAGGAATTGGCCTGACGTCCAAAGGTGAGTGAGTAGGCCAATGTGCCTGTGCCGGGCCGCTGCGGCGGCTGGATGGTCATGAACGACATCCACAGCATGAAGGCGCGGGTGTTGGGGTGCTCGAACTCGCGGTTGATGATGTTCAAGGCGCTGGAGACGGCACGTTTCCTCCACATGGCGCCTTCGGGATGCGCGGCGAACCGCTCGTCCAGGGTCGGTCCCAACCCGTGGGGTGTGTAGCGGGCGGCCCCGAAGACCCCTTTCACCCGGTCGTACTCTTCGATCATCCGTCGGTAAGCGGCACCGTCGGACCTCGAGAACCTATCGAACTCGGCCACCGTCTGGTCTATGTCCCGCCACATCGTCAACGATGTTCCATCGGGGAA
>DASTBQ010000034.1:0-5911 GCA_035711995.1 Acidimicrobiia bacterium | reverse complement strand
GTGTCGGGCGGCGATGAGCAGGTCGAGAGTCTTGTCGGTGCTTCCGTCGTCGACACAGACGATCTGGTGACAGTCCCCTGGCAGTGTGGCCAGCACTTCCGAGACCCGCCGAAGCAACTCTCCGACATTGTCTTCCTCGTTGTGCATCGGCACGGCGACGCTCACACAAGGGTCGCTGCGACCAGGGTCGTTTGCCTGGACCTCGCGGAGCGACATCAACCCGCCTCGGCGACTTCACGCAACTCGCGCTTGAGTTCGTTCACCTCGTCCCTCAGACGGGCGGCGTATTCGAACCGGAGATCCTTGGCTGCTTCATGCATCTCTTCCTCCAGACTCATCACGAGTCTTGCTAGATCTTCGCCTTCGAGGTCGATCGGAGCGCGTCTTTCCACCTCCCTTCTGCGTCTATCGGCAGCCGGGGCATTGGTCTGAACCAGCTCCAGGATGTCGGAGACTCTCTTACGAACCGTCTGTGGGTCGATGCCGTGCTCTTCGTTCCATTCTCTTTGGAGCTGGCGACGTCGGTTCGTCTCGTGGATGGCGCGTTGCATCGAGGCCGTGATGTTGTCGGCATACATCACGACCTGACCGTCGACGTTGCGGGCCGCCCTTCCGATTATCTGGATGAGGGATGTCTCGGAGCGGAGAAAGCCCTCCTTGTCGGCGTCGAGGATGGCCACGAGTGAGACTTCGGGGAGGTCGAGACCTTCGCGAAGCAGGTTGATCCCGACCAGTACGTCGAACTCGCCGAGCCGCAGCTCCCGCATTATCTGGACACGCTCCAAGGTGTCGATCTCGGAGTGCATGTAGCGGGCTTTGACCCCCATCTCGAGCAGATAGTCGGTCAAGTCTTCGGCCATCTTCTTGGTGAGGGTGGTGACCAGGACTCTCTGTTCCCGCACCGCCCGCTCTCTTATCTCGTGGAGGAGGTCGTCGATCTGGCCTTTGGTGGGACGGATCATCACCTCTGGGTCGACGAGACCGGTGGGGCGGATGATCTGTTCCACCACCTGTGTGGAGCGTGAGATCTCGAACTCGGCAGGTGTCGCCGAGAGGAAGATCACCTGGTTTGCCCTGTCCAGCCACTCGTCGAAGCGAAGCGGCCGGTTGTCGGCAGCTGAGGGGAGTCTGAAACCATGTTCGATCAGCACTTCCTTACGTGACCTGTCACCCTCGTATTGGCCTCCGATCTGAGGCACCGTGACGTGGGACTCGTCGATGATGGTCAGGTAGTCCTTGGGGAAGTAGTCCAAGAGCGTGTATGGCGCCTCACCCGGCGCCCTCCCGTCGAGATGACGGGAGTAGTTCTCGATGCCGGAGCAGAAGCCGACCTCTCGCATCATCTCCAGGTCGTAGTGAGTGCGCATCCGGAGCCGCTGCGCCTCCAGCATCTTGCCCCTCTCCTCCAGATAGGAGAGACGCTCCCTCAACTCTTCCTCGATGCCGTCGATGGCACGGAGGAGACGCTCTCGTTCGGTCACGTAGTGGGTGGCGGGAAACACATATCCCTCGGACAACTCGTCGACAACCTCGCCGGTCACCGGGTTGAGCCGAAGCAGCCGTTCCACCTCGTCACCCCAGTACTGCACTCTCAGGATGGTCTCCTCGTATGACGGGAAGACTTCGATGGTGTCGCCTCGGACCCGGAACTTGCCCCGGATCAGATTCACCTCGTTGCGCTCGTACTGGATGTCGACGAGACGCTTGATGGCGTCCTGCATCGGATATTCGACCCCCTGGACGAGACGAAGCAGTTGCCCCTTGTACTGCTCGGGGGAGCCGAGACCGTAGATGGCGGAGACGGACGCCACGATTATCACGTCGTCCCTGACGAGAAGACCGGCGGTCGCCGAGTGACGGAGACGGTCGATCTCGTCGTTGATGGTGGCGTCTTTCTCGATGAAGGTGTCGGTCTGGGGGATGTACGCCTCGGGTTGGTAGTAGTCGTAGTAGGAGACGAAATACTCCACCCGATTGTTGGGGAAGAACTGACGGAACTCGTTGGCCAGCTGGGCTGCCAGCGCCTTGTTCGGGGCCAGCACCAGGGTCGGCTTCTGCACCTGCTCGATCGTCCAGGCGATGGTCGCCGATTTCCCGGACCCGGTGATGCCCAACAATGTCTGGTAGCGGTCGCCACGATTCACACCCTCAGCGAGCTCGGCTATGGCTTTGGGCTGGTCTCCGGCGGGCTGGAAGTCGGAGGTGACTTCGAATCGGGGCACCCGGTGAAGGGTAACGGTGCCCTGGGACAGAATTGGCGGGTCAGAGATATGGAATGGCCTGGGCCACGGCTTCTTCGAGGTCGGCCAGCGTCCCATGATTGGGGATCACCAGATCGGCGGTGGCCAGCCACTGGGCGCGGGATGGTTGTGAGGCGATACGAGCCTCGGCGTCGGACCTGGACATCCCCCGGGCCCCCGCCCGAGCCAGCTTGGTCTCGTCAGTCGAGTCGACGACGATCCTGTTCCAGCCGTCGCCGAAAGACAGCCTGAGTATGGGCACCTCGACGACTACCGGAAGCGGCCGACGGCCCGCCAGTCTGACGATCTCGGCGCCGATGTGTGGGTGTGTCACCTTTTCGAGCCGGGTGAGCTGGGATTGGTCGTTGAAGACGATGGCCGCGAGGGCAGCCCTGTCGACTCGGCCGGTTACGACAACCTGAGGCCAGGTCGCGGCGACTTCTCGGAAGGCGGCGCCATCGGGCTCCAGAACTTCATGACCGATGGAGTCTGCGTCGATGGTGCTGACCCCCGCATCCGCCAGGAGCTTGCGCACCTGGCTCTTTCCCGAGGCGAGACCTCCCCCCAGTATCCAGCGGGCATGCTCAGACGTCACGGGGTGCGACGGTAGCCTCTCATGATGCTGGCGAACGCCGCGCCATGGGAGACGAGAGTCCACGCCATCGCCGTGGTCGGTCAATGGGTCGCACTGACCATCGGTGTGGTTTCCTCACTGGTGTCTCTTGGCGTCAACGGGTTGACACTTGGCGCCGCCGCCATCGCCAGCGCCTATGTGATCGGATCGACCTGGGTGCCGGAGCGATGGTATCGATATCGGTTCGGCTCCGATGCGCTCCCGCTGTTCGGCGCGATCTTGATCCTGATCTCGATGACCATGACAGGGGGAACCGCCAGCCCCTACCTCCTCCTTTCGATGGGTCCGCCGATATTCGCCACCCTCTATGGAGGAATCCGCTCCGGACTCACCACTGCAATTCTCTCCGGATCCCTGTTGACGTTGGTGACCCTGGCCCGGGGCCAATCGGTGCTGGACGTGGCACCTGCGTTTGCCCTTTATCTCGTGTTCGCGGTCCTCGTTGGAGCGGTGAGACGTCTGCTCGAAGACATGCATGCCCAAACAACCTCTCTAAGACACGAGAAGGAGAGCGCCACACAACGTCTGGAGAGACTCGAAGAGATCCACGACTCGCTCCTCAGACTCTCGGAGGACGTCTCCTCGGGGAGACTCAACGCGGTCGAGGTGGCGGCCGACACCCTGGACACCATCATGGAGCGCTTCCCCGGGTCGGCCGGCAAGTTGGCCGTGGTCGGTGAGAGCGGTGATCTCGTGGTGCTCTCTGCCCGGGGCATTCCCGAAGAGAACGGCGACGTCTACGAGCTGCCATTGTCCACGTCCGACTCCGATGTGGGAAGTCTGGAGCTGACCACAGCCGAACCCCTTGGCCCAGCCGAGCTCGCCGAGGTCGCTGCGATCATTCACCCGGTGAGCCTGGCTTTCGCCAACCTCCGTCTTCTCCAGGACATAGTGGGATCAGCGGTCGCCGAAGAGCGGGCACGTCTCGCCCGGGAGATGCACGATGAGATCGGGCCATCGCTCGCCTCGTTGGGTCTCGCGCTCGACATGACCGCCATGCAGCAGTCGAAGAATCCTGAGGTGGCGGCAGATCTCCAGGTACTCAGGTCGAACGTCACCAAACTCGTCGAAGACGTGAGGGCGTCGGTGGCGGACCTTCGCAACGCCCCCGGGCCGACTCTCACCGCCCGCATTCTCCAGTCGACATCGTCGCTGGAGGGAAACCCTCCCGTGATAGTCGACATCGAAGAACGGCGGCCTCCTCGACCTGCGCAGATCGGCGACATCACATCGATAATCGCCGAGGCGGCCCGCAACGCCCATCAGCACTCCAAGGCGAGTCGTGTGGTTGTCTCCGGTGTCGTCGACAGGGCATATGGTCAGTGCTCTGTTGTCGACGACGGGATCGGCTTCGATCCTCGACACGAGCCGGAGGGGCACTATGGGCTGGTGGGGATGCGGGAGCGTGCCAACAAGATAGGCGTGACCATCAAATTCGACTCAAAGCCGGGGGTCGGAACCGCGGTGAGAGTTGAATGGGGCTCGAGATGATCAGAGTCATGGTCGCCGATGACCACCAACTGTTCGCCGACGGTTTGAGTCAGGCGCTGGACAGTCTCCCCGACACTCGTGTCGTGGGTGTGGTCAACTCCGGCCCCGATCTCCAGGAAGCGCTGGAGACCCAACCAGCCGAGGTGTCAATAGTCGACATAGAGATGCCGGGTGGCGACGGCATCGACAGCATCTCGGTGTTGGGACGCCGTTCTCGGGCGATCGTGGTCTCGATGCATGCCGACGACGAGCAGAGGAAACGAGCTGCCAAGGCCGGTGCACGTGGCTTTTTCTCCAAAGGTGTGCCTTTGTTGACTCTCGCCGCTGCGGTGCGCGCAGTGGCCGATGGCAGGAATCTCCTCGAGATGGATGACGAGGAACGTGATCATGTCCTGGAGTCTTACCGTGAGGCCGAACTCGATCCTGGGGCCGCCTCCTTGACAGCAAGAGAACGCGAGATCCTGCAGCTACTCGCCCTGGGTGTTTCCGCGACCGACGAATTGGCCGACCGGCTCTACATCTCCCAGAAGACCGTCAAGAACCATCTGGCCTCCATTTTTCAGAAACTGGCAGTGAGCGACCGCACCCAAGCAGCCATCGAGGCAATCAGGCTGGGTATCGCCAAACCCGGTTGATCACTTTTCGTTTGAGCCTGACGACCTATCACTGAACAACACACACCGTCATAGTCTGATTGTGATGTCAGGGACATCGGGAGAACACCATGTTGTACAAAATCAGATTCCTGCTGGCTGAGGAGCGAGGCGCTTCGATGGTGGAGTATTCGCTTCTCGTGGTTTTGATCGCAATCGTCGCCTTTGTTGCCGTCCAAGTCGCCGGACAGGAAATTTCCACAACCTATTCAGATATCGCTGAAAACGTCCGACCATAAGTTTGAAGATGTGGTTCCAGAGACCCATTGTCCTGGAATCCGGGCGAGGTAACTTGCCAAACGCAAGCCCAGTACATTTACCCAAGGAGGGGTTTCATGCTTGCTCTGTGGACCAAGGTAACAACTTGGATGAAGGAAGAGAAGGGTGCCTCCATGGTGGAGTACGCACTTCTCGTGGTCCTGATTGCGATCATCGCAATCGTGGCCATCCAGCTCGCCGGTCAGGAAGTCTCGACCACGTTCAGTGAGATCGACTCGGCCCTCGGCGCCGCCTAATCCAAGGCGCAAACTAACCGGAGAAGCCCGGGACCCGTCCCGGGCTTTCTCTTTGGGGCTACGACCTAGTCAGGGTCTGAGCAGCGTGTAGCTCTCGTCCCGATAAGCATGATCCCAACCCGCGGCCTCCAGCTCCTCGATCAAAGCCTCACCATTGCGGAGCAGAGCCTGACCAATCCCGTCCCGTTGAAACACCGGCTGCCATGGCTCCTGCCCGGATCGGACCCGGACGAACTCCGCCATTCGTTCACCGTATAGCTCGGCTCGATCATCTATGAAGACCTTCCTCTCCGGGCCTTCTGACCAGATGAGATACCCGCCAGCGATGTCGTCATGAAAGACCTGAGAGCCGTCCAGCTGACCGGCCGCCTCTACCGG
>DASTBQ010000033.1:0-3997 GCA_035711995.1 Acidimicrobiia bacterium | reverse complement strand
GCGATGACCGTGCCATGACCCCCCATGAACTTGGTGGCCGAGTGGATGACGATGTCCGCTCCCCACTCGATGGGCCGGCAAAGGTAGGGCGTGGCGAATGTGTTGTCCACGATCAGAGGAACACCGTGCTCGTGGGCGAGGTCGGCGTAGGTCTCGATGTCGAGGATGTCCGCCCCGGGATTGCCAATGGTCTCGCCGAAGAGGGCCTTGGTCTCGGGTCTGATCGCCTGCTTCACCTGGTCGGGGTCGCCGAAGTCGACGAAGGTCACGTCGATCCCCATGCGACGCACCGAGACATTGAATTGGGTGAAGGTGCCTCCGTACAAGGCTTTCGACGACACGATGTGGTCGCCTTCCTTGGCCAGGGTCAGGAGGGCGGTCAGCTGGGCCGACTTACCAGAGGCAGTGGCCAGACCTCCCAGGGCACCCTCCAGCGAGGCGACCCGCTCCTCGAAGGCGGCGGTCGTCGGGTTGGAGAGCCTGGTGTAGATGTTTCCGAAGTTCTGCAGGGCGAACAGATCGGCGGCCTCCTGGACGTCCTCGAAGACGAACGAGGTGGTTGCGTAGATGGGCATCGCCCTGGCCCCGGTCTCGGGGTCGGGACGCTGGCCGGCATGGACGGCCCTGGTGTCGAATCCGTATGTGTTGTCAGAGGTCATATCGATATCCCGGTGTCGGCCCCGCGCCGATGAGAACCGGCGCGGGGCTGAACTTATTCGCTCAGACGAGCTCGACGGTCAGCGGGATCGCCTGTTGCAGGGTGTGGCCCACGGGAGAGCTGGACACCACCTTGCGATGCAGAGCCGCGATCTCCGCCGCCGGGGCGTCCGACCCGATCGAGACCGAAGCCTTGATCGACTCGAAACCGGCGTGTGCATCGCGGAGACCCAGGAACGCGTGGAGGTCGAGATCGCCCTCCAACTCGATCCGCAGACTCTTCAACTCGATGCCCGCCGCGGTTGCGTTGGCCGCGTATCCGACAGCCAGGCAACTACCGAACGCACCGAGCACCTGCTCGACGGGGTTGGGGGCGGTGTTCTCGCCACCGAGGGCGATCGGCTCGTCGGACGGGACCGGGCCGAAGTCCCGGCTCCGAGCCTCGGATCGGAAACCGCCCTTCCAGTCGACTGTCGCCTTCCAGATCGTGTCGGCGTTGCTGGGCTCGGCCTGTATCGCGGTGACCAAATCGCCGACTGCGGCGATGTTCACGTCGTTGAGGGTGTTGATTGTCGTGGTCAATTGAATGTCCTTCCAAGAACGGCGCGCGGCGAGCGCGCCAAACGTCACGTGTAGGAATGGGATCGCCCGGAGGGCTACCGGGGACCTGTCAGGACATCAGACATCGACGGGGGCTGACGCCGGGGCCTGGAGGTCGTTTTATCCTCCGCTCCATCTCGTTGTCTCCTTCCATGCTCGCTTCGGAACTCTCAGAGCTCCGTCCTTCACGCGCTCTTTCGAAGCGTGCGCGAGCGGGAGAACCCGTCTCGGCTACTCATCGTTCAGGCATTGGCACCGATCGAGTCGGTTGCCGCGGCTTCACAGGGCCTGTCCCTCCGCCGCTCTTGATGAGCGCGTCTTTGTGGGCGCCAGTAGAGCAAGCAGAATCCCGTGCGTCAAGACCTGAGCACGCGGAGGGCACGTAGGCTGTTCCACCGGCTTGGCTTCCCCGCCCCATCCTCCATCTGGAAATGCACCCTGCCGGGATGCGGGTTCTGCAGAGGCCAGCGCCCGTCGGATCGGCGCTTCGAATCGACCAGGGCGAGGGCCTCGTCGGCGCGGTCGTCGAGTTTCACCCCGGCGTCGGTCAGATACTCGAGACCGCGGAGCACGTCGTAGTGCCAGCGAGGTGGGAACGAGAACAGCTTCCAACGCTCCGAGATCACCTCACCGGTGCGGAGGGATCTGAAAAGACGGCGGTCGAGGAGGTACTCGTGACCGCGCTCACGCGCAGACCGGATCGTGTCGTCTGACCCGACGGCCCTTTCATACTCGAGCAGCCCCTCGAGAGCCAGGATCGTCGTGTTGAAAGAAGCTCTCGTCGAGCCGCGGGTCGTAGCGCAGTTCCAGCCACCATCGTCGAGTTGTTCACCGAGCAGGAAGTCGATGACGGTTTCCCCGTCGTCGCCACCTTCGAGGAAGTAGGAGGCGAGGGCCAGGACCATCCCCGTGACACAGGTCTCAGTCCGATAGGAGAAGAAGGGCCAGTTTGCGTTGCCGATCGTGACGTTTTGCCTGACCCGATCGACCGCACTGGTCACCACGGCACTGGTGGGATCGATGCCGAAGTGGCGGAGCAGCAGGAGGGTGTAGGTCGTCGATGTCCACTTCGGCGAATAGGAGCCGCCACCCCAGTTGCCGTCCTCCGCTTGCAGATCGAGGAGACGGCGACCCCATCCCTCGACGGCCACCCGGTTCCGCTCTGTTTCGACCTCGTTTGCTGGGGCATCAGTCAGGTCGCGCAGCACCTGCCATCGGATTGCTGGATCCGAATCGAGGAGCCACGATCCCACGTCGTGGGTGAGCATGGCTGTCACTCGATCGGGTCGAGACGGAGTGTGGTGTCCAGGACTTCCTCACGAGTCATTCGATCGAGCGAACCGCCGGGGGGGTACTTGGCCTGGAGTGCGTCGGTGACCGCCATGATCTCGTCAGCGTCGTCGACATAGACCGCCCTGAACTCGACTCGTTCACCGTCGACATCGATCGCGACGAGTGGGTTGGAGAGAGCCCGGTTGTACCAGTGGCCGTCCTCGGCGCGCACCGAGCGGACGTATACCTCGCCTCCGGCGACCACCACCCAGATGATGGTCTTTGTTGTGCCTCGGGACGAGACGGTTTCGATCCGAACTTCCTTGGTTTCGTCGATCCAAGCGAGTTGTGCTGGTGAGAGTGCCATCGGCGAAACCTACCTTGAAACGTCCCCGGCCAATCCGTCTTCGTTGCGCGATTCGACTTGACCCCTATCCCATGTTCGGTCCTAATATCCGCGTCACAACGCGCTCATCTAGAGCGGTGGAGGGACAGGCCCTGTGAAGCCGCGGCAACCGATCCGATCGGTGCCAATGCCTGAGACGATGAGTTCCGCTGTCGGCGGTCATCCGCTCGCAGCGCTCTCAGAGCGCGTCAAGCGAACAGGAGCCACGATGCAACCGCACTGCAAGCGCAGCAGCGCACGATCCATCCCGACGAGCTGGTGTACCTGCTCCCGGGTGGGCCCGACTATCTAGTCGCTGCGACGCCGACCACCCGAGGAGCCCAACAGGGCCAGAGCCCTATTAGGCGTACCCGGTCTATACATCGTTCTAAAGGAGAAATCAGTGACCTCAACCGAAGAAAAGTCAGCCAACAACGGCGTGAACGTCGAGCATCTGCTCGGTGCCCGCGACGCCCTCTCCGGCGCCCCTGAGGGTGCCAAGTTCACATGGCGCGCCACCAACGAGTGGAAGGTGGGTACCCACAGCGAGTCGACAGTCGAGGAGTTCTTCGGTCTCGGTGGAGATCAGAAGCACAAGTCGACTTTCACCTTCAGCGCCGACCACCCGGAGGTGTTCGCCTCCGAGGACCACGGGGCAACACCGGTCGAGTTCGTACTTGTAGGTCTGGCCAGCTGTCTCACAGCTGGCGTGGCCGCGGTGGCACAGAACCGGAACATCCAGCTCAACTCGGTGAAGGCCACGATCGAGGGTGACATGGACATCCTCGGCATCCTCGGTGCCGACCCCGAGGTGCGGAACGGCTTCAACAACATCCGGGTGAACTACGAGATCGACGCCGACGCCTCCCCACAGGAGATCGAGGCTCTCGTCGCCCAGTCCCAGAAGCGATCCGCTGTGTTCGACGTGATCACAAACCCGACGAACGTCGCGGTAACCGTCAACGGCTGAACCTATGTCCGGCCCCGTGAACCGCATTCCAACCGTGGTGATCGGGGCCGGGCATGCCGGTCTCGCAGTTAGCCACCTCCTCTCCGAGCGCGGGCTAGACCATGTGGTCCTCG
>DASTBQ010000032.1:0-9706 GCA_035711995.1 Acidimicrobiia bacterium | reverse complement strand
CCCTACCCCGGGATATGGGTGGCCAGCATCATCCCCGTCTTCTTCTACGTGCGTTCGCTACGGCGTCACCCCGGGCCGCATGACCGCAAGAAGACGGTGTTCTTCGTCGCCGGGATGTTCGTCTTCTGGCTCGCATCCGACTGGCCTCTGGGCGCACTCGGGGCCGGCTATCTCGCATCGGCCCACATGACCCAGTTCCTTCTCTACACCCTGGTGTCTGCACCGTTGCTGCTCCTGGGGACACCGGATTGGATGGCTCGCCGGTTTCTCTCCCTCGTCCGGCTCCAGGGCGCTGCTCTCTGGTTTGGCCGGTCCCTGGTGGCCACCGGTCTCACATACAACGCGATCCTGCTCTCCACCCACGCTCCCGGCACGGTCGAGGTGCTTCGCAACAGCCAGCTGGGATCCTTCGCGATGGATGTACTGTGGATGGTCGCCGGGTTTCTGCTGTGGCTCCCGGTGATTTCACCCCTAACCGAAGGGCGGGCACGGTCCCAGTTCGCCAAGATGGGCTACTTGTTCGTCACCACCAGCGTCGTCGCCGTGATACCGGCCAGCTTCCTCACCTTCACCTCGATACCCATCTACGCCATCTACGAGTTGGCTCCCCGGATCGGGTCGCTCACCGCGCTCGAAGACCAGCAGTTGGCGGGGATCATCATGAAGATCGCGACCGTGCCCATCATCTGGAGCACCATCGCGGTTCTCTGGAAACGATGGAGTGCCGAGGAGGCGCAACTCGCATGATCCGAATCCTGGCATCGATCCCATCCCCACCCAGCAACGACTTCCACATAGGTCCGCTACGCATCACGTTCTACGGCATCCTGGTGATGACCGGGGTGGTCGTCGCCTGGCTCATCATCAAGAATCGGTACGCGGCCCGAGGTGGGGACGTCGCCGTCGCCGAGCGGATAGTCATTCGATTCGTCATCTGGGGCTTCATAGGGGCCCGGATCGCCTACATCTCGACCCATCTCTCCAGATTCGAGGGGGAGTGGTGGAAGGTGATCGCCGTATGGGAGGGAGGTCTCGCCATCTACGGCGGGTTGACCGCGGGGGCCATCGCCCTCGTCTATTACACCCGAAAGTTCGGAGGCAACCTCCCCGACCTCCTCGATTCGGTGGCTCCAGCGGTACCAGCAGCCCAGGCGATTGGCAGGTGGGGCAACTATTTCAACCAGGAGCTGTTCGGGACTCCCACCGATCTGCCCTGGGGTCTCGAGATCGATCCGGAGAACCGACCCGCCGCCTATCCGGACGCCGAGACCTTCCACCCGACCTTCCTGTACGAGTCACTGCTCAATGTCGGGTTGGTCTTTGTGATCATCTGGGCAGGTAACCGCTTCCCATCACTCCGGGGACGTCTGGTCGGTCTTTACTTCATGGGATACGGCGTGATCAGGTTCTCGATGGAGTTGATTCGCACCGACACCACCTTCCGCTTCTGGGGCATATCACGGAACGGCTGGGTATCGATCGCGGCGATCATCCTGGGTGCGGTCTTTGTGTGGTGGAAGCGAATCCGGGTGGAGGAGAACGGCTACACGTTGGTCAGGGATCGATCAAAGAGGCAGGTTGACCAGGGTTCGAACTGACGGTAGGGACCCCATGGCAATGAAACCCGCGCCCTCGAACATGTCGAGCGTTCCGGTCGAGAACCCCGGTGTGAGCTCCCCTCCACGTTTTGACGTGTCGATCGGATAGCCCTCGACCGCCTTCGCCCCATGCGCTCGAGCGTGGTTCAGCGCCGCCCTCAGGAGTCGGGCCCCGATCCCGCTACGTCCCCATGAGGTTTGGCGGAACCAGGATGCAGTAGATGGCCCAGACCGCCGGTTCGACAAAGTCGGAACGGAACCTGTCAGTAGCTGTCCGCTATCGGTCGGGTCCGCCCCGGGCTCCGTCCAATAAGGTGGCCCGACCCGCATGAAAGGATCGGATGGAGGTTGGATTCGTCGGTCTCGGTGACATGGGTCAGGGCATCGTCCCCCGACTTCTCGAGGCCGGGCACCAGGTGACCGGCTGGAATCGGACCGAAGCCAAGGCCGAGCCCTTACTCGCCTTGGGCATGAAATGGGCCGACTCCCCACGTGAGCTGGCCGCGACGTCGGAAGTCGTCTTCTCGATCGTGACCGACGCGGCCGCTGTGAAGACCGTCGCTCTGGGGGAGAACGGGGTGATTGCCGGTCTGCAGCCGAACTCGGTCTACCTGGACATGAGCACGATCGATCCGGATGCGACTCGAGCGATCGCAGCAGAGTTCGCCGAATCGGGACTCGTGATGCTCGACGCCCCTCTATCGGGCAGCCCGATCACCCTGGAGCAGGGCAGCGCCTCGACGATGGTGGGTGGAGACCGTGCCGCGTTCGAGAAGGTCGAGCCTCTCCTCTACGACATCGGCTCCAAGGTGAGCTACATCGGGACGAGTGGTAGCGCAGTGCAGATGAAGGTCGCCGTGAACCTGACACTCATCGTGGAGATGGTGGTCTTCTGCGAGTCGGTGGCCCTGGCAGAGAAAGGTGGCGTCGACAGGGCGGTCGCGGTGGACGCAATGCTCAAGAGCGTGGTCGCCTCTCCGGTGATGGGGTATCGGGGTCCGTTCATCCTCGAAGGGAACATGCCGGACAAACCACTCGCCGACGTCACCTTGCAGCAAAAGGACATGATTCTGGCCCTAGAAGTAGCGCGACGGCAGGGATCTCCGGCTCCCCTCGCCGCGGTGGCCAACGAACTTCTCAACGCTTGTCGCGGACGTGGGATCGACCATCGTGACTTCGTCACCGTGTTCGACGTGTATCACCTTCTCAGCGGGATGTCGTGATGGAGCCGTTTCGCACCACGCTGGATTCTGTTCCATTGGTCGAAGGATTGGAGAGAGGGGACGGCTGGATCGATATGCAGGTGCAGTTCCTCGTCGACAAACATGTCGCCGGAAGTGAGAACTTCCTGTTGGGCTGGACGGTCCTCCCTCCCGGAGCCAGGCATGATCGTCATCGCCATCACGAAGCAGACGAGTTTTTCGTGGTGCTCCAGGGATCCGGCATGGTCTACACCGACCGCGGAAGGGAGCCGTCGAGCAAAGGTGACGTCGTGTTCACACCGCGCGGTCACTGGCACGGGTTCGACAACACCGGCACCGAGGATGTGGTGCTGGTGTGGGGATGGAGCGGGGCCGGGAGCCTCGAAGACACCGGGTACGAGGCCGACCGGACGTGACTCCGCCCGACTGGGATCTGCCCGCCGTCCGGGACGGGATCACCCGGATGCTCGAGCTGAGGTCACATGCGATGCGTCAGGGAGTACGCGCGATCGGCTGGAAGCTTGCTTTCGGTGCGCCGGCTTCGCTCACCCGCTTCGGTCTGTCCGGGCCGGTGGTCGGATTCCTGACCGATGCCACCCTTCATACTTCGGGGAGCATCATCTCGTGCTCGGGTTGGGCCGGTCCAGTGGCCGAGCCCGAACTTGCCGCCTACTTCGACAGGGACGTCGAGATCCCGGAGCAAGCTCGTGACGCCATCACCGGGATCGGTCCGGCTATCGAGCTGGCAGATGTCGATCCGCCACCCGATGACATCGCTGAAGTCTTGGCCGGCAACATCTATCACAAGGCTGTCCTGTTGGGTGATCCCGACGATCGCGTCGCCGGATTCGACGTGAGAGGGCTTCGCGGCACCGTCGAGCACGATGGTGAAACGGTGGGAGAGATCGACGATCTCGAGGGCCTCACCGGTCGGATCGAATTCACTGTCGCCCACGCCGCCGGCTTGCTCCGTGCTGCCGGTGAGACCTTTCGTCGCGGCGATGTCGTGATTCTCGGTTCGGTCACACCACCCCTGGGGATACGCCCGGGCCAGGAGATCCGCTTCACCCTCGGGGCGAGGAAGCCGGTGATTGCGAGGGTCTGAGGGGTCTATCTGGAGACAGTTGTCCGGGTGGAGATGACGCTGAAGGCCGTCAGCTCCACCCAGACTCCCACCCGCTACTGACCGCTCACATAGGCCACATAGTCCTCGACCCGCTGCTCCCAGAGGGCGAGTGCGTCGTCGGTCTGCCGGCTCAGGTTCTCGCTTTCGTACATGACGGCGTAATCGTCGGAATGGTTCTCCAGGATCCAATCTTGAAACGGAAACCACATCGTTCCGGCGAAGTCCGTGAAGTTGAAACCCATGTCAGACCTGGTCACCTTGCCATCGTTGATCACCAGCCGAAAGAGACTGCCGCCGAACGGATCCAGCCCGATCCGGTCCGAGCCAAAACCATGTGCCTCGTATTCGCAATTGACCCGGGATCCTTCGGCAAGTGGTGGAATTTCCCGGCACTCACCGACTAGAAGCTCGAAACCAACTGCATCGAGATAACGGAGATCGCTCTGCCAGTCGGTGCGATTGGCGTTCGGCTCCCATGGCACCACGACGGCGTCCTCCGCGAGCATCGATGCGACACGATCCACATCGAAGTTCGCATAGGCGTCGAGGTACTCGTTGGCGACCGCTATTGGCGTGGCTGAGGCGACATCGCCGTCCTCGGTCGCCTGGAAGATGATGAGTCCGCCGATCACCAATGCGACCGCGGCGGCGACCCCGATCCATGTCACATGACCATTGCGTGAGCGCTCCGCCACTTGATCCGCTTCCACCTGCTGGTGTTGCATACCTCTCCTCTCTCTTTCGTCGGCCATCGACACCAAGTCGGCGCCGAGCGACTGCGGGTTGGGGACCGGGTTGGCCGGTCTGACCAGTCGATCGATCACGTCGTGTCTCATGCCGCTACCTCCCCGGTTCCAAGACTCGTGCCAGCCTCTGGTTGGCCCGGTGGATTCTCTGATCGATCGCCGATCTGGTCATGCCCATCATTTCGGCGATGGTCTCCCTGGGGAGGTCCTCCCATGCAAAGAGCATGACGATCTCGCGGTCCTTCGGCTTCAGTCGACGTACGGCCGCGACCACCTCCCGGTGTTGGGAGTTCTGCACCACGACGACCGAAGGGTCGGCGACAGGTGCCACACCCAGCGAGGTGAGGCGGGCATCGAGCTTGACGCGGCGTCGCAGAGACCTGGCGTGATTCGAAACCACCCTGCGGGCGATGCCATACAGGTAGGGAAGGGCTTCAGGTGGAGGAGGAATCTCCTCGAGCCTCCGCCAGGCAACCAGAAACGTCTCGGAGCAGGCGTCGGCAGCCTCGTCGCTCTCCAAACGACGGACGCAATAGGCCAACACCTCTAGTCGATGCTCCTCGTAGAGGTCCTCGAAGCGCCGTTGCTTTGCAGGCGAGGCCATGCTCATCCTCCTGCAATGTCCGACTGCGGCCTATCCATGACGAGATTCTCGTTGGACGTCTTGCCCGGTGCCGAAGATCCGACCCGTCCCGGAGAGAGATCGGGACGGGCCGGATCGGTTGGGGATCACTCGGTTGGCGTCCCTGGTCATCGGTGGGTCGTGCCCTGAAGACGATGGGTTTTCCGAATCACTCTCCAGATGACTGGTCAGCTGGAGGGTCTGTGCTGTGAATTTGTTCGCGTTTTCGAACAATCGCTCCACTTTGACGTCGATAATCCCGACTGGGTGATGCCGGTTGCCCGTCGAGACTGTTGGATCGACAGAGATGCGGACTTGACCCTGAGAGGGGAGTGTTGGGATGGGATGTCTGTTTTTGACCCTGCTGCTGATCAGCCCACGGCTCGGCGTGGTTGGCCTGTGGCTTCTGACAGATTGGGTGGAGCGAGCCTTCTCGGGCGGATGGATCCTCCCGCTCCTGGGGATCATCTTCCTGCCGTGGACCACGGGTCTCTACGTGCTCGGCTTCGTCATCGGCGACGCTGCCGCCCCCTGGGGCATCCTGGGAGCGATCATCGGGCTCTTCCTCGACATCGCCCTCCATGCCGGTTCGGCGACGATGGGTCGGCGACGGTCACAGACAGCCTGACTCCGAAGCCAGCGGGAGACAAAGGATGCGGGACCCTCGAGCAGTTCGAGGCACCGTTCAAAGACTCGTGACGACCAGGACCACGCCGAACACTGCAAACAACAGAGCAGACCCGATGCGAACCGATCGCTCCGGGATCCGAGCACCGGCGAATCTCCCTACGAGGACCCCGATCGCCCCGCTGAGAATGATGCCGACTGTTGCTCCGATCCACACCAACACCGGCTCGCCACGCGCGGCGAGCGTGGCTGTGGCGATCATCGTCTTGTCCCCGAGCTCGGCGACGAACATCGCAGCGGCAACAGTGAGAACCACCCGCCCCGTGACCTCTTGGGTCGGATGGTGGTCATGGCCGTGGTCGTGACCGTCACCGCCGGCCAGGGTCCACACGGCGAAGCCGAGGAAGAGGAGCCCGCCGCCGATACCGATCCACCGAGTCGGCAGGGCAGCTCCGAGAAGACCACCAACGATCACTGACAGAAGACTGGTCGCGGTATAAGCGAGGATCACACCAACCATGACGGGCGCAAGCCTGTAGCGAGCGCCGAATCCCAGAGCCACCAGTTGGGTCTTGTCCCCCAGTTCAGCGACGAAGACGAGGGCAAGTGCTGACCAGAAGGATTCCAAGGGATTGCCTACAGAGTTTCCAGATCAGTCCATCTTGTCGGTCTTGATAGCCGCGTTGTCCCTGACCTTGAAGAGCGCCACATCGCGGAGAAGATCGAGCGGGAGCGGCCGGTCATGCGGTATCTGGAACGCTGACTTCGACTTCTTGTACGGCTCGAGCTCATCTTTGAGCGACTCGTAGAGCCTCTCGGTCGGGTAGCAGGCGATCGAGATGTGAGCCTTATGGCCCGAGAAGTACACCACGAACATCTCATCCTGCCGGAAGGCCGGAATGTTGTAGCTGATGACTTCCTCGGCGTCGGGAAGGGTCTCGGAGAACACCTGTCGGACAGTTTCCAGTCTTTCGCGGACCGGCCCCTCGAAGTCATCCAGGTACTGGTCCACAGAGCTGAACTTGGTGGTTTCTGCCATGGGGGGTGTTTAACTCGCGCCGTTTGCCGAAATCGGAGTCTGCCAGCTTCTGCTGTTGTGGTGAAGTCACCGGCGGCGCCGAGCCATCAGCTCACTCGAGTTCCGGCTATGCCACCTCCTACCCCAACGTTCGACAGCTGCCCGTTTCTGAGACCTGACCCCCGGGTATTCGACCGGCAGACATGAGCAGAGACACATTGCGAGTACTCGAGATCTATCTGGACGACCACTGGGCCGGCGCCGCCGCCGGTCTGGCACTGGCAAGGAGACTTCGTAGTCACAACCGTGATACCGAATGGAATCCCCGCTTGTCCGAGTGCGTCGCTGAGATCGAAGAGGACAGCCGCACCCTCGCCCAAATTCGTCGTGATCTCGGTTTCGAAGGAGGAGGGTTGAAGCGTCTTGCTGCACTGGCGGGCGAGCGGGTATCGAGTCTGAAGCCAAATGGAAGAATCTTCACCTACTCCCCTCTCAGCCGCGTCTTGGAGTGTGAGGCCCTCCAGGCCGGGGTATCGGCCAAACGGTCGCTTTGGGCCAGCCTGAGTGAGGTTTACGGCTCTGATCCGGAGATGTTCGGGTATGACTTCGACGAGCTGGTCGCCCGCGCCGACAGGCAGTTGGAGCTTCTCGGATCCTTTCATGCTTACGCCGCAGAAATCGCATTCCGATGAACCCTGCGCCTCTCTGGCGAGTGGTTGGCCAGATATCTCGAAGCGGATCACTGGTGGTCATCCCCGCCATCGTCTCAGCTCGTCAACGACGAACTGGCGGGAGCGACTGAGGTCCGGCGACTCCGTTCACCCGGTCCGAGACAGCGGTCGAGCCAGGTGAGCCAGGGGGGTTGGTTACAGGGCCGGGATGATCGTCGAGCCGGGGGTTGTCGCCGTAGACGACGGACGCAGAGGTGGCTAACCTCGTGAGTGCCGGACACGTAGGCCCTCACCGGTCGGATCACGAAGGCGCAGTCATCCCGAGAGGAATGACAGAAGGCCCCGGCGGCGGAAACGTCACCGGGGCCCTTCACGTCTTCTGACCCCTACGCCGTCTTCCCATTGATGCTCGGGTTTCGGTGCACGTCACGGATCCACACGCCCACCGAAGATCGCTGCATCGTTGCCGTCACTGTCGTCGCTCAGTGCTCGGCAACACATCCTGGGTCGACTTGGTCCCGCAACTCGCAACCGAAGTATCTGCGTCATGGTGCGTGACGGCGAAAAACGTCGGTCGACGGGTCCCATCACGCGGCTGGGCACTCCCAGCCAATCGCGTCAGCGTTCGCCGCCAGGGTGCAATTTTGTGATCTTGGATACCCGATAGCGTGTGGAGAATGAAGAAGTTCCACGGTGGCGGTGGTGCGACGTTGAGCTACGAAACCGCCGGTGACGGACCCTGTGTATTGGCAATACATGGCGCCTACTCGACACATCACGAACTCGCTTCTGCCCTCGAACCCTTGCTCGCCCCCCAGGTCAGCTATCGCCGGATCTACCCCGACATACCCGGAATGGGCATGTCACCACCGCACAACTCGATCCAGTCATCCGACGATGTCGTGGACCTCCTCGAGCAGTTCATCGACGACCAGATCGGACAGAGCCCCTTCGCTGTGATCGGTCACTCCTACGGTGCTCATCTTGCCCGTGGTCTCGCCGCCCGGCGACCACGCCAGGTCAATGGGCTGTTTCTGATTTGTCCTCTGATCCCCGGTGCGACGAATCCCGAACCCCATGCAGTCGTGCGGTCGGACATCGATGCGGCCGCCCTGCTCGACCCGAGCCTTCTCGAGGAGTATGTCGGATACTTCGTGGTGCAGACCGATGAGACCGTGCATCGTTTCAACGACTCTGTCGTCCCCACGATCGGACAGTTCGACGATGCCGCCGTCGAACGCATCATGAGCGAATGGGCCCTCCACCCAGATCCCGACCAATCGCCGTTCGAGGCACCGACTCTGATACTGACGGGACGGCATGACTCCTGGGTGGGATACCGCGACCAAGCAATCCTGGTCGACCGCTACCCACGAGCCACCTATGTGGTTCTCGCAGACACCGGCCACGCCCTCCTCCACGAACGACCCGACCTAATTGCCGCGCTGCTCGACGACTGGCTGATGTCCTCAACGCCCACTATCCACGACGATGCCAGCGACAGTTCCTGACGCTGATGCTCGTGTCCTGCGTTCAGAGGGGTTGACCGTCCGCTTTCTTGGGGCAGACGTAGGTGACGCTGGCGAAGTCCTCTTCGATGTACTCCAGGAGGTAGGGCTTGGCTAAACCAGCAGACTTCAGAGATGCGATTCTCGGCGCTTCGCCTGGTCAACGCGGTTCTTCAGCGGATTGGGGCGGATTCGATTGTGGGCCCACGTGGACTTGAACCACGGACCTCATCCTTATCAGGGATGCGCTCTAACCGGGCTGAGCTATGGGCCCCAGACTGGTAGTCAAGGACGCCGGATTCTAGAAGCGGCCCCCGGATTGGGAGAATTCGGAGCGTCCCCGCGCCGCATAGATTCGCCTGCATCGAACATGGAGGTTCTGACATGTCCGGAGGAAGACTCACGGCGCGTGCCTTCCACGACGCCGGTGGCGTCGAAGATTGGCGAGTGCTCTATTGGGGCGCCCACGCCTTTTTCGAGACTGGGTCATTCACAGACGGGGCCCGACTGGTTATGGCGATCAGCGATCTCGCCGATGAGCTCGGTCATTTCCCTGACGTCGACCTTCGCCCAGAAGGCGTGACGGTT